>NZ_JAURXB010000032.1 GCF_030654605.1 Bradyrhizobium sp.
GGGCGCCAATGTCGCGATGGGCATCCGCATGATGAAGGACATGACCTTCGATTCCGCACCGGCCACGCGCGACTTCGGCTGGAATCCGAGAGCCTTCAATCCCAAATTCGACTGACGCAGTTCCGTCAGTCCATGAACACCACGGTCTTGCGGCCGTTGAGGATCACGCGATCCTCCAGATGATGGCGCATGGCGCGCGCCAGCACGCGGCGTTCGATATCGCGGCCCTTGCGAACCAGGTCTTCGGGCGTATCGCGGTGGCTGATGCGCTCGACGTCCTGGTCGATGATCGGCCCCTCATCGAGCGCGCTGGTGACGTAATGCGCGGTGGCGCCGATCAGCTTGACGCCGCGCTCATGCGCCTGGTGATAGGGCCGCGCGCCCTTGAAGCCCGGCAGGAACGAATGATGGATGTTGATGCAGCGTCCCGACAGCCGCGCCGACATCTCGTCCGACAGGATCTGCATGTAGCGCGCCAGCACCACGAGGTCGGTCCTGGTCTCGCCGACCAGATTCCAGACCGCGGTCTCCTGCTCGCGCTTGGTCTCCTTGGTGACCGGCAAGTAGTGAAACGGAATGTCGCCGAAATCGAGATTGCTGTAGGTGTCGCGCGGATGGTTGGAAACGATCGCGGTCGGGATCATCTCGAGTTCGCCGGTGCGCCAGCGATACAGGATGTCGGCGAGGCAGTGATCGGATTTCGAGACCAGCAGCATGACCCGGCGACGGCTGGCGCGGTCGCGCATCAACCACTCCATGCCGAAGCGTTCGGCGATTGCCCCGAAGCCGGTCTGCAGCGAAGCCAGATTGACCGCGAGATCGGCGGCATTGAACACCACCCGCATGAAGAAATGACCGGTCTCGACGTCGTTGAACTGCTGGGCATCGAGAATGTTCTGCCCGTTATGGGCCAGGAACGTCGATACGGCCGAAACGATGCCGGGACGGTCCGGGCAGGACAACGTCAGAACGAACTGATGATCGGGCATGGCGAGCTTGATGACTTCCGGGAGACGGGGGCGGAACGGCGATTTGCGGCCTGCTCTATCACCCGGAACGCCCTTGCGCCAATCCCGGTCGGGGCGTCATGATGAACAAACAACAGGCGACACGTTAGAGCAGAATCGCGTTAGAGCAGGATCATGGCTGACAGACTGAACGGCTATCGCATTCTGATCCTGGAAACCCGTGAAGAGGCGCAGTTTTCCCGCCTGCTCACCGAGCAGGGCGCGGACGTTGTGCAATGTCCGATGTTCACCATCCACGACGCCCCGGATTCCGCGCCAGTCGAGGCCTGGATCGGCCGTTTCATCGCAGACCCCTGCGACGATCTGGTGCTGATGACCGGCGAGGGTCTGCGGCGGCTGATGAAGCTGGCGCGGCGGACCGGCGTCGATCAGGAATTGATCGCGGCCTTCGGCAAGGCGCGCAAGTTCGCGCGCGGCCCCAAACCCGGCCGGGCGCTGCGCGAGATCGGGCTGGAGCCGCAGGTGACGACGGAGAAGCCGACCTCGGAAGGTATTGCCGAGATGCTGTCGCGGGTCGATCTGGCGGGCCATCGCATCGGCCTGCAGCTCTATCCGGACAAGGATCACAGCGCGCTGATCGGCGCGATCACGGCGCAAGGCGCTGAAGTCGACACCGTGCTGCCCTACGTCTACGACGCGCAGGCCGCCGAAACCAACATCATCACCGCGATCGACGAGATGGCGCAGGGCCGGATCGACGCGATTGCGCTGACCAGTTCGGGCCAGGCGCGCCGCCTGTTCGACGTCGCGCGGGCGCATGGATGTGAAGCGCGATTGCGCGAGGGGCTGGCGCGCACGCCGATCGCCTCGGTCGGGCCTGTCGTGTCAGACGAGTTGAAGTCCCACGACCTGCGCACGGACATCTATCCCGCCAACGACGCCTTCTTCATGAAACCGCTGATATCGGCGATGGCGGTTTCGCTCGGCAAGACCGCCCCGCGCAACGCGGCCAGCTAGGCCCGGACCAAAAATCTCGAAAACAACCCCATGCACAGTAAGGAGGACGCCGGTTTGGCGCCCGAAAACCTTACCTTGATACCATTTCACTAGTCCACCTTGGCGCCGGCAAACTTCACCACCTTGCCCCATTTTTCCGTT
>NZ_JAURXB010000039.1 GCF_030654605.1 Bradyrhizobium sp.
CCTATTTCGCCTGGGCCGGCCCGGCATTCGCGTTTTTCGGACTGGGCACCTGCCTCTATTTCGCGTCGCAGGGGGCTGCGAAGGTCGGCGGTCCGGTGCTGGCCGGTACCGGCCGCCTGCTGCTGGTCGCGCTCGGCGGCTGGTGGCTGGTGTCGATCGATGCCCCGGCCTCAGCGCTGTTCGCGCTGGTCGGCGCCGCCATGGTGCTGTTCGGCGTCGGCGTCGCCGCATCGGTCTGGCTGACGCGTTGGGGCAAGTGAGCTTTGGGGCAAGTGAGTTCCGCATTGCACAAATTCGATTTTTTGCTATGCAGGCCCGCTTTCAAGGGAGAGGCCTATGTCTTGCCGATTCGGCACCATCGTTGCGAACCTGGCGATTCTGGCGGCGTTGCTTGGCGCTCCCACGCATGCGCAGGCCAGTGAGGCGACCGGCGTCTGGCTGACCCAGGCCGGCGACGCCAGAGTGCGCGTCAGCAAATGCGGCGGCGGACTTTGCGGGGTCATCGTCGGGCTGCGGGATCCGATCGATCCCGCCACCGGCAAACCCCAGGTCGACGACAAGAATCCCAATCCGGCCCTGAAGAAGCGCCGGATGATCGGGCTTCCGCTGTTCAGCGGCATGCAGCCATCAGCGCCGAACCGATGGTCCGGGCAGATCTACAACGCCGATGACGGCAGCACCTATGTGAGCCATGTCTCGCTGGCCGGTCCGGATACGCTCAAGGTCGAGGGCTGCATGGGCGCGCTCTGCGGCGGCGAGAACTGGACCCGCGCCGGACGGTGATTTACGCCGCCATCGCCTTCAGCGCCGTCGCCGCCGAGGCATAGCCGCCGCGGGCGCCGTCGATGAAATGCACATGGTCGCTGCGCGTGACCGACGGCGCAAAGCAGGTCATCATCGCGGCATCCTGCCGGTGCAGGCCATAGCGCACAATTCCCGCCGCGGCCGCCGCGGCCAGAACCTTGGTCAGCGCGCCTTCCAGCTCCGGCGTGCAGTCGAGGATCATGCGCAAGCCGTCGTCGTATTTGCGGAAGTCGGAATTCTCCACCACCTGCTGCACATAGGTCTTCGGCACGAAGCCGCCGACGCTGATGCCGAAGCGCATGATGACATAGACGAACAGCGTGTTGGCCAGCACGAAGGCGCGCCGCCTCAGTAGCGACCCGCGCATCGTCGCGACTTCGTATTTGTTGCCGCTCGGCGGCCATGTCAGCGGCGGGCCATCCGGCGGCACCGGCCGTCCGGCATCCGGGCTGCGCTCGACCAGCGCGATGATGTCCTCGATCACCTTGCGAAAAGCCTGCGGATCGGCGGCGCGCGCGGGCACCACCAGCACCGAGAGGATAAGGCCGCGCACGGACGGAATTTCCTCGAACCGGCACGACAGCCCGGTGAGATCCGGCTGGGTGCCGGGCGCGGCCTTCGGCACCGCGAACTCGCCACGCTTCATCGCCGTCTCCGCCCAGCCGAGACCGCCGCCGGAGAACATCGCATAGGACAGATTGGCCGACGGCCCGAACCGCGCGACCCGAACATCAAGACCCTGCGCCCGCACCGCCGCCACCGGCACCAGCGCCACCCGCATCACCAGGTTGAGGCTCTCCTCGACCCAGATCGCGGTCGCCGCCAACGCTTCCCGGGTGCGCTCGACATCGTCCGGCGACACCGCAAAACTCGCGCCATCGCCGCCGAACACGAACGGAAACTCGCGGCCCTCCAGCGCGTTCGTCACCGCCGCGATCACCGAAGCGCCGGCCATGTTGACCGCCTTGTAGCGCGCCTCCGCGATCGCCCTGGTCGATTCCACGATATC
>NZ_JAURXB010000041.1 GCF_030654605.1 Bradyrhizobium sp.
GAAAAGCCGATCGCCTCCACGGTGGAGGAGGGACGCGAGATCGTCGAGGCCGCCAGCCGCGCCGGCGTGACGCTCATGGTGGGGCATGTCGAACGCTTCAACCCGGCGGTCGCCGCCATCAAGCAGGCGCTGGCCGGCGAAGACATTCTTTCGATCGCGATCACCCGCGTCGGCCCGTTTCCGCCGCGGATGTCGAACGTCGGGGTGGTGATCGATCTCGCCGTGCACGACATCGACCTGATCCGCTGGTTCACCGAGTCCGACATCGTCGAGGTGCAGCCGCAATTGTCCAGCGCCGTCGCCGAGCGCGAGGATATCGCGCTGTTGCAGTTCCGCACCGCCTCCGGCGTGCTCGCGCATATCAACACCAACTGGCTGACGCCGTTCAAGGCACGCAACGTCACGGTCGCGACCCGCGGCAAATATGTGATGGGCGACCTCTTGACCCGCCAGGTCACCGAGTGTTTCGGCTTCAAGCCGGACGGCAGCTATTCGATGCGCCATCTGCCCGTCGGCCATGACGAGCCGCTGCGCGCCGAACTGATTTCGTTCCTCGGCGCGGTGCGATCCGGCGCTGTGCCGGCGGTGACCGGCGACGAAGGCGTCGCCAGCCTCGAAATCGCGATCCGCTGCCTGGAAACTCCCGCAAAGCCGGCCGCCTCCGCCGCCGCCCGCACCGGGCCACGCCGCGTCGTCGGCTAGCGATCCCTGCATGACCCAATCGCAATCCCCCCGAGGTTCCATGAACCAGCACCTGCGTCCAGAACCCGTACCGTTCATCGACATCGCCGCGCAGCGCCGCCGGCTCGGCGCATCGATCGATCAGGCGGTGACCCGCGTGCTCACGCATTGCCAGTTCATCAACGGTCCGGAAGTGACCGCGCTTGAGACAGCACTCGCCGACTACAGCGGCGCCAGACATGTCGTGACCTGCGCCAGCGGCACCGACGCGCTGCTGATGGTGCTGATGGCCAAGGGTGTCGGCCGCGGCGATGCGGTATTCTGTCCGTCGTTTACGTTTTGCGCCACCGGCGAGGCGGTGGCGCTGACCGGCGCCGTGCCCGTTTTCGTCGATGTCGATGAAGCGACCTTCAACATGGACGTGAATTCGCTGAAGCGCGGCATCGCGACCGCGCGCAAGCGCGGTCTTGCGCCGAAGGCGGTGATGCCCGTCGACCTGTTCGGGCAAAGCGCCGACCATGATGCCATCGCGGCGGTGGCGAAGGCCGAGGGCCTGTTCGTGCTCGACGACGCGGCGCAGGCATTCGGCGCGAGCTACAAGGGCCGCCGCCTCGGCACCATGGGCCTTGCCACTGCGACCAGCTTTTTCCCGGCCAAGCCGCTCGGCTGCTACGGCGACGGCGGTGCGATCTTCACCGACGATGACGCGCTGGCCGAAACCCTGCGCAGCATCCGCGTCCATGGCCAGGGCTCCGACAAGTACGACAATGTCCGTCTCGGGCTCACCGGGCGGCTCGACACCATGCAGGCGGCGATCCTGCTCGAGAAACTGAAGATTTTCGACGACGAGATCGCCGCGCGCAACCAGATCGCGGAGCGCTACGCGCGCGGCCTCGGCAATTTGGTGTCGGTGCCGCGCCTCGCCAGCGGCTGCACCTCGATATGGGCGCAGTATACCATCCGGCTGCCCGAAGGCTGCGACCGCGACGGTTTCGCCGCCGCGCTCAAGGCGCAGGGCATTCCGACCGCGATCTACTATCCGAAATCGATGCATCAGCAGACCGCCTACCGGGATTTCCCGGTTGCCGACGGCGGCTTGCCGGCCAGCGAACGGCTTTCGGACGATGTCATCAGCCTGCCGATGCATGCCTATCTCGATGAACCGACGCAGGAGCGGGTCATCGAGGCTGTGCGCGGCGTGCTTTCTTCCTGATTTCGCCATTTTGCAGCGCCGCCGCATGCTGTAGAAGCGGCTGATGCTCGGACGTATCTTCACCGTCGGCGGTTTTACGCTCCTTTCGCGGCTGACCGGTTTTGCGCGCGACATCATGCTCGCGGCGATCCTCGGCGCCGGTCCGGTGGCCGACGCGTTCTTCGTCGCCTTGCGGCTGCCCAATCACTTCCGGGCGATTTTCGCCGAAGGCGCCTTCAACGCTGCGTTCGTGCCGGCGTACACGCATGTCCACGGCGAGCGCGGGGCGGCG
>NZ_JAURXB010000048.1 GCF_030654605.1 Bradyrhizobium sp.
CGCCGCCATCTCAGCCAGCTCGATCTGGCCGGCGACGCCGAGATTTCCGCGCGTCATTTGAGTTTCGTGGAAACCGGCCGCGCGGCGCCGTCGCGCGAGATGGTGTTGAAGCTGGCGGAACGGCTGCTGGTTCCCTTGCGCGAACGCAACGTGTTGCTGGTGGCGGCGGGTTATGCGCCGGCATTTCCGCAGCGTTCGCTCGACGATCCCGCGCTGAAATCGGCGCGGGCGGCGATCGAACTGGTGCTGAAGGCGCATGAGCCCAATCCGGCGCTGGCGATCGACCGGCACTGGAATCTGGTTTCGGCCAACCGCATGGTGATGCCCTTGCTGCAAGGCATTGCACCGCATCTGCTCGGCCAGCCTGTCAATGTGCTGCGACTTGCCTTTCACCCCGAGGCGCTGGCGGCGCGCACCGTCAACCTCGCCGAATGGTGCGGCCATCTGCTGGAGCGGCTGCACCGGCAGTGCGAGGCGACCGCCGATCCGGAACTGCTCAAACTCTATTACGAACTGAAGGCCTATCCGATCCCGGCGCGCCCGGCGCCGCTGTCGTCGGACAATGTCGCGATCCCGTTCAAGCTGCGGCTGAACGGCGAGGTGCTGAGCTTCATTTCCACCACCATGATCTTCGGCACCCCGGTCGACATCACGCTGTCGGAACTGGCGCTGGAGACGTTTTTCCCGGCCGATGAACTGACCGCCGAGCGGATGCGAACGATGGCGTCGAGGCTGTGATAGCGGCTTGCGGCCGTTCGCATCATTGCGGCGATCCCGGGGGCTGAATTTGCCTGCAAGAGCCGGAAAAGACGCGTGTTTTTTTACCCTTCTTGCCTTACAATGTGGCTATGACCCGCGACGAGATCATAGAAAAGCTGAAAGAGCGTGAGACCGACCTGCGAGCGCAGGGCGTCGCTCATGCTGCGCTATTTGGTTCCGTCGCGCGCGGCGATGACAATCCCGACAGCGATATCGACATCCTTGTTGATCTTGACCCAGCAATTGTC
>NZ_JAURXB010000054.1 GCF_030654605.1 Bradyrhizobium sp.
TAGCGCAGGGTAAAGGCTTCGCCGACCAGCGTCGGCTGGTCGGCGCCGAGCGGGTGCACGTCCTGAATGCACTGCATTCGAAAACCGCGCTTGAACAATGCGGTGGCCACGGTGGCGGTTGAGATGGTCTTCAGTTTGGCGCGGGTGGCATTGCTCAGTCTGGTCATTGGCTTTCCCCTTGTCATTCCGGGGCGATGCGCAGCATCGAACCCGGAATCTCGAGGTTCCGGGTTCGCGTCGCGCCCCGGAACGACGGACTAATAAATCGAAGGTTCATCGACCGGCTTGCCGAAACCGGTTTCGAGGAAGTCGAAATCGCAGCCCTCATTGGCCTGCTTGATGTGCTTGGTGAACATCCAGCCGTAGCCGCGCTCATAGCGCTTCTCCGGCGCTTGCCATTCGGCGCGGCGTTTGGCCAGCTCGGCTTCCGGCACATCGAGGTTGATGGTGCGCGCGGCGACGTCGAGCGAGATGCGGTCGCCATTGCGCACCAGCGCCAGCGGGCCGCCGATCCAGGATTCCGGCGCGACATGCAGGATGCAGGCGCCGTAGCTGGTGCCGCTCATGCGTGCATCCGACAGCCGCACCATGTCGCGCACACCCTGCTTCACCAGTTTTGTGGGGATCGGCAGCATGCCCCATTCCGGCATGCCCGGCCCGCCCTGCGGCCCGGCATTGCGCAGGATCAGCACGTGATCAGCCGTCACGTCGAGATCGGGATCGTCGATCGCCTTCTTCATCGAAGGATAATCGTCGAACACCAGCGCGGAGCCGGTGTGCTTGAGGAAGCGCGGCTCGCAGGCGCTGGGTTTTATGACGCATCCATCCGGAGCGAGGTTACCCTTGAGCACCGCCAGCGCGCCTTCGGCATAGATCGGATTTTCCACGGTGCGGATGACGTCGTCATCATAGACTTCAGCGCGAGAAATGTTTTCGCCGAGTGTCCGGCCGGTGACGGTCATGACGTCTAGATGCAGATGCTGCTTGATCCGGCTCATCAGCGCCGGCAGCCCGCCGGCATAGAAGAAATCCTCCATCAAATATTTGTCGCCGGAGGGACGGACATTGGCGATCACGGGCACCTTGCGGCTGGCAGTTTCAAAATCGTCGAGGCCGATGTCCTGGCCGGCGCGGCGCGCCTGCGCGATCAAATGGATGATCGCATTGGTCGAACAGCCCATCGCCATCGCCACGGTGATGGCGTTCTCGAACGCCTTGCGGCTCTGGATCTTCTGCGGCGTGAGATCTTCCCACACCATCTCGACGACCCGGCGGCCGCATTCCGAGGCCATGCGGATATGGCCGGCGTCGGCGGCCGGGATCGAGGACGCGCCCGGCAGGGTCATGCCGATCGATTCGGCGATCGCGGTCATGGTGGAGGCGGTGCCCATGGTCATGCAGGTGCCGTAGCTCCGCGCAATGCCGGCCTCGACATCGACCCAGTCCTTGTCGGAGATTTTTCCCGCGCGGCGCTCGTCCCAGTATTTCCAGGCGTCGGAGCCGGAGCCCAAGGTCTTGCCCTTCCAGTTGCCGCGCAGCATCGGTCCCGCCGGCAGGTAGATCGCCGGCAAATTCATCGAGGTGGCGCCGAGCAGCAGGCCCGGCGTCGTCTTGTCGCAGCCGCCCATCAGCACCACGCCGTCGACGGGATGGCCGCGCAGCAGTTCCTCGGCGTCCATCGCCAGCATGTTGCGGTAGAGCATGGTGGTCGGTTTCAGGAACGATTCCGACAGCGACAGCGCCGGCAATTCCATCGGAAAGCCGCCCGCCATCAGCACGCCGCGCTTGACGTCGTCGACCCGGCTCTTGAAATGCATGTGGCAGGGCTGCGCGTCCGACCAGGTGTTGAGGATCGCGATGACGGGACGGTCCTTCCACTCCTCCGGCGCATAACCCATCTGCATCGCGCGGGAGCGATGGCCGAAGGCGCGCAAATCGTCGGGCGCGAACCAGCGCGCGCTGCGGAGCTGGTCGGGGGTCTTTTTCTTGTCGGTCATGTCGGGGTCATTCCTGGGCTCAAGACTGCGTGCCCCACTTTTGCACGGTGTTGCGCTCGATGGTACGGAAGATCAGGTTTTCCACGACCAGGCCGATCACGATCACGGTCAAAAGGCCGGCGAAAACGGCCGGAATGTCCAGCAGGTTGCGGTTCTCGAAGATGAACCAGCCGAGCCCGCCCTGCCCCGACGACACGCCGAATACCAGCTCGGCCGCGATCAGGGTACGCCACGCGAACGCCCAGCCGATCTTCAGCCCCGTGAGGATCGAGCCGAACGCCGCGGGAATCAGGATGCGGCTTGCCTGACCTTTGCCTGACCTTTGCCTGACCCCTTGCCCCGACCACCCCGGTTCCCTGATGGATTCACCGCAAATCGCTTCCCGCCCAGCCAGCCCGCATTCCGCCGACCGGCTCGATCGAGACCGTCAGGCCGCACCCCAGGTGTTCGAGCGGCTGCGCGACATGATCGTCTCGCTCAAATTGCCGCCCGGATCGCCCTTGTCGCGCGCAGCACTTGCCACGCAGTTCGGCGTCAGTTCGACCCCGATCCGCGACGCGCTGATGCGGCTCGAGGAGGAAGGCCTGGTCGACGTCTTCCCGCAGCATGCCACGGTCGTGAGCCGGATCGATGTGCGACTGGCGCAGCAGGCTCACTTCCTGCGGCAGGCGCTGGAGCTGGAAATCGTCAAGGCGCTCGGGCTGGAGCATGTCGATGCCTTGATGGACGAGCTGAACGGCACAATTGCGCTGCAGCAGAAATGCGCCAGAGCCGGCGACTACGAGAAATTCATAGCTGCCGACAATGATTCCCATGCGCAGCTCTATGCCGCGACGGGCAACCGGGCGCTTTGGGATCTGGTGCGCAGCCGCAGCGGCCACATCGACCGGCTGCGCCGACTCCATTTGCCTTCGCCCGGAAAAGCGCAAGACATCGTGCGCCATCACAAACTCATCGTCGCGGCGATCAGCGCCAACCAGCCTGATGAAGCCCAGCGTCACCTGCGCCAGCATTTGTCGGGAACGCTTGGATATCTGGCCGAAATTCGCGCGCGTTTTCCGGAATATCTTAGCGAATGATTCATGCGGAAGCGCGAGTCTCCAGCCAGATGGTCCTTCAGTAGTTCTACCGGTCCGGAACTTAACACCCGGAGAGCGCCGGATCCGTAACGATATCCAACCGAGGTGAGTCGCCTTGCGCTGCAGGAACGACGTTGCACCGTCGCCTTCTCGATTCACCGGCAAGAGGGACGAAAGGTTCGAATTCGCAATGAGCTCTTCCCGTCGCAACCGGGGTCCCATCCACGGCAACGGGCCGGAGGCCATCGCGCGGCTTCAGACCCTCATCAACTTTCGCAACCCCCCCTTGGGTCGAGTCCGCGGCCTGTTCGTATGCGACGAGACCGGACGCTGGCTCGCTACCGCCGAACCGGTGAACCCGAAGGGTCTCGACAACAACGGCCGCGATTATTCTCGTCACCACGCTCAATCGGATGAACCGGGCTTGACGCCCTCGCTGGTGCCCTGATGGCAGAGCACCGCGCAACTCCGCGACACCGGGTCCTGAAGGCCGGAATCATAGAATTCGGCGGCGGGACCATCGATTGCACCGTCCGCAACATGTCCGAGGCGGGAGCGGCGCTGGACGTGGCCAGTCCGGTCGGGATCCCCGATCGCTTTGGCTTGATCTTGCCGGCAGAGGGGCGGCGTTTGCCCTGCCACGTGGTATGGCGGAAGGAAAAGAGAATCGGAGTCGCGTTCGATCGGGATCAGTGACATTTTTTTCTCCCGAATCACATTCCCCCGCACAGCCCCTTGATCCGTGTCTGCCCTGAACCGTGCAGATGGAATGGCTTCTCGGCCATCGTTCCAACAGAATCAACGCGTCGTCCACCAATGGAAATGCTTGCGTGCGAATGCGAATTCAGCAACCCTTTTGCGACAGGCCGGTGTTGATTCCAGATTCGAAGCGGAGAGTTGGACTTGGCACAGATTCTGGTCGTGGACGATGACATTGCAGTGCAGGCGACCATCCGGATTTTGCTGGAACGGGCCGGCCACAGCGTTGTCGTCGCCGGCGATGGCCGCAAAGGGCTCGCGATATTCGAGGCGGGTGAATTCGATCTGCTGTTTCTCGATATCTTCATGCCGGGCATGGACGGCCTGGAAACCATGCGGCTGGTCCATCAGCAACAACCCCTGATCCCGATCATCGTGATATCAGGCAATCCCGTCACTTCCGATTCCGGCTCCGGCCCGGATTTCCTGACCATGGCCACCAAGCTCGGCGCGGTCCGGAGCCTGCAGAAGCCCTTCAAGCCGGCCGCGCTGCTGGCAGCCGTTGCCGGGTCCCTCGAGGCCGCACAGCGTGCGTCGTCATCATCCCAGCCCGCCGGCGAGGTTGCTTCCCGCCCATAAAGCGGAATAGCGTTGGGCGTCCCGGCCAGCCGCGCACCATGGCGGGATAGAGTGGTGCGAAGACCAAGATGACGCTTGCAACCAGATTAGCCGCCGCGATGATCCTGCTGGTTGCGCTCGCGGTATCCGCGGTCGGATGGCTGAGCTATCGCAACCTGGAGCAGGCGCTGCTGCCCCGCATGCTCGATCGCATCGAGACGCATTCCCGGTTTGTCGCCGCCGAGCTGGACTCGCATGTGCGCAGCGGACCCGGCGACATTGCCACCTTTCACAGCCTGGCGGCGGTCCATGGCTTGATGCGTGCCCGTCTCAATGGCGGCATCGATCCGACCGATCAAATCCCGGAGGCGCTCTGGCGCGAGCGGCTGGGAACCCGGCTGGCTGCCCAGATGGCGCTCAAGCCGGCACATTCGCTCCGCTTCATCGGGGTAGAGGACGGCCACCGGGAGCTCGTTCGCGTCGACCGTTCCGGACCTGATGGCGCGGTGCGCATCGTTCCGGAAAGCGAGATGCGGCGGGTTGGCGATGAGCCCTGGTTCCGGGACACGATCAGCCTGGCTCCGGACGGAATTTACGTCTCGCACGTCGCTCTGAACGCGGAGAACGGTGTCGTCGAGACCCCCCATGTGCCGACGTTGCTGATCGCAAAACCGGTCATGGCGCCCGACGGCAAGCCGTACGGCATCGTCCTCATCAACGCCGACATGCGGCAAGCACTCGATCGCGTCAGGTCATCGGTGCGGCCGGGCGAAAGCGCCTACGTGGTCGACGGCAGGGGCGAGTACCTGGTTCACCCCGATCGCACGCGGGAATTCGGCTCGCAGCTCGGCAAGCCCAACGATTGGCGAAGCGACTTCCCCGATCTGGTATCATCGTTCGGCGCGAGCCGGAGCTTCGCAAAGGCCGTCCCGGAACGGGGCGCACGTCCGGACGGATTAGCGCTTGCTCCCGCGCGTTTGGCCGGCGGCGAATGGGTCGCCGTCATCGAGCGGAGTCCGAACGCCGCCTTCATGGCGTCCGCCTCGGCGATCCGAAATTCATCGCTCCTGGTCGGACTGATCGCCGTGCTGTGCGCGGCCGCACTGGCCGTGTTCATTGCGAGGACGCTGACCCGGCCGATCATCCAATTGACGGCGGCCGTCGAGGGCGCCGGCCGCGGCGGGCTGACCGCCATTCCGGTCGACGCCAGCGGCGAGACCGGCGTACTCGCGCGCGCATTTGCCCGGGTGATGGGCGAAGCGAATGCAAAGGCCGCCGCGCTCGAGCACGAAGTTCAGGATCATCGTCGCACCGTGGCCGCGCGCGACCATTACGCCTCGCGCGAGCGCCTCTTCAGCGCCGCCGTCGAATCCTCCATTGACGCCATCGTCACACAATCCCTCGACGGCGCGATCACCGGCTGGAACCCGGCCGCGGAACGACTGTTCGGATATCCAGCGACGGAAGCGGTCGGACAGCGGATCAACCTCATCGTGCCGCCCACCCGTGCGGAGGAGGTCAGTGACATCCTGCGTCGGGTCAGCTGGGGCGAAACCATCGAGAACTACGAAACCGAGCGCTTGTGCAGGGATGGCAGCCTGGTCCAGGTCTCGCTCGCCATTTCCCCGATCAAGGCACCGTCGGGACTGATCATCGGTGCATCGACCACCGCTCGTGACATCACGGCAAGCCGAAGGACCGAGCATGCGCTGCGCCAGCAGATCGAGGAGCGACGCCGCATCTTCGAAACCTCCCAGGACCTGATCCTGGTGATCGATCCAACGGGCGTGCTGGTTCAGGTGAGCCCGAGCGCCGCGACCATCCTGGGATATGCGCCGAAGGAAATGATCGGCCGCAACGCCAGCGAATTCCTCCACCCCGACGACCTCGAGATCAGCCGTGACGAACTGCGCCTGGCGCGGCGCGGAAAGCGGGCGCGGAATACCGATTCGCGCTACATTCACAAGGACGGGCGGATCGTGACGCTGTCCTGGATGGGTACGTGGTCGGAGCCGGTCCGACGGTATTTCTTCGTCGGCCGCGACATGACCGAAAGCCGGCTGGCGCAGGAGACATTGCGCGAAAGCGAACAGCTGGCGCGCGGCATCATCGATACCGCGCTCGACGCCTTCGTCCAGATCGACGAGAAAGGCCGCATCCGAAACTGGAATACGCAGGCGGAAACGATCTTCGGCTGGTCGCAAGATGAAGCGCTGGGACAAAAGCTCGGCGAATTGATCATTCCGGAAATCCACCGTGCCGGCCACGCGTCGGGCATCGCGCGCTTCCTGAGCACCGGCGAAGGTCCAATCCTCGGCCGCCGCATCGAGATCGAGGCCCTGCGGCGTGACGGCCGGGAGATCAAGGTCGAGCTCAGCGTCACCGCGTTGAAACGCCGTGACGGGTTTGTGTTCAACGGCTTCATTCGCGACCTGACCGACAGGATCGCGGCGGAGGACCGGATTCGGCAGGCCGAAAAAATGGAAGCCGTCGGCCAGCTCACCGGCGGCATTGCCCATGACTTCAACAATATCCTGACAGTCATCACCGGAACCATCGAAATTCTGGCCGAGGCCGTCGAGAAGGACCCGCAACTCGCCGCCATCACCAGGATGATCGACGAAGCCGCGTCGCGGGGCGCGGATCTCACCCAGCATCTGCTGGCCTTCGCCCGCAAACAGCCGCTGCAGCCGCGGGAGACCGACGTCAATGAGCTGATCATCGACACCGCCAAGCTGCTGCGGCCCACGCTGGGCGAGCAGATCGAGATCGAATCGGTGTTTGAAGACGAAGCCTGCATGGCGACCGTCGATCCCAGTCAGCTCGCGACCGCCATTCTCAATCTCGCGCTCAACTCCCGCGACGCGATGCCCAATGGCGGAAAGCTCATCCTCGAAACCAGCATGGCCTTTCTCGACGAAAGCTACGCCAGCATGCAAGGCGACGTGCGGCCCGGACGCTACGCGTTGATTGCCGTGAGCGACACCGGAACCGGGATTCCCGCCGCCATACTCGACAAGGTGTTCAACCCGTTCTTTACGTCAAAGGGCCCCGGCAAAGGCACCGGTCTCGGCCTCAGCATGGTCTATGGTTTCGTGAAGCAGTCCGCCGGACACATCATGATCTACAGCGAGGAGGGCCACGGCACCACGATCAAGATGTACCTGCCGCCGGGCACCGGAGCCCTGTCCGCTGCCGAAGCCGGGATCGGGGCGGCCGTTGAGGGCGGCCATGAAACCATCCTTGTCGTTGAAGACGACAAGCTGGTCAGGGATTATGTGCTGACCCAGCTGCATTCGCTGGGCTATGTCACGCTGGATGCGGCCAATGCAGCGGAAGCACTTGCTATCGTCGCTGCCGGCAAGGCCTTCGATCTGCTTTTCACCGACGTGATCATGCCGGGCACAATGAACGGCCGCCAGCTCGCCGACGAGATGCAGAAAGCCAGGCCCCGACTCAAGGTGCTGTTTACCTCGGGCTACACCGAAAACGCGATCATCCACCACGGCCGGCTCGACTCCGGAGTCCTGCTGCTCGCCAAGCCGTACCGCAAGTCGGATTTGGCCACGATGATCCGCAAGGCGCTCGCCGGCTAGCTCCGGACGTCATCCCTGCGTTCGCAGGGGCGCCGCAAGGACATTGACGCGCCGGTTCAGGAGCCGCGCGCGGCGGTCATCACGATTCGAATGAGATCGGCCGCATTCCTGGCGCCGAGCTTCTTCATGATGTTGGCGCGATGATCTTCGATGGTGCGCGGACTGATTCCGAGATGGCGCCCGGCTTCCTTGTTGGAAGCGCCCGACGTGAATTGCTCCAGCACCTCGCGTTCGCGCCGCGTCAATGGCTCCCGTCCCGGAAAATGCAGCGACGCGGTTCGCGAGGCGGAGTTCTCTGCCTGCCGGCGTGCATATGCCCCTATCGCTTCGTCGAGCCGGGCCACTATTTCGCTGCCGCGGAACGGCTTTTCGATGAAATCCAGCGCGCCATTCTTGATCGCGCTGACCGCCATGGCGATGTCGCCCTGGCCGGAGATCATGAAGATCGGCGCGGGATAGTCCTCGCCGGAAAGCTCCTTCAGGATATCGAGGCCGGATTTGCCGGGAATATTCACGTCGAGCAGGATGCAGGCCGGCGTTCGCGTCCGCGCCAATGCCAGCAGCGCGGCGCCGTCGGCAAAGCAAATCACCTGATATCCGCCCGCCGACAACACCATCGACAAGGTGTCGCGGATAGCGGGGTCGTCGTCGACCACGAAGATCTCGCGTTGGGAAGCAGGGTTCTCAGCCATGAGTCGGTCCATCGACAGTGAAAAAAAACACGCCCATTCGCCGCACGATACTGCGCCTAATGCAGATTCGAGCCCACCCGTATTTGTACGGGACGCAGCCTTAACGCACAAGTAGCGCCGCGGGCATAAAAACGTATGCAGGAGAGCAATCATGCAGGCGGCAACAGACGGCAGGATTCCGGACCCGTCCGGCGACCGGAATCACGGCCACCATTCGATCGTTTCGGAGCTGGTTTCGCTGATCGAGCACGTCCAGACCGGCATGAAGCAGCTTGAAGCCGCCATTACCAGGGAGTCCGCTCCCGGCAACCAGGATGCTGCCGGCAACGTTTTCGTCCTGGACGACGTCACCCCCCGCTACGCGAAGGTGAACGCCGCACTGGACGTCTGCAATGCCGGCCTTGGCATTGCCCTTCACCATCTGCTGGACGCCAGGGCACCAGACACCTCGCCGGCAATTCCACGGCGAGCGACTACGCGCCGGTTCGCCTGATCAATCGCGCCTGAAGTGCCTGATTCGGCTTTTTGCGGCCGTGCCGCGGAAACTTGCGATGCCGATCCCTCAAAGGGTTTCTGTCGTATTCAACGGCCTGCTGCGATCGCTTGCCGCCAGGCCCGGCCTCGAGCGGCGTATCGGTCGAGACTCTGCCGGCAGGGCGACGATCGCCGTCTAGTGGCACCGGCCCGTTCACAAGCGCTTCCCGGCAAGCCCGGCGCGGTCCGCCCTCAGGCGCCTATCAGCGTATCCGTTGACATGGCACCAGCCCGCTTCTTCTTGTTCTTGCCTTTCAGGAAGGAAACATCGATCTCGGCGCCGTTGACGCGGACCAGCTCGCACCGCCGATAGGCGAGGCCGGTCGACGACAACAGCAGAAAGAACTCCTTGAGATTGAGCCCCTGAATCGAGCCTTCCACGGTCAGGATGGCGTCGTTGTCGGAGATGGCGTTGAGCAGGCAATCGCGGCGCCAGGTCCCGTCGATGCCCATGATGCAGACACCATAGCCGCGGCTGAACGTCACGCGCTCCGGTGCTTTTGCATCATCGCCCATTCGTCAACGCCCCGCCATCGCAGCGAGCTTCGGCGCGGCCGCGCTCGCGGCCGGCAGCTTTGCCGGCGTCGCGCCTGCGGCATTGGGCCGGTACAGACCGCGCTTGTCCGGGAACGGCTTGAAGACATCGGTCAGCCCGACCACGGTTTCCGCCGCACCCAGCACCAGAAAGCCGTCCGGCTCGGTGATCTTGGCGAGGCGATTGAAGATGTTCACCTTGGTGTCCTGGTCGAAGTAGATCAGGACGTTGCGGCAGAAGATCACGTCGAAGACGCCGAGCTGGGAGAAGTCGTGCAGCAGATTGAGCTGCCGATGCTGAACCATGGCGCGAATGTCGGGGTTGATCTGCCAGAGTTCGCCGGTCTGCTTGAAGTATTTGACGAGCATCTGAATCGGCAGGCCGCGCTGAACCTCGAACTGGCTGTAGATTCCCGCCTTGGATTTCTCCAGCACTTCCTGCGACAGGTCGGTGGCGATGATTTCGATCCGCCAGCCGGCCAGCATGGCGCCCATGTCCTTCAGGCACATCGCCAGTGAATACGGCTCCTGACCGGTCGAACCGGCGGCACACCAGATCCGGATGCTCTTGCGGCTTGCGCGGGCCTTCACGACCTCCGGCACGATGGAATCGCGAAAGTGATCGAACGGAACCTTGTCGCGAAAGAAGAACGTCTCATTGGTGGTCATGGCCTCGACCACCTGGGTGGTGAGGTCGGCGGACCCGCCCTTCATCTTCTGCACGAGTTCGGTGATGTCGGACAGTCCCGCCTTCCGCGAAAGCGGCAGCAGCCGGCTTTCGATCAGATACTGCTTGTCGGCGGACAGATCGAGACCGGAGCGGTCCTTGAGGAGTTTGCGCAAATATTCATAATCTGGCGGGGTCACTGGCGGCCTCTCTTACAACGCTAACGCTACAGGCAGAACCGGATTATTCCGGCACCGCGATCAGGCCTACTTCCTGGAACTTGGCCGCGATGATTTCCTTATCGAACGGCTTCATGATGTATTCGTTGGCGCCGCCTTCGAGCGCGCGCTCGATGTGTTCGATGCCGTTCTCGGTAGTGCAGA
>NZ_JAURXB010000107.1 GCF_030654605.1 Bradyrhizobium sp.
GGTGAAGGCGATGTCGGCCTGCGGCTCGCGCTTGTCGTTGAACAGCGGAATCGAACCGGCGGTGGCGGTGAAATCGAGCGTTCGCCCGGGAAGCGCCAGGGTGTGGCGGGTGGTCGAATCCGGCGGCAGCCGGTGCTGCTCGACGGCCGCCGGACTTGATGCGCTGCCGCGCGCACCGGTGGCGCCCGGCTTCGGCTCCGACGGCGTTGCCGTCTGATGATGCTGAGGCTGCGGCGCATCCTGGGCGCGCGCGCCCGTCACCACCGACAATGTGAGGAACACAAGCGCGAAGCGCAGATGGCGCGGCGCGACGAGGCGAATGGCCATGTCCGTTGCTCTCCCTGCCCCCGCGATCAGACAGGATACTGTTCGCAACAAAGGCAAGGTGATGACAATGGCGATGACAATCACGATTCCGCTATGGGCGCGCCGGCGACCGAATCAATGCTGCATCAATACTGCGGTTCGCGCTCATGCCGGAGTTGCGCCTGCAGCGTGGACATCCAGTAATGCAGAATCGTGCGCGTGATGGCGTCATCGATCGCCAGGAGCGCGGGTCTAACCGTGGTAAAGATCTTGCTCATCGCAATCCCCATCCGAGACATCAATTGCCGGTGAATGGTGAGAGATTACGCCGGATTCGTCATAGCCACCGTGATCCAGCTCACACACTCTGCGTTGCGTCGCCCTCCACGCATCAGGGCCAAGCTCGATTTGAGTCCGCCGATGTATTAAGAGTTCGATCCCGCCGCCGCGCAGTTCGCGGATATGTGATATGCGTCACACTCACTTGGGGGCGACCAAGCTAGCGGTATGATACTTCCTTCGTCCCCCTCGTCAGGCGAAGCGAAAGTTCGGGGACCGTCGGTTTTCGATGTCTGGCTTGCGAAGCGATCGGCTCAATTCACCGTTGAGCCCGGCTTTGCCACTTGGAATGAGGTTTTGGGATGAAGAGAGCGATTGTCGTGGTTGTCGGCGTGATGGGGTTTGCGGGATCCGCGACCGCCCAGGCGCCGGTTGCAGTCGTGGAAGAGGTTCAGGGCAACGTCACCGGCGCCGAGTTCATGGACTATGTGGTGCCGGGAAAAGTCATCAAGCTCGGGTCCGGAGCTTCGGTCGTGCTCGGCTACATGAAATCCTGCCGGCGCGAAACCATCAGCGGCACGGGGACGGTCATCGTCGGCCAGGACGAGAGCAAGGTCCACCTCGCCGAGGTCGAAGGCAGCAAGACGAACTGCGATCCCGCCCAGGCGCATCCCACCACCCGGGCAACCAGCGACGTCGCGGCAAGTGTCGTCCGCAGCCTGGAAAAGGGCGCGCCGCCAGCCGGCCCCCAGTTGACGCTTTACGGCACCTCGCCGCTGGTCGAAGCCAAGGGGCGCGGCACGCTGGTGTTCGAACGGCTCGACCAGAAGGGCGAGCGCCAGCAGTTTGATCTCACCGGCAACCAGCTCAGGGGCAGGTTCTACGATCTTGCCGGCACCAGCAAATCGCTCACGCCGGGTGCTACCTATGCGGCAACGTTCGCATCGCGCAGGATCGTGTTCCGGGTCGATCCCCAGGCC
>NZ_JAURXB010000066.1 GCF_030654605.1 Bradyrhizobium sp.
AGGGGCTTGCGGGAGGGTACCGGCAACACTCTTAGCGCAGCTCGCAGCACTTGCGCAATTTTATTGCGCGTGCGCCGCGTCATGTTTCCACCTCACCGGGAAAATTCGCGTATATGGATTGCAATTCTTGCATAGCTTGCCAGATATCCTATCTTGGATTTGACACTTTCAGCGCCGCCGCGATGGCTATCCGGGCGCATTCCGCGCAAGCGCTGGCCAAATTCCCTTAAGAGAGGGACCTGCCTCTATGCCTGCCCCCATCCATGCCAAGGTCGTCATTATCGGTTCCGGCCCGGCCGGCTACACCGCGGCCATCTACGCCGCGCGCGCGATGCTCGAACCCGTGCTGATCCAGGGCATGCAGCCCGGCGGCCAGCTCACCATCACCACCGACGTGGAGAATTATCCGGGTTTTGCGGACGTGATCCAGGGGCCGTGGCTGATGGAGCAGATGGAAAAGCAGGCGGCCCATGTCGGCACCAAAATGGTCACCGATCTCGTCACCAAGCTCGAACTCGGAGAGCGGCCGTTCCGGCTGACCTGCGACAGCGGCGACGTCTATCTCGCCGAAACCATCATCCTCGCCACAGGCGCGCAGGCGCGCTGGCTCGGCACGCCGTCGGAAGAGAAGTTCAAGGGCTTTGGCGTCTCGGCTTGCGCGACCTGCGATGGGTTTTTCTACCGCGGCAAGGAGGTCATCGTGGTCGGCGGCGGCAACACCGCGGTCGAGGAAGCGCTGTTCCTGACCAACTTCGCGTCGCAGGTAACCATCGTGCATCGCCGCGATCATTTCCGCGCCGAGCGCATCCTGCAGGACCGCCTGTTCAAGCACCCCAAGATCAAGGTGGTGTGGGACAGTGCCATCGACGAAATCTGCGGCACCGAGAATCCGGGCAAGGTCACCCATGTCAGGCTCAAGAACGTCAAGACCGGCACGCTGACCGAATTGCCGGCCGACGGCGTCTTCGTCGCGATCGGACATGCGCCGGCGACCGAACTGGTGCTCGGCCAGGTCAAGCTGAAGCCATCGGGATATGTCGAGGTGGCGCCGAACTCGACTGCAACTTCGGTGCCCGGCCTGTTCGCCGCCGGCGACGTCGCCGACGAAACCTGGCGGCAGGCGGTCACCGCCGCCGGCCTCGGCTGCATGGCAGCCCTCGAGGCCGAACGCTTTCTCGCGCTGCGCGCCAGCGACCGCGCGGCGGCGGAATAGCCATGCCAAGATCTCGAACACGCGACGGATTTACCGATATGGATTGGGACAAGCTGAAGGTGTTTCACGCGGCGGCGGAAGCGGGCAGCTTCACGCATGCCGGCGAGCAGCTTGGGCTGTCGCAATCGGCCGTGTCGCGGCAGGTCAGCGCGCTGGAGCAGGAGCTCTCGGTGTCGCTGTTCCATCGCCATGCGCGCGGCCTGATCCTCACCGAGCAGGGCGACCTGTTGTTTCGCACCGCGCATGACGTGTTCATGCAGCTGCAGGCGGCGCGCGCCAAGCTCACCGACAGCCGCGAGCGGCCGAGCGGCGATCTCAAGATCACGACCACCCCGGGGGTCGGCATCAACTGGCTGATTCCGCGGCTCGGCGAATTCACCGCACTGTATCCGGAGATCCGGATACAGCTGATCGTCACCGACGAGGAACTCGATCTGTCGATGCGCGAGGCTGACGTGGCGATCCGCACCCGCAAGCCGACACAACCCGATCTGATCCAGCGCAAGCTGTTCGCGATGGGCTTCCACGCCTACTGCTCGCCGGAATACATCAAGCGGTTCGGCACGCCGCGCACCCTCGACGAGCTCGATGCGCATCGCATCATCACGCTCGCCGACGGCCAGGTCGCGCCGCATCTGCAGAACCGCAACTGGCTGGTCGAGGCCGGACGCAACGGCTCCGGTCCGCGCGAAGTGTATTTCAAGGTCAACAACATCCTCGGCCTGGTGCGCGCCTGCCAGCAGGGCCTCGGCATTGCCGCCCTGCCGGACTATCTGGTCGAGGAAAACAACCGCCTGGTGCAGCTGTTCGGCGAGTCGGATTCGATCCAGCTAGACACCTATTTTGTTTATCCCGAAGAGTTGAAGTCGGTGGCGCGGGTGCAGGTGTTCCGCGACTTCGTGGTCAGCAAGGCGCAGCGCTGGCCGTCGTAGCCTGCCGGTTTTTTCACGAACCCCCGGTCTCCGCATGACTGACATGCGACTTGGACGGTTGCTGCGAGGCACTTACGCGGATCATAATGTTTTCACGCTGAGTTTTCGTGTTGCGCATTTGTCCCCCTCCTCCAGTGGCGCGAGCGCTCAGTAATCCCTCTTGGAAGGTGATTGTGTCGGCCTCACGTGGCCAATACCTTAAGCCGGGCTCGTTCGAGCCCGGCTTTTTTTTTGCGCCTGCGACGTACGCGCGCGGCCGCGGCTCTCGCCGTTGACAGTTTTGCGTTTGCCGATCATCATTCGCAGATGATCACGATTTCGTGCAAGCTGACGCTGTCGAAAAAAGGTCCCCTTCCGGGGACTGGAGATCGACGCGCGCGATAGGCTTCACGCTCACACGATCCTCAAAACCCCGCCGTCTGGACGGGGTTTTTTTATTGTCCCGTCTCCGGCTTACCCCCAGGGAGATGGACCCATGACTGACCTTCGATCGCAATTGCAGGGCCTGTGGCTGCCCCTCGTCACGCCGTTCCGCGATGGCGAAGTCGACGAGACATCACTGCGCCGGCTGGCCCGGCACTACGCGGCCGGACCGGTCGACGGCTTGGTCCTGGCGGCCACCTCGGGCGAAGGCATGACGCTCGGCATGGCCGAACTGGAGCGCGTCGTCGCACTGGTCCGCGATGGCATCGTCGACGGCGGAGGCACGTTGCCGGTCTGCCTCGGGCTGTCGGGCGCCAGCACGTCGAAGATGCAGGATGCGCTGGATGAGACGGCCGACTGGCCGATCGACGGCTACCTGATCGCCAGCCCCTATTACGTCAGGCCGTCGCAACGCGGCCTGCTGCAACACTTTACCGCGCTGGCGGACCATGCCGCGTGGCCGATCGTGCTCTACAACATTCCCTACCGGACCGCGGTCAATATCGACAACGAGACCATGCTGCGGCTCGCCGAACATCGAAACATCGTCGGCCTGAAGGATTGCGGCGCCGACCGCGCGCAATCGATCGAACTGCTGAGGCAGCGGCCGACCGGCTTTAAGGTCCTGACCGGCGAGGACGCGCAATATTACGAGGCGCTCACCGACGGCGCCGATGGCGCCATCCTGCTGTCGGCACACATCGAGACCGACAGCTTCGCGGCGGTGCGCACGGAGTTGCGGGAAGGCAACCGCGACGCCGCGCTGGCGCGCTGGCAAAGCCTTTCCGAACTCACCAGGCTGCTGTTCGCCGAGCCAAGCCCGGCGCCCGCAAAATACTGGCTGGCGCGGAGCGGGCTGATCGCGCGCGCCGATGTCCGGCTGCCGATGGTGCAGGTGAGCGCGGAGCTGGCGGCACGGCTGGATGCGGAGATGCAACGACGAACGGCAGCGTCAACCCGCGCGGCATGACCGGGGCATCGCTCTTCATCCCTCCCCTCGTGGGGAGGGATGAGCAAGCCGGCATTCGCCGAAGCAGCCGCAGCCCCCCGCAATCAACCCGCTCGATTCGGCTGGTTAATGCGTGGTGAAGCCGACAGTTCAAATTCAGCAGTTAGCGAGACGCCGTTTTTAGAGTTTGAGGCCTATTTGAATCCCCATAACAAAAACGGGGGACGCCAATGACCACTCAATCGATCACGAATGCCAAATATCCGGTTTGCGCACGGGCCCGGCGAATGCAGGACGTCTGGCTGGTGTCGTCATTCGGCCTGTGGGCCGCCATCCTCGGCCTGTCGCCGGTGCTGGCGTTCCGCCTGCTGATGAGCTGAAGCGACCTGACGTGCTCATCGTCGTTAATCGGTGGTAGCACTTGTGGTCAAATGCGAGCGAAATCGCGACCGGCTTTTTAAAATTCGTGCCGTATCAATGTCCCCCACAAGAGCAAAAAACGCGGGGGCGTCATGAACATCGAGAACAATACCTTCCCTGAACCTCAGGGCTTTTCGGTCCAGGACATTCTCTGGGCGGTCGGCGTCTGGTCGGTGATCCTGACGCTGTCACCGGTGATCATTTTCTACATGCTGATGGTGGCGTGACAATCTTCATCCTCCCCTGAACGGGAGGGCAAGAGCACCCAAGGAAAAACGCGCGGAAACCGCGCGTTCTTTGTCAGACTTGCAGTGCGGCAGAACTTGCAGTGCGGCAGAACTATGCCGCCTGCTGCTTGTGCATCGCGCCGGTCGCGGATCCATTGCCGCGAATGGCCTTCACCGAGCGTTCGATCGCAGCCCATAGCCGGCTGATTTCCGCCGCCGCGCGACCCTCGGCGTCGTATTCGCGCGCACCTTCGCCATGGCTGAGCGCCATCAGAAGATCCGCACGGTTGGTGATCTGCCCGCCCCACACCGGCGCGCGGAACTTGGCCAGCGCTTCCCGCGCGATGGTGACGATCGGGCTCTCCGCCTCGTCACGGCGTGCCGGCGCGCCATTGATCACGACCGCATAGGGCTTGCGCGCGGCGCGGCAGGTCTGAATGGTTTCCTGCACGGCATTGACATCGAACACGCCCGGCCGCGCCGGAATGATCACCATGGTGGCGTTCTTGATGGCATCGTCGACCACGGCCGACAAATTCGGCGGCGTGTCGATGAATACCCACTCGAAGCCGTCGCGCTTGGCCGCGGCCACGATCCCGCTGACGGAATTGACGGCGGTCTTGATCGTGGGTTCGTTGGTGCCGCGCAGCTTGTGCCAGAGTGTCAATGACCCCTGCGGATCGGCATCGACAAGCAGACAGGGCTTCGTAACCTTATGGACATGCGCAGCGAGATGGGCGGCAAGGGTACTCTTTCCCGAGCCGCCTTTACGCGATGCGAAAACAATAACGTTCATACCTTCGCCTCCAGATTGACCCCAGATGGCGAAAATGAATCAGCGCGCTGATTCGTGAAAGAAAAATTTACCGCTAAAGTGGACGAAGCCCCGGATTAATCGGCGGAGTGGGCTTTTGAGTCACACCATGCGCCGCAACAGACTCGAAAAATGAATCTCGATGGCGCTGGAAGGGAGTCATTGCGCATTTTTTACGCGCTCACGCTCGGCCTTTGCACGTTGACGCTCTTCCCACTTGCGTTCGATCCATCCGAGCGCCTGCGCCATCGGCTTTTGCAGGATCGGCACATCCTGCGCGAACAAAACGAGTCCGAGCGGCAGCATCCAGAGTCCCAGGATCGGCAAAAAGCTGAAGATGCCGCCGATCATCAGCAAGATCGCAAGCGGAATCCGTACCAGGATCGACGACGGCTTGCGCAGCCAGCCGATGAATCTGGCCGGTCCCGGCGGAAGTTTGTCCTGAAACCAGGCAAAATGCCGATCGAGCTCCTTCCTGGAATGTTCACCCACTGAATCTCTCCTTGCCCTCAGATGGGGATCGGAGGCACCGACGCAAGGCGTCGCTCCGTGGTGCCAAGCTTCCGCGGGCGGCGTTGTTCCGGGTCACATGGGGCGAATGTCGAACGAGTCTGCGTGCACGCCGCTGCTTTTTCTCGTTCAGGTTGCCTTCGGCTTCGCAGGCTTGACGGGTTTCTTCGCCTTGGCGCTGGCCGGCTTTCGCGTCTTCGCCGGCGTGATGCCGAGAGGCTTTCCCGCGCGGGCCGAGCCGACTTCGGACGGCTCGGGCCGGAAATGCGCCCGGCAGCCAGGGCTGAGCTGGGATTTTCGCTGGATCATGCAGACCGTGATGCGGTCGACGTCCGGGATGTAGGCGCCGCACAGGCGCATCGCATCGCCGGTGCAGGCCTGCTCCTGCTCGGGGGAATAGGCCCGGCTCGCCGCAGGCCACATCGAGACCGCCAGCGCGGTCGCGAGCATCAAACCAAACTGGAACTTGCCGGACCGGAGCGCAAACATGAATCCTCCCAGGAATCCACTTGAGGATCCCCTTCGAGAATCCCCTCAAGCATTGATCGGGAGAATTGTGGGTGAACCGCGGCGGATTGGCAAGCAGGGGTCGAGCGCGGGGGCGGGGTCGCCGTGTCGCGCCCGGATAGCGTCCTGGTACAGTTGGGTGGGCTCGAACCACCGACCTCCTGTTCCACAGACAGGCGCTCTAACCAACTGAGCTACAACTGCATCCTTGGCGAGCCCTTGAAATGGGGTCGCCGAACGGGGCGGAAACTAGGTGCAACGCCGCCCTTTGGCAAGGCCGGTGGATGCCTTGTAATGGTCGATCCGGAAGCGATAACAGTTCACGCTTGGCAGGCCTCGCCGGGCAAAAAACCCGCGCGCCTCGCCCTCGACGCAGTCCCTTCACGGTCCCTTTGGCGCAGCGCCCAAATAAAAAGCCCGGGCTGGCCGCCCGGGCTTTTTTTGGGACGCGAAACGGGCCTATCAGGCGGCCGGCTTGAACAGCTTCGACGCGCTGGCCTTGATCGGCTCGGCGGTCTCCGCCGCAACCTTCTGGCTCAGTTCGGCGAGCTGCTTGGTCTGGGCGGTGAAGGTTTCGAACTGCTTCTTGGCGTGCGAGGTCCAGAGCTCCATCGCCTCGGTGGGCGACTTCACGCTGAACAGCTCCTGGGCGAAATCCAGCGACGCCGTGGTGTTGGCCTTCATGATTTCCATCAGCTTGGCGGAATATTCGCTGGCGCCCTTGCTGACGGTCGTGAACACCGCCTCGATGGTGCCGTTATGGGTCTCGGCGGCATCCTTGAACTTGGCGTAGCTGTCGCGGGCCTGCGAAACGCCCTTTTCGGCGAACGCACGCATCTGCTCGGGAACTTCGAACGGGATCACGGAAGCAGAGAAAGGATCGGTATTGGCCATGGCTTGCATCCTTCGCGTTGGGTGAAAAATGTGACCCCTCGCACGCCCCCGGCGCCCACCGGAAAACGTCGAACTGATCACGCAGAACGGGAATGCCCATTGTCGGGCAACCAACAGATAACACCCTTAACATGTCAATTTTGTGCATTGCAACGCGATTTTCACCGCAATGCCGCATGGCAGGCCCCAACCGAACGCGCGTTCCGGCTTAGGAACACGCCAAAACCAACCGTTGGAAGGCGTTTGTCAGCTTTTCGGCTTGGCGGCGTCCATCGCCGCCTTGCTGACGATCTGGCCCATCTCGCTGGCCTGCTCGGCCAGCGACCGCATCTGCGCCTGCACATATTCGGTATGCAGCCGCATGATTTCGGTCAGGTCCTTGGCGTGCAGCAGCGATTGGGCATAGTCCAGCGACGCCTGGACGTTCTTTTCGGCGTAGGACATCGCCTTGGCGCCGATATCCTTGGCGCCGGCGGCAACCGCCTCCCGCTTCTCCTCGATGGTTCCGGCGGTCGTTTGCGCGCCGCTCAGGAACTTCTCGAAGGCCTGGCGGGCCTGGTCGAAGCCGGCCTCGGCCATCGATCGCATTTCCTGGGGAATCTCGAAAGGGTCACGTCCTTGTTCGCTCATGGTCCCACTCCTGTTCGGTATCCGAAAGCTGTCTGCAGCCCCGGTTCCCCGTTCGCCTCCGTCAGGATAAAGGGCAATTAGCCTCGCCGATATGACGTGGCATCCACCTGTCCATCGTGGACCTCTGGATGACGTTTGCAACAGCCCAACGCCAAAGCCCGGCGCAGGGTCCAGCCGGATTAAGGTTATCTCCGCTTTGGGCGGCAGCCCGGCCGCAAACCGTGGACCTGACCTTGGCGGCGGGCGATACTAAGGGTTCGTTAAGGCTGTCATCGTTTGGCCGCCGAACTCTGCGCCATCGTCTTAGCCAAGGCACAACCAGTCAGCCATGTCACCACGATGAACAATGCGGAATTCCAGTTGCGAGGCGTCGGTGATCCCCGTCTGGCCGTGCATGCAACCAGCCCGCTGCCGGTCTGGCTGTGGTCGACCGACGGCACACGGATTTGGTGGGCCAATCCGGTAGGCGCCAGGCTGTTCGGCGCGACCAACGGCGCCGTGCTGGCCGGCAGGATTTTCGGCCCCGCGGACCAGCACCGGCGCCAGGTGGCGCAACTGGCCGGACGGCTGTCGCCCACCGGCGCGATCCGGCTGGAGCGGTTGCGCGGTTTCGGCGCATCGCTCGGCACCCTGATGACCTGCGGCTGCGCGCGGCTCGAATTCGCCGACGGCAACCACGGCATCCTGATCGCGGCCGCCGAAGCGGTGGGCCGCGCGATGCCGCTGGTCGAACGGCTGCAGCGCCTGGTCGAAGGCATCGATTCGCCGATCGCGGCGTTCGCGCGCGACGGCATGTTCGTCGGCGCCAGCGACGCCGCGCGGCCGCTGCTCGGTTTTCGCAATCTCTCCGAGGCCGGTCTGGACGAGGCGCGCAGCAACGCGCTCGCCCAAGGCCGCGTCGAGACGCCGGTCGGCATCGGCCGCATGGTGCTGCAACGCGTCGGCACCGGCGCGGATGTCGGGCTGGTGGCGCTGATCGCGCCGGCGCCTGCCCAGATAGCTCCTGAACAGGTCGCTCCTGAAGCCGTCGCGTGGTCTGATCGCGAACATCCGGCGATCTCGGACGCAGCCCCCGCCGGATTCGCGCTGATCGACGAGTTCGCATCGCCGCCGGAAGAGATGGTTGCCGCCCTGCCGCCGGAGCCCGCGCAGCAGGTCGCGCCGCTGGCGGACCTGCCGGCGCCGGACTACGAACGGCCGGCGATGTCGGGCGAAGCCCCGGCCGAGTTCGCGCTGATCGACGAGTTCGTGGAGCCTGCCCAAGGGACTGCCCAAGGGACTGCTGAAGCGCCGGCCGTCGGGGACTTCGTCGAGGAGCCACCCGAAGAAGATATCGACCTGCAGTCGGTGTTGCAGCTCAACGAACCCCACGTCGAGGCCTCACCGATCGAAGGTCAGGTGGAAGCCGCAAAGCCCGATGCTGGCGTTGATCTGGACCAGCCTTCTCGCGATGTCGAAGCCGTTGCCGAAGAGACGGCACCTCTGCCTGCGGAGGAAGGTACATCAGCGATGGAGGCTTCCGTGTCACCGGCCAACCAATCCGACTCCACCGCCGCGCCGCCATGGCTCGACGAGCCCCTCACCGCGCGGGAGCACCCGCTGCGCTTCATGTGGCAGATGGATGCCGAAGGCCGATTCTCGCTCGGGTCAGATGAGTTCACCCGCCTGATCGGCGTCCACACCGCCGCCGGATTCGGCCGGCCGTGGAGCGAGATCGCCGAGACGTTCGGGCTCGATCCCGACGGCCGCGTCGCCAGGGCAGTCGCCACCGGCAGCACCTGGAGCGGCATCACGCTGGACTGGCCGGTGGATGGCGGCGGCCGTTTGCCGGTGGAGCTGGCGGGGCTGCCGATCTACGATCACACCGGAAAGCTTGCGGGCTATCGGGGGTTTGGGGTTTGCCGCGATCTCGACGGACTGACCCGGCTCGCCGCGCAGCGCCGCACCGAATTTGTCAGCGCTCCGCCCGCACCGCAGGCGCTTTCGGCCGACATCGTCCAGGCCGGTCCCGCCAGCGACTCGCCCGCCGCAGAGCTATCAGAAGACATCCCCGCCGTTGCATCGTCCCCTACGCCTGAATTGCCAGCGTCGATTGCCATTGAGACTTCACACCAAACCGATTTGGAAACGCCCGTGGAAAGCACCGAAACGCTCAAGAACGTCCTGCCGTTTCGCCCGATCAGCGAACCGAAATCGCCGGTCCTGACCCCGGTGGAAAACAGCGCCTTCAACGAGCTCGCCCGGCAATTGTCGGCGCGACTCGAGGCCGAGACCAACGCGGCGGCGACACCTGATCTGTCCGACGCATCGGAAGATATTTTTGAACCGGCCGTGGTGTCCGAACCACGGGCCGAAGCGCCGGTCGAAACGCCGGAGTGGCTGGCGCAGCCCGAACCGCCGGCGCGCGGCGAGACCCGGCGCGACAGAATGCTGCTCGACCTCGTGCCGGTCGGCGTGCTGATCTACCGGCTTGACCGGCTGCTCTATGCCAATTCCGCGTTTCTGGCGCGGATCGGCTATGACAGCCTTCAGGCCCTCGAAGAGGCCGGCGGCCTCGACGCGCTCTATGTCGAACCCGGCGTCTCCACCGCCTCCAGCACATCCGATACCGGCACGCCGGTGACGATTTCCGCGAGCCGGGCTTCGCAGGATTCGCAAGACCAGTCCGATCGGACGCCGTCGCCGGCGACCGATGCGCGGCTCTATACGATTGCGTGGGACGAGGATTCGGCGCTGGCGCTGATCTGCTCGGGCGCCGCGGGCGAAGGTGCCGCGATCGCCGCCGCCATTACGCAAGCGGTCCCGGCCAGCGAGCCCTCGCCGGTCGGTCACGCCAATGCCGAGGAGCTCGGCGCCATTCTCGACACCACGGCCGAAGGCATCGTGATGTTCGACGGCGAGGGCAACATCAATTCGTGCAATCGCAGCGCCGAAGCGCTGTTCGGCTATGACGGCGACGATCTGGTGCAGCGCAATCTCTCCGAGCTGTTCGCGCCGGAAAGCCAGCGCGTGGTGCAGGATTATCTGGAGAGCATCAAGGGCGCCGGCGTCGCCAGCCTGCTCGACCACGGCCGCGACATGCTGGGCCGTGTGCGCGGCGGCGGCATCATACCGCTGTCGATGACCATGGGGCGGACCCGGCCCGACGGCCCGAATTTCTTCGCGGTGTTTCGCGATCTGTCGCAAGCCCGCAAGAACGAAAGCGAACTGCAGCAGGCGCGGCGGCTGGCCGAGCGCGCCGCCAACGCCAAGGCCGACATGCTGGCGCGGATCAGCCACGAGGTCCGTACCCCGCTCAACGCCATCATCGGCTTTGCCGAAGTCATGATCGGCGAACGTTTCGGCTCGCTCGGCAACGAGCGTTACGTCGAATACATGAAGGACATCCGCGCTTCCGGCGAGCGCGTCATCGCCATCATCAACGACCTGCTCGATCTCTCCAGGATCGAGACCGGCAAGCTCGATCTGGCTTTCACCAACCAGAACCTCAACGAACTGGTGGAGAGCTGCGTCGCGGTGATGCAGCCGCAGGCCAACCGCGAGCGCATCATCATCCGGACCTCGCTGGCGCATGCGCTGCCATCCGTGATCGCCGACGCCCGCGCGCTGCGCCAGATCACGCTGAACCTGATCGGCAACTCGATCCATCTCGCCAATGCCGGCGGCCAGGTCATCGTCTCCACCGCGCTGTCGGATTTCGGCGAGGTGATGTTGCGGGTCCGCGACACCGGACACGGGCTCAACGACAACGAGGTCGCCGCCGCGATGGAGCCGTTCCGCAACCATGCGCCGTCCGATCAGTCCTCCGACGGCTCCGGCGTCAGCCTGTCGCTGACCAAGGCGCTGGTGGAAGCCAACCGCGCGCAATTCCACATCAAGACCGGCCCGCATTCCGGCACGCTGATCGAAGTGGTGTTTTCCCACGCGGTGGCGAAGGCGTAAGCTCCAACTGGACCACTGCTGCGTGAATCGGCCGCGTCCAATTCGGCGCGACACGGCACAATTATTGCCCGGTCCGAGCTGTTTGAATACAAACGCTGCTGTTTCGCTCAATCTTTAAGCATTTGGACCAAACCGATATGCGCTGCCTTGTCGTGGCCGATCTGCATTACTCGCTGCCGCAATTCGACTGGCTGCTCAGCGCCGCGCCGAATTTCGACCTCGTAATCTTCGCCGGCGATGCGCTCGACATCGGGTCGCTGGTGGATTTCCGTGCCCAGATCGTCGTCGTCAGGAAATACCTGGAGCTGTTGTCCGGCATCACGAAGGTGATCCTGTGCTCCGGCAATCACGACCTCGACGCGCGCAGCCCCGAAGGTGAGAAGATCGCGCGATGGATCGGCGAGGTCCGCGAACTCGGCGTCGCCTGCGACGGCGACGACGTTGTTATCGGCGACACCCTCTTCACGGTGTGTCCGTGGTGGGATGGACCGCTGGTCAAGCAGCGGCTCGACGACCAGTTACGCGCGGCAGCGGCAGGCCGGCCAAAACGATGGATCTGGGTGCATCACGCGCCGCCGGCGGATTCACCGGTCAGCTGGAGCGGCAAGCGCTTCTTCGGCGACGTCGAACTGGTGCAATGGATCAAGACCTGGCAGCCATCGATGGTGATCTCGGGCCATGTGCATCAATCGCCCTTCATTCCCGACGGCTCTTGGTTCGACCGGCTCGGCGACACCTGGGTGTTCAATACCGGTCTGCAGCCGGGCCGTCCGCCCACGCATATCGTGCTCGATATCGATGGCGGGACGGCATTCTGGCTGGCGGCCGGCGAGGAGCAATGCATCGACCTCAACGCGCCGCTGCAGCGGCCGGGAGCGCGGATCGAAGATCCGCCGGCCTGGCTCACATCCTTGGGTCGGATTTCCGATCCGAGCCTGGCAAGACCTGCGTCGGGGACTGGTTGATCATGCTCTGCAGGAGGTCGCCGACCATCGCCAGATGGGTGCCGTGGCCGGCATATTGCCGCTTGATGTCGGCGAGATAGGTGTTGGCGGCATTGAGCCGCTGCGCCAGCATGCGGGCGATCAGCAGCGCCACGCCCGGCTGCTGGCGCAGGAACGAGGCGGCATCGTTGATCTCGTAAATCACCGAGTCCGCCGCCGCGCGCACGGTCGCGGTGTGGGGCTGATCGAGCAGCACCGACATTTCGCCCAGCACCGCGCCCGGTTCGGCGATGGCGGCAACCACTGTGTCGCCCTTGATGACTTCGAGCCGTCCCTCGATCAGGACATAGAGATGGCCGGTCCTGCCGCCCTCTTGCACGACGAGGCTGCCGGCCGACACGTTCTGCCTGATGCCGCCGATGCAATATTCAAGAATTTCACGCATCCGACACACCCCAAGGCCCCGACTTGAACGTCCCGAGCGCAAGAGTAGGCAGAACCACCCCCGCCGTCGAACGGATAATGCAGCCGATTTGCCCTGGGTGTCAGCACAAAACCGTTGGCCGAAGCTTCAGGCGACCGCCTTCCGCCGGCGATCGACACCGGCCAGCAGCGGTCCGAACACGATCGCGAATCCCAGGAAAGCGGCAGCCCAGGCGAACGCGGCCACATGCAGCAGCGGCTCGCTGTAACCGGGTTCGATCACCGCGCAGACCCGCGCCAGCGCCGCCACGATGATGGCGAGATAGATCGCCTCGGTGGCGCGCGAGGCGGTGAGCGGCTGGCCGGTATGGCCGAGCGTGGCGCGGCTCATCACCGCCAGCGTCATGGTGCCCGCGGCACCCGCCATCCAGGCATGAACACCGGCGCCGGGCGCCACGAGGCCGAACGCCGAGGCGGCACTGAGCAGAAAGCCTGATGGCACGAAGGCGTAGCCGACATGCAGGATCAGCAGCAGCCGCTCGCGGAAGGTGCGGTCGCCCGCCCAGCGCGCCAGGCGCACCAGATGCAGCAGACCGGTCAATGCCAGCGCTGCCCCGGTGAGCCGGCTTTCGGAACTGACGATCCAGCCCACCAGCGTCAACGCGGTGATGGCGACGACGATGACATCGAAGCGGTTGAACGGTTCCGGCAGCCGGCCGGGATTTTCGCGCACCAGCCAGTTGCGGGTAAAACTCGGAATGATGCGGCCTCCGATCAGCGAGATCAGCAGCACCACCACCGCGATGCCGATCCGGATGCCGGTCTCTGCAAGCCCGTTGAAATGCGCCTCGAGGTGAAACGCGACATTACCCGCCAGCAGCAGCAGCACCAGGATGACCACGTTGAGATTTTTCCAGTTGCGGCCGGCCACGATCTCGCGGGTTGCGGCGGCGGCGACCAGCGCGAGAAAGCTCGCATCGACCAGCATCGCCGTCAGCCAGCCGGCCTCGGCCGACAACGTCACGGCAAGCCGCCCCGCGATCCAGACCACGACCAGCACCAGCAGCGGCGTGCCCTGGATCGGCAGCCGCCCGGTCCAGTTCGGGATCGCCGTGAACAGAAAGCCGGTGATCACAGCCGGCAAATAACCGTACAGCATCTCATGGACGTGCCAGTCGCGCGGCGCGAACGCGGAGACCAGCGTGATCTCGCCATGGAATACCGGCAGCCAGACCAGAATGGCGAGCCCGGCATACACCGAGCCGAGCAGGAAGAACGGCCTGAAGCCGGCCCCGAGCAGCGTCCAGCCCTGATATGAGCGGGGGCGCGAAACCGCCATCATGACCGCTCCGTGCGGCTTGCGCACCTGCCTTCGCGGCGGCGGCCCGAGTCAGCCGGTCCCATTGCCTTGCACATGGTGTGCTCCATCGATCAATCGTCCCTCAAGGGACCGTTGTTGGAGACTATTTAAGGGGAGGGCCGCGCCCCATTGTTGCGCCAACGCAAAGTTCCGCTTGATCGGGAGCCACAATCGCAGTCTAGATTCCATCCAAGTCGCTGATGCGACGGAGGAACCATGGCCACAGTCGACCCCTCGCTGGTTGCCCATCTGCCGCTGTTTGCGGGATTCGGCACCGAGGAACTCAACGACATACTGCGCGAAGCCCGCTCGGTGCGGTTTGCGAGGAACAGCCCGGTATTCGAGGAGGGCCAGGACGCGCACTCCTTCTTCGTGCTGCTGCATGGCCATGTGCGCGCCACCAAGACCACGCCGGCGGGAGAACAGGTCGTGGTGCGCTATGTCGCGCCCGGCGAGACTTTTGGCGTCGCGATGGCGATCGGGCTGCCGCGTTATCCCGCCACCGCGACCGCCGTCGACGACAGCGTCGTGCTGGCCTGGCCATCGACGACATGGCCACGCCTGGTGGCGAAATTTCCCGCATTGGCCACCAACACGCTGCAGACCATCGGCAGCCGGCTGCAGGAAACCCATACCCGCGTGGTCGAGATGTCGACCCAGCAGGTCGAACGGCGCGTCGCCCACGCCCTGTTGCGGCTCGCCAAGCAATCCGGCCGCAAGGTCGAGCACGGCATCGAGATCGATTTTCCGATCAGCCGCCAGGACATCGCCCAGATGACCGGCACCACGCTGCACACGGTGAGCCGTATTCTCTCGGGCTGGGAGAGCCGCGGGCTGATCGAGGGCGGCCGGCAACGCATCGTGCTGCGCGAGCCGCACAAGCTGTTCGTGCTGGCCGAAGCGACATCAGGCGAAGACGGATCGCTGGAACGGCCGTAGCGTCAAACCGCCCGGCTGTGCAACTGCTTCGACCCATCGAGGTGGGCGTCGAACGCCGCCGCCACGCTGCGGACCAGAAAGCGCGAATCATCCGCGACGGCGAGCGAAGTGCCGTCGAGTTCGACGATGCCGTCGGAAATCAGGTCCTGCAGCCGGGACGACGACTTCAGCATGGTCGAAGCCGACAGCCCGTGCCGCGCGCAGATCGGATCGAGATCGACGCCGAAGTCGCACATGATGCGCTCGATGATCTCGGCGCGCAGCCGGTCGTCGCCGGTCAAGGCGTAACCCTTGACGGTTGCCAGCCGGTCGCCGGCGATGGTTTGCTCATAGGCGCGGGTGCCGACTTCGTTCTGCACATAGCCCTGCGGCAGACGACCGATGGCGCTGGCGCCGAAGCCGAGCAGGACACTACTCTCGTCGGTGGTGTAGCCCTGAAAATTCCGCCGCAGCCTGCCCTCCCGGAACGCCACCGCCATCGCGTCATCGGGCAGCGCGAAGTGATCGAGCCCGATCTGGATGTATCCCGCCTGTTTCAACGCCCCGGCGATCGCTTCGGACTGCCGAAGCCGCTCCAGGCTGTCGGGGAGCGCCGCCTCGTCGATCTTGCGCTGATGCTTCTTGAAGCTCGGGACGTGGGCGTAGCCGAACACCGAGAACCGGTCGGGGCGAAGCTCGACACAGCGGCTGACGGTGTCGAGGCACGACGCCACGGTCTGGTGCGGCAGTCCGTAGATCAGGTCGAAATTGATGCCGGATATGCCGGCCCGCCGCAGACCTGTCGTCGCCGCAGCGGTCTCCTCGAAGCTTTGCACCCGGTTGATGGCGCGCTGAACCACCGGATCGAAGCTCTGTACCCCCAGGCTCGCCCGATTGACGCCGCCAAAAGCGAGGGCGTGGATCATCTGGCCGGTCAGCGTGCGCGGGTCGATCTCGATAGCGATCTCGGCCGACGACGGCACGAAGAAGGATTGCCTGACCGCTCCCATCAGATCCACGAAAGTCTCGGGCGCCATGATGGTCGGCGTACCGCCGCCGAAATGAATGTGCTCGACCTTGATGCGGCGATCGATCTGGCGCGACACCAGCTCGATTTCACAGCGCAGCGCCGAGGCATAGACCGCGACCGGGTCTTCCCGGCGGACCACCGAGGTGTTGCAGCCGCAATACCAGCACATCGCCCGGCAGAACGGCACGTGCAGATAAAGCGAGGTGGTGGCGTGCTGTGGAATGGCCTTCAGCCATTCAGCGTATTGGCCGGGACCGATCGCGGCGGCAAAATGCGGCGCCGTCGGATAGCTGGTGTATCGGGGCAATCGCTCCTGGCCGTAGCACGCCGCAAGATCTGGCCTCATCTGGTACCCGTCCTCGAATGGCTGAACCATGGTCGACCGGGGCTCCTGCGCCCCGATCTCCTCCAGCTAGCCCGCCCGCTGGAGAGCGACCTTGCGCTCGCTCAAACCCGGCACCGAAATGCGGCGATTCCGTACAAGTCCGGATTGAGCGAATCCTTGCGCGCGCGCAAAGAATGATTCGTCGTTCCGGGCGATGGTCGCGCATCGAACGACGAATCGGAGCCGAGGCCATGAGCCTGTACGTGCTGGACGCCTTCATCTGGATTCTCGGAATACGCGGTCATATCCCGCAAAGCGGCGAGTTCAGCCCCGTCGCGGGCCGATCTTCGGTTGGCGCCAACGCCGGCGCGCTGATGCGCGCCCTGGCCGTCTTCGTCGGGATGGTCGCGTTGCTGTCGCTGGTGCTGTGGCTGGCCGTCTGGCTCGCCATCAAGCTGCTGTAACCGGCCGTCCTTCACTTCATCCCCATGCCGGGCCGGCGATGGCCGGCATTGTCGGGCGTCGTCGTCTTTCCGCGACCGCCACGGTTAACGTCGTGTCACCAATTCTCATCGGCGACCTACGTAGCATTGCGTAGGGGGCGCGCAGTTCATGCGATCGTTGTTGCAGCGCAAAGAGCCTTGTCGCGAAAGGCCTAGATTGGCGTCGGTAGAAAACTTCATATGAAGGAACGATCCGATGTTGACCCGCAGAGCCGCCATGTTCAGCGCCGCCGCCGCAGTCCTCATGCTGGCGACACCAGCGCTTTCCCAAGACCTCAAGCTGCCCCGACAGAAGGTCGAACTGGTCGCGCCGCCGTTCGTGCATGCGCACGAGCAGGCCACCAGGCAGGGTCCCAAGATCATGGAGTTCACGCTCCGGATCGAGGAGAAGAAGGTGGTGATCGACGACAAGGGCACCACGTTCCACGCCATGACCTTCAACGGCTCGATGCCGGGACCGCTGATGGTGGTGCATGAGGGCGACTACGTCGAGCTGACGCTGGTCAATCCCGACACCAACTCGATGCCGCACAATATCGATTTCCATTCGGCGACCGGCGCGCTCGGCGGCGGCGAACTCACCATGGTCAATCCCGGCGAACAGGTGGTGCTGCGCTGGAAGGCGACCAAGACCGGCGCCTTCGTCTATCACTGCGCCCCGGGCGGGCCGATGATTCCCTGGCATGTCGTCTCCGGCATGAACGGCGCCGTCATGGTGCTGCCGCGCGACGGCCTGAACGACGGCAAGGGCAAGGCGCTCAAATACGACAAGGTCTACTACATCGGCGAGCAGGACATGTACGTTCCGCGCGACGAGAAGGGAAACTTCAAGTCCTACGAGTCCGCCGGCGAGTCCTACAACGACACCCTCGAGGTGATGCGCAAGCTGACGCCGACCCATGTCGTGTTCAACGGCAAGGCCGGGGCGCTGACCGGCAAGAATGCGCTGACCGCCAATGTCGGCGAGAACGTGCTGATCGTGCATTCGCAGGCCAATCGCGACAGCCGTCCGCATCTGATCGGCGGCCATGGCGACTATGTCTGGGAGACCGGCAAGTTCTCCAATGCGCCGGAGACCGGCCTCGAGACCTGGTTCATCCGCGGCGGCTCCGCGGGAGCCGCGTTGTACAAGTTCCTGCAGCCGGGCATCTACGCCTATGTCACGCACAACCTGATCGAGGCCGTCGAGCTCGGCGCCACCGCGCACTTCAAGGTCGAAGGCAAGTGGAACGACGATCTCATGACTCAGGTCAAGGCGCCGGCGGAGATTCCGGCCCCCAAGACCAACTGAGAGACAAACTGAGGGTCACACCAAAGGACCAACTGACGATACGGCGGTGCCGGCATGATGCCGGCACCCTCCTCCCGACGACGCGAGACGGCCATGCTGATCGCATTCAAACTCAAGCTAGCCCTGGCCTGTGTGGCCGGCCTCACCGGACCGCTGGCGGTGGCGCCGCTGTTCAATGACGCCGCAGCGCCCGACCAGATCCCTGGCCATCCGCCCGCTTTGGTCGAACTCCAGCCCGGCACCGCGTCCTATCGGGTTGCCGGCGACTTCACCCGCGCCAACAGACAGATTGAAGCCCCCTTGACGTCGGTGCGTTTCACCCGCCCGCTGTCGATCATGAAACATCAGGTCTCGGCCGCCGACTACCAGCGCTGCGTCGATGCGGCCAGCTGCCGCGCGCTGAGCCCGGGCGTCAAGCCCGTCGCCGACCGTCCCGCAGTGCAGATCAGCTGGCACGATGCCGACGCCTATGCGGCCTGGCTCTCGCGCATCACCGGCGAGCAATATCGGCTGCCGACCGACGAGGAATGGGCCTTTGCCGCGGGCAACCGCTACAAGGACGACAGCCTGCCGGTCGACGACAACGATCCCTCCAAACGCTGGCTGGCCCGTTACGAGCGCGAGTCGAACCGGGAGTTGGGGACCGAGATCGAGGCGCAACCGTCAGGCCATTTCGGCGTCAACGAGAATGGCCTCTACGACATGTCAGGCAATGTCTGGGAATGGACCAGCACCTGTTTTGTCCGTTCCAAGCTTGACGAAAATGGCCAGACGATTTCGAAAAACTCGAATTGCGGCGTTCGCGTCGCCGAAGGCCAGCACCGCACCTACGTCACCGATTTCATCCGCGATGCCCGCGCCGGCGGCTGCGCGGCCGGAGTTCCCCCCAGCAATCTCGGCTTCCGGCTGGTGCGCGAGCAAAAATCCTGGATCAGCCAGCTCTCATCCGGCCTCGGCAAGGCGCTGTCGATCGCGCGGTCGTAGTTTCGCAGACGGATGAAGGCATGCAGAGATTCTGGAATACTTCTAAATCGAACCGTGGAATCCCTCTAAATCGGCACTTTCGCGGCATCGAGTCGCGGACAGCACCGCACCTGCTGCGCTACTTGAAACCGGCATCGTCATCGTCGCCGCCGGAGCAGTTCTCATGATGAATTTTCGCCTCTTCACCGCAACCGCAGCGTTGCTTTGCCTGACCTCGTCCGGTGTCACGACGGCATCCGCCGACAACGGTGAGGTCAACGTCTATACCTACCGCGAGACCAAGCTGATCCAGCCGCTGTTCGACGCCTTCACCGCCGATACCGGCGTCAAGGTCAACATCGTGTCGGCCAGTTCCGGACTCGAGCAGCGCATCAAGGCCGAGGGCGCCAACAGCCCCGCCGACGTGCTGCTGACGGTCGACATCGGCCGCATCGACGAAGCCGTGCAGGCCGGGGTGACGCAGCCGATCAAATCGGAGGCGATCGACAAGATCGTGCCGGCGCAGTATCGCGATCCCGACGGTCACTGGGCCGGCATTTCCATGCGCGCGCGCGTGATCTATGCCTCGAAGGACCGCGTCAAGCAGGAAGCCATCAGCTATGAGGAACTCGCCGATCCCAAGTGGAAGGGCAAGATCTGCATCCGCTCCGGCCAGCACATCTACAACAACGGACTGTTCGCTGCCTATGTCGCCAGGCACGGCGAGGCCAAGGCCGAGGAATGGCTGCGCGGCGTGAAAGCCAATCTCGCGCAGAAACCCTCCGGCGGGGATCGCGAGGCCGCGCGTGACGTCGCCGCCGGCAAATGCGATATCGGCATCGGCAACACCTATTACTGGGCGCTGATGATGAACAAGGATCCCGACAAGAAGCCGTGGGCGGAAGCGACCCGCGTCGTGCTGCCGACCTTTCAGGGCGGCGGCACCCACGTCAATCTTTCCGGCGTGCTGCTGGCCAAACACGCCCCCCACCGGGCCAACGGCGTCAAGCTGATCGAATGGCTGGCCGGCGAGAAGGCGCAGCAGATGTATGCCGACCAGAACTACGAGTATCCGGTCCGCGCCGGCGTCGCCATCAATCCGACCATCGCGGGCTACGGCAAGCTAAACGCCGATTCGCTGCCGATCGCGAAGATCGCCGCCAACCGCAAAGCAGCCTCGACGCTGGTGGACAAGGTCGGTTTTGACAATTGAGCTCACCCAATTGCGGCCTGCTTCCCGCTCGCCTCGGCGCGGAGGGAAGCGGTCGCATGCTTGCTTGACCAGCGACCTGGCGTGAACCGCGCCACGCCCACAGGACGGGTCGCGGCGGCTGTCGCGGTGGCGACCGCGATCCTGGTCGCCGCACCCGTGATCTCGATTATCTCGCTTGCGATGCATCCTGCGCCTGATTTGTGGCAGGATCTGATGGCCTACGTGTTGCCGCGGGCCATGATCGATACCGCGCTGCTGCTGGGCGGCGTCGGCGCCCTGGCGCTCTCGATCGGCGCCGGCACCGCGTGGCTGATCTCGCTGCATGATTTTCGCGGCCGCGCGTTGCTGGTGTGGCTGATGCCGCTGCCGCTGGCGATTCCGACTTATCTCGCCGCCTACGTCTACGCCGATTTGTTCGAGCCGCTGGGGCTGGTCCATCGCACGCTGGCGATCTGGTTTCCGCTGCGCGACCTGGTCGGCGTGCTTCCCAATTTGCGCTCGATGCCGGGCGCGATCGTCGTCATCGGCCTCGTGCTCTACCCTTACGTCTATCTTTCCGCGCGGACCATGTTCCAGTTCCAGAGCGCCGAATTCGCAGAGGCGGCCAGAACCCTCGGCGCCAAACGCTGGACCGTGTTCTGGCGCGTCTCGCTGCCGATGGCGCGGCCGGCGCTGGCGGTCGGAGTGGCGCTGGTATCGCTGGAAACCCTGAACGACATCGGCGCCAGCGAATATCTCGGCGTCCGGACCCTGACGGTATCGATCTTTACCACCTGGCTCAATCGCGGCAGCCTCGCAGGCGCCGCCCAGCTTTCCTGCTTCATGCTGGCGATCGTTGCCGTCCTGATCGCGGTCGAGCGCTACGGCCGCCGCAATACGACGGCGGAGTTTTCCGCCGAAAGTCCGCGGCTGACGCCGCGAACCCGGCTGAACGGCATCAGGGGCGGAGCCGCCTTCGCGGCGTGCCTGTTGCCGGTGCTGCTCGGCTTCGTCGTGCCGGTGCTGTTCCTGCTGCAGCAGAGTTTTGGCCGCAGCCTGCTCGCGAATTTCGACATGGCGCTGGGACGCGACGCCTTCAATTCGATTGCGTTCGCAACCCTTGCCACGCTGATCGCGCTCACGCTGGGCTTTGCCACCATTCTGGCCTGGCGCTGGCGGCCCAATCCGGTGAGGTTCATCGCCATGAACATCTCGCAGACCGGCTACGCACTGCCCGGCCTGGTGCTGGCGCTCGGCCTGCTGACGCCGGTGCTGGCGATCGACAACGGGTTGAATGCGGTGGCCGGCTGGCTGGGGCGCTCATTGCCGGGATTGATCCTGATCGGCTCGGGCGCTGCCGTTGTCATCGCCTATGTGATCCGGTTTCTGGCGGTGCCGACCGGGATGATCAAGGCCGGGTTCGAGCGGATTCCACGCGATTATGACGACAGCGCACTTGCCGCCGGCGCGGGACAGGCGACGACGTTGCGGAAAATTCATCTGCCGCTGCTGCGGCCGGCGATGCTGGGCGCCGTCATCATCGTGTTCGTGGATTGCCTGAAGGAATTGCCGGCGACGCTGCTGCTGCGGCCGCTCAACGTCGACACGCTGGCAACCTCGATCTACCAGTTCGCCAGCCGCGGCAGCTTCGAAGACGGCGCACTGGCCGCCTTGCTGATCGTCGCCGCCAGCATCGGCCCGGTGGCCTGGCTGACCCGGTTTTCCGACATGCCGAGCGGCCCGGCGTAGGTTTCGATCTAACCGATCTGTCGTCCCGGACAAGCGAGCAACGCGAGCGCCGATCCGGGACCCATAATCCCGGTCGCCTGTTGTTTGAAGAAGGTCTCTAACTCCGGCGCGCCAACGAGAGGCTGCGGCGCCGCGATGAGCGCAATTGCGCTCACGCTGGGGTCCCGGATCGGCGTTCGCTGGCGCTCACTTGTCCGGGACGACGATGAGTCAATTACCTGCGCATCGCAAATTTCTTCGGCCGAGGCCAGCCGCTCACGGCGTCGAGAATTGCCCCGAGCGCTTGATCAGCAGATCGAGAAAACTCCGTGCCCGGAGCGACATCCAGTGCGTCTCGGGATAGACGGCATGCAGCGGCAGGGCGGCGATCGAAAAATCGGGCAGGAGGTTCTTGAACTGACCGCTGCGGAGGCCGGCGACCGCACACCATTCGGGCAGGATGGCGATGCCGAGATGCTGCATCACGGCTTCCTGCATCGCATCGGCATCGTCGACCAGAAGCGGCCCGTTGATCGAGGCGACGTGGCGACCGTGCTCGGATTCGAAGATCCATTCGCTGGCGGACGACAGCCGCGAATAGACGATGCATTGGTGCGCGTCGAGATCCTCGGGCGTGCGCGGTATCGCACGTCCGCCCAGATAGCCCGGCGTCGCGACCAGATAGCGCTGCACCGTACCCAGCCGCCGGGCCACCAGCGTGCTCGACTCCAGTTTTCCGATCCGCAGCGCCAGTTCGACGCCCTCCTCCACCAAATTGACGAAACGCTCGCTGAAACGCAGGTCGAGCCGAACGCCCGGATAGGCGCGGACATATTCGGCAATCACCGGCATCAGATAGCGCCGGCCGAACGATGAGGGCACGCTGACCCGCAGCGTACCGCTCGGCCGCAGCGAATTTTCCTCGATGTTGACCCGCGCCTGGTCGAAGCTCGCCAGGATCTGGCGCGCCAGATCGTAGATGCGGTGGCCTTCCGGGGTCGGCCGCAGTTTTCGCGTGGTGCGGAAAAACAGCTGCGTGCCGAATTCGCTTTCGAGCAGCGCGATGCGCTTGCTCACGGCCGGTTGGCCGATGCCGAGTTCGCTGGCGGCGACTGAGAAGCTGCCGCCCTCCAGGCAGCGGACAAAGGCACGCAGGCAGTCGATGCGGTCCATCCCGATCATTCCCAACAGGAATAAATCATATCCTATCCATTCCGTATTCTTCGGACAAGTTGCTGGTTAGGCTGCGCGCAGCAAATCGCAGGGGGGAGAACAACTCCCGCACCGCTCGAAGGGAGGCCGCTCATGAGACGTCACATCGGAATCGTCGGCGCCGGGATCGCCGGCCTGCATCTGGCGCTTTATCTGCAGAAGCACGGCGTCGCCGCCACGCTGATCACCGACCGCAGACCAGAGGATTACCGCGGCAGCCGCCTCATCAATACGGTCGCCCACCACCATGTGACGATCGCGCGCGAGGATTATCTCGGCGTCAATCACTGGACCGATCCGAAGCAGCACTATTACTACCACGACCATTTCTTCAATTTTCCGCAGCCGCTCGGCTTTCGCGGCGATTTTTCGAAGGCCAGCCGCGCCGTCGATTACCGGATCTATCTGCCGGCGCTGATGAAGGATTTCCTCGATCGCGGCGGCGCGATCGAGTACCGCCAGATCGAACAGGGCGATATCGCGGCGCTGGTCAGCCGCTTCGATCTTTTGGTGGTCGCCACCGGCAAGGGCGCGCTCGGCCAGCTGTTCAGTTACCGGCCGGAGCACACGCCCTATTCGCAGCCGCAGCGACGGCTGTGCGTCGGTCTCTATACCGGCGTCAGCCAGCCCGATCCGATGAACGTGACGCTGTCGGTTTCACCGGGCCACGGCGAGATGATCGTGATTCCCACCATCAGCTTCGACGGCGTCGCCACCGCGCTGTTGATGGAGAACATCCCCGGCGGCGACATGGAGGAACTGGCGACGCTGAGCTATGACGCCAATCCCAAGCATTTCCTGCAGGTCCTGCTCGGCAAGCTCGAGAAGCATCATCCGACCACCTACCATCGCATCGACACCGCGCGCTTCGACCTCGCGCAGCCCTTGGACCTGCTGCAGGGCGGCGTGGTGCCGACCGTCCGCAACACCGTGGTCGAGTTCGATGGCGGCAAATGCGCCATCGCGCTCGGCGACCTGCATTCGGTGGTCGACCCGATGATGGGACAGGGCGCCAACGTGGCCTCCTACGCGGCTTTCGTGCTCGGCGAGGAAATCGTCAAGTCAGACGTGCTCGACGCGCGGTTCTGCGAAAAGGTGGATCTGAAACGGCAGGATCGCGTGCTGGCGGCGGCGCGCTGGACCAACATCATGCTGCAGCCGCCCTCCGAGGCGCTGGGGATGCTGATCGGCACGATGAGCCAGAACCAGGCGCTGGCCGACGAATTCACCGAGAACTTCAATTATCCGGACCAGCAGTGGGACCGCATCTGTTCGGCGGAACGAATCCACGCCTGGATCGAGCGCAAGTCGGCGCCGGCGGCCGAGCCGATGCGGGCGAGCGCGTGAGGAGCACGACATGCAGCGCGTCGACCCGGTCGCGTTCCGACAGGCCGCCTCGCGCTTTGTGACGGGGGTTGCGGTGCTGACCGCGCTGGACCGGCGCGGCGAGGTCTGCGGCATGACCGCCAACAGTTTTGTCAGCATCAGCCTGGCGCCGCCGACCGTGCTGGTTTCGGTCAAGCCGGGACGGATGCATGATGCGATCTCAGCGGCGGCCCGCTATGGCGTCAACGTGCTGCCGGAAGACGGCAAGCACTTGTCGCGGCATTTCGCCGGCCGGCCTGCCGCCGATGCCGTCGCAGCTTGCGAGATCGTGCAGGGACTACCGAGGCTGCCCGGCTGCGTCGCGTTCTTTGCCTGCGAATTGATCCGATCCGTCGATGTCAACGACCACACGCTGTTCATCGCCGAAGTATCGACCTGCGATTACAGCGACACCCTGCCCCTGGTGTTCTTTTCCAGCCGCTACCATCTGGGTCCGGGAATGCCGGTGGACCGATAAAGGGGCCGCGAGCTCAATACGAGCGCTCGCTCTTCCGTCGTCCCGGACAAGCGAGCAAGGCGAGCGCCGATCCGGGACCCATAACCCCGGTCGTCTGTAGTTTGAAGAAGGTCTCTAACTCCGACGCTCTAACGAGAGGGCACGGCGTATGGGTCCCGGATCAGCGTTCGCTGGCGCTCACTGGTCCGGGACGACGATGACTATTTGCCTGCGCTCACGCGTTCTTCAGCGCGACGCGGAATTCGGCTTCGGTCTTCGCCTTCACTTCGTCGAGCGTGACGCCGTCGGCGAGTTCGATCAGCGCCATGCCGTCCTTGCCGTGCTTGTCGATGGTGAATACCGCGAGATCCGTCACCACCATGTCGACCACCTTCTCGCCGGTCAGCGGCAAGTTGCAGGTCTTCAGCAGTTTCGGGCCGTCCTTGGCGGAATGTTCCATCACCACCACGACGCGCTTGACGCCGGCGACCAGGTCCATCGCGCCGCCCATGCCCTTGACCATCTTGCCGGGGATCATCCAGTTGGCGAGGTCGCCGTTCTGCGCCACCTGCATCGCGCCGAGGATCGAGAGATCGATATGGCCGCCGCGCACCATGCCGAAGGAATCCGCCGACGAGAAATAGCTGGTCGAGGGCAGTTCGGTGACGGTCTGCTTGCCGGCGTTGATCAGATCCGGGTCTTCCTCGCCCTCATAGGGAAACGGCCCCATCCCGAGCATGCCATTCTCGCTCTGCAGCACCACGTCGACGCCGTCGGGAATGTAATTCGACACCAGCGTCGGAATGCCGATGCCGAGATTGACGTAGAAGCCGTCGCGCAGTTCCTTGGCGGCGCGGGCAGCCATTTGTTCGCGGGTCCAGGCCATCGGAATTCCTCTCAGGTTGCGGCGGCAGCAGCGTCACGCTTGCGCGTGGTGCGTTGCTCGATCCGCTTGTTGGCATTGCCGACTTCGATGATGCGCTTGACGAAGACGCCGGGGGTATGGATGTGGTCGGGATCGATCTCCCCGGCGGGGACAAGGTGCTCGACCTCGGCCACCGTGATCTTCGCCGCGGTCGCCATCATCGGGTTAAAATTGCGCGCAGTCTTGCGGTAGACCAGATTGCCCGCGGTATCGCCTTTCCAGGCGTGGACGATGGCGACGTCGCCGAACAGGCCGCGCTCCATGATGTATTTCTCGCCGTCGAAAATCTTCTCTTCCTTGCCTTCGGCGATCAGGGTGCCGACGCCGGTCTTGGTGTAGAACGCCGGAATGCCGGCGCCGCCGGCGCGGATGCGCTCGGCCAGCGTGCCCTGCGGCGCGAATTCGAGTTCCAGCTCGCCGGCGAGGTACTGCTGGGCGAACAGCTTGTTCTCGCCGACATAGGACGAGATCATCTTCCTGATCTGCCGGGTTTCGAGCAGCCGGCTCAATCCGATGCCGTCGACGCCGGCATTGTTGGAGACCACGGTCAGGTTCTTGACGCCGGAGTCGCGGATCGCGTCCGACAGGGCCTCGGCGATGCCGCACAGGCCGAAGCCGCCGGACATGATCATCATGCCGTCCCTTAGAATGCCTTCGAGTGCCGATTTGGCGTCGGGGTAGACCTTGTTCATGGAATACGACCTGATGGGAGGAAGGGCGCTGGCGGCCTGGGCACTGGCGGCCCGGATTGACCGTGATTATTAGGCGAATTCTTCGCAATGCGTCAATGACGGGGCATTTGCCCCGGCCGGGCCGGCTTTGGGGCGTCGGGACGGCCTTGAAAGCGTCAAGAAAACCTATCAAGTTGTGGGGGTTGGCCTGCCGCCCGGGCTTATCTCGACAGCGGCCCGACGACATCAACCCGACATCAGCCTGGCCGGCCTTGAGTTCAACCAGACTTGGGATTAGCGGACTTGGGATTAGCGGACCTTGGGTTTAGCGGACCTTGGGCTTAGGACTTGGGCTTAGAACTTGGGCTTAGAACTTGGGTTCTAACAAGACTTGGATATGTCATTGACGGTGGCCCAACGAATGAAGCGCCTCGGCATGCCGGTTGCCGCATTTTTCGGCGTGGTGCTGATCGGCCTGATCGGAACTTCCTGGTTTCTCAACCGCGACGCCCTGCGTCAGGCGGTGGAGGCCCAGATCCGCGCCGTGACCGGCCTCGATCTGGTGGTCAACGGCCGGATCGACGTCTCGGTGTTTCCCGGCAGCTACGTCTCGTTTCATGACGTCGGCCTGAAGGGCGGCGCCACCGCCGACCCCGCGCTGTCGGTCGATGTCCTGACCGCGAATTTGCGCCTGCTGCCGCTGTTGCTGCGGCGGTTCGAGATATCGGACGTCATGATGCTGCGCCCGCATATCCGCGTCGTCCGCGACGGCAATGGCGAGAGCAACTGGACGCCGTTCATCGATACCATCGCGCGCACCGTGCAGCCCGGCGCCGAGAACCCGCTGTCATTCTCCGAAATCCGCATCCAGGACGGCCTGCTCACCTATCGGGATGCCGCCAACCGCGTCGCCGAGACCATCGGAGATATCGATCTGTCGCTGGCGTGGCCGTCGATCTCGCGTTCCTTCGCGGCAACCGGGCAATTCGACTGGCGCGGCGAACGGGTCGACGCCTCGATCAGCACCAGCGACTTCGTCGCAGCCCTTTCCGGCGAACGCTCCGGCCTGAAGGCGCGGCTGGCCAGCCCGCCCTTGAAACTGGCGTTCGACGGCACCGTCGCCAACCGCACCAGCCTGATGATGGAGGGCACCGTCACGGTCGACAGCCCCAGCTTGCGCAACGCCCTGCGCTGGGCCGGCCAGCCGCCGCCGGGCACCGGCGGGTTCGGCCGCTTCGCGCTGAAGGCCCGCGCCAATGTGGTCGGGCCGTCGATCGCGCTGACCAACGTCAATGTCGAACTCGACGGCAATGTCGCCGAGGGCGTGATGACCTATTCCAATGCCGGCCGCCAGACGCTGCAGGCGACGCTGGCCGCGGGCAATCTCGACTTCACGCCCTACATCTCCACCTTCCGCCTGCTCGCCTCCGGCGCGCGCGACTGGAACCGGCAGCTGTTCGACCTCAACGCGCTCACCACTACCGACCTCGACATGCGGCTGTCGGCGGCCAAGGTGACGGTCGGCTCGTCGAAACTCGGCCGCACCGCGTTCGGCGCCAATTTGCGCAGCGGCGCGCTGGCGCTCAGCGTCGGCGAGGCGCAGATGTATGGCGGCATCGCCCGGGGCTCGTTCGGGATCGCGCGCTCCGACACCGTCGCCGACATCAAGGCCCAGTTCCAGTTCACCGACGTCGACCTGCAGGCCTGCGCCAGCGAATTGTTCGGCATCACCAAACTGTCCGGCCGCGGCAATCTCAACGTCTCGCTGGTCGCCTCCGGTGCCAGCCCCTTCGGCCTCGCCCAGTCGCTCGACGGCAGCGCCATCCTCACCGGCCAGAACGGCGCGATCTCCGGCTTCAATGCCGAGCAGTTGCTGAAGCGGCTGGAGCGCCGGCCGCTATCCGGCGCCGGCAATTTCCGCGCGGGCTCGACGCCCTACGACACGCTGACCATCGCGCTGAAATTCAGCGACGGCATCGCCACCGCCGAGGACATCCGCGTCGAGGGACCCTCCGCGCGCCTGACCCTGACCGGCACCGCCTCGGTGCCGATGCGCGAATACGACATGAAGGGCATCGCCAGCCTGGTATCGGCGCCGAACGCCGCCGCCGGCTTCGAACTGCCGTTCGTGGTGCAGGGCCCATGGGACGATCCCCTGATCTTCCCGGATCCGGAAAGCCTGCTCCGCCGCTCGCCGGGCGCAGCCCCGCTGCTCGACGCGGTCAAGGACCGCAAGACAAGGGATGCGGTGCGTTCGGTGCTGGAACGGATTACGGGCGGGCGGCCTGCGGCGGCGCCGGATGCGGCGGCGCCGGCGGGGGTGCCGGCAGATGCGCCGAAGGCGAACTGACGGGCTGAGCTTGCGTAAGGCGGATTAGCGCAACGTGGCCCGCAATGCCGCCAGTGGTCGGCGCGTTCCCCTGACCGGCCGCGACGGAATTGCCCGCGCGCTCTATGTCACGGCGATAGGCCGCAGGGTCGTCGTGGTCAAGGCATTCGCCAAGAAAACGCAAAAAACGCCGCGTGCCGAAATCGAACTCGCGCTCCGGCGCGCAAAGGAGATCACATGACCATCCCGTTCGAAAAGCTGAAAGCCCGCCTGCTCGCAAACCCCAGGGTCAAGGCCGAGTATGACGCGCTCGCGCCGGAGTTCGAGATTGCGGCCGAATTGCTCAGGGCCCGGTTGCGCGCGGGTCTGTCCCAGGCCGAACTCGCGGAACGGATGGGCACCAGCCAATCCACCATCGCCCGGCTGAAAAATGGACACTCGCTGCCGAGCACCAAGACACTGCTGCGTTACGCCGAGGCCACCGGCAGCAAGTTTCAGGTGCGGCTATCGGCAGCCTGACGCGGTACGGCGCGCGGAAGCATGCCGCGTTCCCCTCACCTCTCCTCGGAGACCACGTGGTTGCAGGCGTAGCAGCGGAAGATCCGCATGGCGGCGCTGCCGATGATGGGTTGAAGATCGCTGAGATGCGTCATGTCCGCGCCGCATTTGTCGCAGGTGCGCGACGGGGCGTCCGTCCTGTCAGGCGAGGCCTTCGCAACGGGTGCTGCCATGTGATCGGCCTTGTTGGACGCGGGAACAAATAGCACGGCAACGCGCCGCATGTCGGACATGTGCCGTGATCCTGTAACGAGATCATGTCCGGCCGTTGACGGCATGGTGGCGGCCAGCGGTCAATTTTGCTCACGCTCAAGGCAAGGGCAACACCGTAGAACTACAGGGGCGCCGCGCCCTCGCCGCGCGCGCTGGTCAGCTTCGTCGCGAACGACGCCGCCACGATCACCACCGTGATCAATCCCAGCACCAGCGTGCAGATGGCGTTGATTTGCGGCCTCACCCCGAGCCGCACCTCCGAATAGATCCGGATCGGCAGCGTCGCCGAGCCGGGGCCGGTGGTAAAGCTCGCAATCACCACATCGTCGAGCGACAGCGTGAACGCCAGCATCCAGCCCGCCACGATCGAGGGCAGGATCAGCGGCAGCGTCACGCTCACGAATGCCCGCAGCGGATCGCAGCCGAGATCCATCGCCGCCTCCTCCAGGCTGCGGTCGAGCTTGCCCAGCCGCGCCTGCACCACGACCGTGACAAAACACATCGTCAGCGTGGTGTGCGCGATCGTGACGGTCCAGAAGCCGCGCTCGGCATTGAGCGCCACGAACAGCAGCAGCAACGACAGCCCGGTGATGACTTCCGGCATCACCAGCGGCGCATAGAGCATGCCGGAGAACAGGGTGCGGCCCTTGAAGCGTTCGCCGCGCGAAAGTGCCGTGGCTGCGAGCGTGCCGAGCAGCGTCGCCAGCGACGCGGACACCGCCGCCACTCGCAAACTCATCCAGGCCGCATCCAGCATGGCGCGGTCGTTGAAGAATTCGGCGTACCAGCGCAGCGACCAGCCGCCCCACACCGTCACCAGCTTTGAGGCGTTGAACGAATAGATCACGAGGATGGCGATCGGCAGATAGAGAAATGCGAGACCGAGCACCAGCGCGCTGACGTTGAAGCGGGACATCCGGCTCCGCGGGCGCGCCGTCATCGCGCGGCCTCCAGCTGGCGGCGCTGCAGCCGGTCGTACAACGCCAGCGGCGCCACCAACAGCACCAGCAACACCACCGCCACCGCGGAGGCCACCGGCCAGTCCTTGTTGGTGAAGAATTCCAGCCACAGGGTCTGGCCGATCATCATCGAATCCGAGCCCGCCAACAGGTCGGGGATCACGAACTCGCCAAGAATCGGAATGAAGCAGAGCAAGGCGCCGGCGACGACGCCCGGCAAGGAAAGCGGAAACGTCACCAGCCAGAACGTCTGCTGCGGCGATGCGCCGAGATCACTGGCGGCCTCCGAGAGCGCCGGGTCCATTTTCGCCAGCGAGGCATAGAGCGGCAGGATCATGAACGGCAGATAGGAGTAGACGATGCCGAGATACATCGCGCTGTCGGTCGAGAGCCACACCACCGGAGCCGAGACGATATGCAGCGCGAGCAGGACCTGGTTGAGCAGGCCGTCGTGCTGCAGGATGTTGATCCAGGCGTAGATCCGGATCAGGAACGAGGTCCAGAACGGCACGATCACCAGCATCATGGCGATGCCCTGCCAGCGCTGCGGCAGCCGGGCCATGGCGTAGGCGACGGGATAGCCGATCAGAAGCAGGATCGCGGTCGAAACGGCGGCGACGACGAGGCTGCGCAGACAGGACAGGATGTAGAGATTGTCGGAGACCAGCAGCCTGTAATTGTCCAGCGACAGCACGGCGAAGGCGGCCTTGATCGCCGCAAGCCCCTGCGTGAAGTCGAACACCGGCAGATAGGGTGGCTGCGCCACCGCGGTCTGCGACAGGCTGATCTTCAGCACGAAGCCGAACGGCACCAGGAAGAACAGCACCATCCACAAACAGGGCGCGATCGCGGCAAGGCGCGCGGGGCCAGCGAAGATGCGCCGCGCGCTCATTGTTCCAGCACCAGGCAGTCGTCGGGCGTGAACCAGGCCACCACGCGGTGGGTCGGGCTGTAGGCGTCGATATCGATCCGCGCGGTATTGGCCATCGACGAGCGCAGCTCCGCGCCGGAGTCGAGCTTCACCTTGTAGGTGGTGAGACCGCCGAGATAGCCGACATCGGTGACGACGCCCTCCAGCCGGTTGATGGCATGCGCATGGTCGGCGTCGTCGGAAGCAGGACCCCGGCGCGACAGTTTTACCTTTTCGGGACGGATCGCGACCGCGACCACGTCCTTATTGATCGGCTGCAGCGGTGCTGCGACCACGATGGATCCCGCGTCCCGCGTCGCAATTACCAGGCGTCCGGCCTCGCGGGAGGCGACCTCGCCCTCGAACAGATTGATGTCGCCGACGAACTCCGCGATCCAGCGCGACGCCGGCGCTTCGTAGAGCTGGCGCGGCGTCGCCACCTGTTCGAGACGTCCCCTGTCCATCACGCCGATTCTATCAGCCATCGTCATCGCCTCGTCCTGGTCGTGGGTGACGATGATGAAGGTGGTGCCGAGGCGCCGCTGCAGCGCCATCAGTTCGGCTTGCGTGCTCTCGCGCAGCTTCTTGTCGAGTGCCGCCAGCGGCTCGTCCAGCAGCAGGATCCGCGGGCGCCGCGCCAGCGCGCGCGCCAGCGCCACGCGCTGCTTCTGACCGCCGGAGAGCTGGTCGGGCTTGCGCTTCTCGAGGCCCTCGAGTTTTACCAGGGCTATCATCTCGGCGACGCGCGTGCGGATGTCGGCAGCCGGCATGCCCGCGCGCTTCAATCCGAACGCGATATTGTCGCGCACCGAAAGATGCGGAAACAGCGCGTAGTTCTGGAACATCATGTTGACCGGCCGCTCATGCGGCAGCAATGGCGCGATGTCCCAGCCGTCGAGCAGGATCCTGCCCTCGTCCGGCGTCTCGAAGCCGGCGAGCATCCGCAGCAGCGTGGTCTTGCCGCAGCCCGACGGGCCGAGTAGCGCGAAAAATTCTCCCGCCCGGATGTCGAGCGACAGCCGGTCCACCGCGCGAAACCCGCCGAACTGCTTCACCACCGCCTCGATACGCAGCAGCGGAATGTCGGCGGCCTCGGCCGGAGGCGCGGGCCTCGCCGGCTCCGCCACCACTTCCAATGGCGGTTCGGATGTCGCTGGTTCGTCAGTCATGTTCCCCGCCGGCGGAATCGTGACTGCACGCTAGCGGTGGATCGGCAAAGGCTCAACCCTGCTGTAAGATGACCGACGCCGGCACCACCATCCACCCCTTCGAGCGGAAGCGAAACATGAACCGGGACAAATACGACCTGCCGCTGACGACGGCATCGGACCGCGCCGCGGCGCTCTATCGCGACGGCGTCGACTGCATGCTGTCGGCCTGGAACGGCGCCGGCGACGCCTTCGACCGCGCCATTGCCGAGGATCCCGGCTTTGCCTTGCCCTATGTGGCGCGGGCGCGCATCCACCAGATGAACATGGAAATTGCCGAGGCGCGCGCCAAGGCGGCGCAGGCGAGGCTGCTCATGGCCTCGGCCAGTCCGCGCGAGCAACGGCATGTCGAGATCATGGCCGCTACCATCGAGGGGCAGCCGATGGCGGCGTTATCCGGCGCCGAGCAGCATCTCGAGGAATATCCGCGCGATGCCCTGATCCTGTCGCTGCTGCTCGGCGCCTTCGGTCTCTACGCCTTCTCCGGACGCGCCGACCACGACGCCGCCAAACTCGCGATCTGCCAGCGTCACGCCAGCCATTACGGGGAGGACTGGTGGTTCCTGACCTATCTCGGCTGGTCGCACACCGAAGCGGGCAACGCCGGCATCGGCCGCGCGCTGACCGAACGGGCTTTCCCGATGCGGCCCGCCAACGCCAACGCGGCGCACGGGCTGTCCCATGCGCTGTTCGAACAGGGCGAAGCGGAAACCGGCCGCCAGTTCCTGTCGTCCTGGTTGACGACGCATGAAAAAGGCAGCTTCCTGCACGGGCATCTGTGCTGGCACGTCGCCCTGACGGCGATCGAAGCCGGCGATCCCGACGCAGCCCTTGATATATACCAGCGGCAGATCAGGCCGACCGGCTCGCCATATCCGCCGCTGAACGTGTTCACCGATACGGCGTCGCTGCTGTGGCGGCTGTCGCTCGCCGGCATCTCGGGGCTGGAGCCGCACTGGCGCGAAGTCGCCGCCTATGGCGAACGATTCTTCCCGCAGGCCGGCGCCCATTTCGGCGACGTACACTATGCGCTGGTGGCTTCGACAACGAACCGCGAGGGCTTGCAGGCAAGGCTCGCGCAAATGGAAGCGCGCGCGGCCACCGGCAAGCTCGCCCCGGGTCCAGCCGCGATCGGCCTCTGTCGCGGCGTCCTGGCTTTCGCCGAAGGCGATCACGGGGGCGCCGTCCGCATCCTCGAACCATTGATGCCCGAACTGGTAAGGATCGGCGGCAGCCATGCCCAGCGCGAATTGTGGGAAGACACTTTTATCGTCGCATGCCTGCGCGACGGACAGGGCGACAAGGCCGCGCGAATGATATCCGGGCGGCTGCACCGCCGGCCGTCGGGACGCGATCAAGCCTGGCTGCAGGAAGCGCAGCCAGTCACCCTTTCGGCAGATGAACGGGCCGCAGTCGCCGCTTCGAAGGACGCCTCGGTTCGCGGCGAATTCGCCAGCGACGCCCAAGTTCGCTCGACCTGGACCAAGCACGGCCTGTGAAGCCTGTCATCGGGCGCGCATTCGCGCGCCGGGGGCTTTGCCCAATCGAGACTGCTGCAAAAAAACGCGAGCGGCGCGTATCACTTTCGTCGTCCCTGCGAACGCAGGGACCCATAATCCCGGTCGTCTGTTGTTCGAAGAAGGTCTCGATGCCATCGCTCTATCGATAGGCCGCGGCGTATGGGTCCCGGATCGGCGCTCGCGATGCTCGCTTGTCCGGGACGACAGATTTTGTGTTGCTCGCACCTGCCGGCCCCATCCTACGACACCACTGCTTGATACACGCAATCGACTCTTACCTAGGTCGCCGCCGCCATGAACGCCGCCAGCGCATCGCGGTCCTCTGGCTTCATGGTCAAACCGAGTTTCGAGCGCCGCCACAGAATGTCGTCGGGAAAACGCGCCCATTCCATGGTCATGAGATGGCGCACCTCCGCGCCGGTCAGTTCCGGCCCGAAGGCCGGCCCGAGGTCGGCGCGGTCCCTGGCGTCGCCCAGGATGGCCGCCAGGCGCGTGCCATAGGCGGCGACCAGGCGCCGCGCCTGAGGTTCCGAAAGAAACCGCCAGCGCGCGACGGCCGCGTCGACCTCGTCCTCAAACCGTTCCCACGCGAAGTCGCCGCCCGGCAGCGACGTGTGAGCGGTCCAGCGCGGCGACATCGGATAGAACGGCGTGAGCCGGTCGAGCGCCCGCTCCGCGCGCAGCCGCGCGGTGGTGACGTCGCCGCCGAAGACCGTCAGCAATGGCGCCTTGCCGCGCGTCCGGTCGAACGCCATCGCGCCATCCCGCGCGGCGGGGCCAGCCACCAGATTGGCACCGGACACCGTCCTGATCACGTCGACCAGCTCGATCCGCTCGCGGAAATAGCGGTTGGCCGCGTCACAGAGATAGCCGACATCGCCCGATGTCATCGACACCGCCGCGGGATCGCCCTTGAAGGCGTGGCCGACGGTCCCGATCAGCGTGAAATCGCGCTCGTAGGGGCTGGCGAAAATCAGCCGCCGGTCGCTGTTCTGGAATACATAGACGTTGTCGGTATCGAACAGGCGCCTGACCACGATCTGGCTGATCTGGACCGCGCCGAATTCGGGCGGCTTCATGCGCAACACGGTTTCCGCGACCGACGCGCTCCAGGCGCCCGACGCGTTGGCCAGCGCGCGGGCCGTGACCACCCGGCGGTGGCCGCGATCGATCACCACCAGCCGCCAGCTGTCGAGCCGGTCGGCGCGGACGCAGCGCGCGCCGGTGCGGATGTCGGCGCCGCGCTCGGTGGCATCGACGGCCGTGAGAACCACCAGCCGGGAATCGTCGACCACGCAGTCGGAATATTCGAAGGCAACGCCGATCGGCCGCTTCAGCGCATTGCCGACCGGATGGTGGGTGATATCGATGGTGGCCGACGCCGGCAGCCGTGGGCGCGAGGCGAGGCGGTCATACAGCAACAGCCACGACCTGAGTACCCAGGGCTGACGCTCGTCGGAATTTGCGGGAATGACAAAACGCATCGGACGCACCAGATGCGGCGCGGTGCGCAGCCAGATGTCGCGCTCCCTGAGCGCCGCGCGGACGCGAAACAACCCCCTGCGCTCCAGCACCTGGAGATCGCCGTGGATCAGCCGCGGCGAGGCCTGCGATGCGCCGGCGCCGAGATCGCCCTGCTCCAGCAGGATCACGCGCAGGCCGCGTCCGGCGGCGTCGCGCGCGATGCTGACGCCGTTGAGGCCCCCGCCGATAACAGCTAGATCGTAATCCGCCATGCAGGACCTTTAGCCGGTCTTGCGCGCGGGCTCCATCGTATCACTGGGGTTGCGGCCGACCAGCGCGCCGTATTGCCCGATCGGCAGCGGCTTGCCGAGGAAATAGCCCTGCACTGCGTCGCAGCCTGCATCCGCGAGGAAGACGAGCTGTTCCTGGGTTTCCACGCCCTCGGCCACGATCGACATTTCGAGGCCGTGGCCGAGGCCGATGACGGCGCGCACGATCGACGCCGACTGCGGGTTGCGTCCGAGATTGACGACGAAGGCGCGGTCGATCTTGATCTTGTCGAACGGAAACGCCTGCAGATAGCTCAGCGAGGAATAGCCGCTGCCGAAATCGTCCATCGAGATGCGCACGCCGAGCGCCTTCAGCCGACGCAGCAACGCCAGGCCGCGATCGAAATCCTCGATCAGCACGCCCTCGGTGATTTCCAGCTCGAGCCTATCAGGCGCGAGGCCGGTTTCGATCAGGATCGAGTGCACGAGCCCGACCACGTCGCCGTGCATGAACTGGGCCGGCGACAGGTTGACCGCGATCTGCAGCGGCAGCGGCCAGGAGGCCGCCTCGCGGCAGGCTTCGCGCAGGATCCATTCGCCCATCTCGACGATCAGGCCGCTCTCTTCGGCGAGCGGGATGAAATCACCGGGCGGAACGAAGCCGCGCACCGGATGCATCCACCGCGCCAGCGCCTCGAAGCCGATGATCTTGCTGCCGGCGATGGTCGGATGCGCCATCGCCTGCGGCTGATAATGCAGCGAGAGCTCGCCGTTCCTGATCGCCAGCGAGAGATCCTGGTGCAGCACCCGGCGATCCCGGATCTGCTGGTCCATCTCGGGTTCATAGATGCTGATCGAACCGCGCGATTTCGCCTTGGCGCGGAACAGCGCCGCGCCGGCATTGGCCAGCAGGGAGGCGGCGTCGGAGCCGTTGTGCGGAAATACCGAGATGCCGGTGGTGCAGCCGGTGCGGACCGATTTGCCGTCGATCAGGAATTCGCTGGAAAGCGCCTCGGCCAATTGCTCGGCCAGCAACACGCCTGCGACCGGCTGCTTGCCGTCGATGATCATTCCGAACTCGTCGCCGGACAGCCGGGCCACGACCCCGCCGCGCGCCGAGTGCTGGATCCGGTGCGCCACTTCGATCAGCAGTTTGTCGCCGACCGCATGGCCGAACACGTCGTTGATTTCCTTCAGGCCGTCGAGGTCGACCGACAGCACCGCGAATTCCTCGTCGGTGCCTCCGCAGGCCTCGATCATCTGCGCCAGCGCCTGCAGGAAGGCAGCGCGGTTCGGCAGGTCCGTCAGGCCGTCATGATACGCCATATGCGCCATCCGCGACTCGGTCTGGCGGCGGTCGGTGACATCCTCATGGGTCTTGATCAGGTATTGCGGCTCGCCGGCATCGTCGAGCACCGTCATGCGGCGCGTCAGGAACAGCCGCAGGCCGTCCTTGGTGGAGATCGGGTGTTCCTCGGCGAGCAGGCCGCGCTTCTTGATCGCGGCTTCATCGCGGGCGATGATCAGCTTGGCTTCGCGCGGATTGAAGATATCCGCGGCCGTGAGGCCGGTGGCGTCCTCGCGCCGACGGTTGAGGATGGTCTCGGCGCTGCGATTGGCCAGCAGATATCGGCCGTCGCTGACGCGTTCGACGATCAGCGACACCGGAATGTTGTCGACCACCAGCTCGAGGAATTTCTTGGTGTTCTCGAGCTCCTTGGACAGCGACCGGCGATCGGTGACATCGTCGAACAAGGCGATCAGGAATTCCGGCCGGTTCTGCTCGTCGCGGGCGACCACCCGGACGCTCGAGAGGACGCGCTTCTTGGCGCCACGCTCGACCACGAACTCGTTGCGGAACTGGCCATCGGGCGAGCTGAGCGCGGCCTGATCCGCTGCCTCGATGCTTGCCGTCGTCTCGGGGCGGAAGATCTCGTCGGCGCGCTTGCCGACGATGTGGTCGCGGGAAAAACGGGAAAAGCGTTCGAATGCGCGATTGGCGAAGATGTAGCGGCCGTCGTCGATATTCTTGGCGGCCACGCATACCGGCACATTGTCGAGCACCGATTCCAGGAATTGCTTGGTCGAAGCAAGCTGCCGCGACAGCTTGCGCTGCTCGCTGCAATCCTCATGCGTCGCCACCGAGCCGCCGTTCGGCAGCGGAAACTGTCTGGTCACGACCGATCGCCCGTCAGGCAACTCGGTCACGAGACCTTCCGGAGTGGAGGCCCTGGCCCGGAATTCCTCGTCGCTGAGCTTGATCAGGCCGTTGCGGCGCCGCATTTCCAGCAGTTCCGGCCCGGTCATGTATTTCGGGACATCCGAACGCGTCAGGCCGTAAATCTCGAGATAGCGATCGTTACAGAATACGACTCGCCTCTGCGCATCCGTCATCACCACGCCCTGACTGAGGTTATTCAGGGCGGAACTGACGAAGGCGTTTCTGCGCAACTGTGTGCGCTTGACCTTGCGCAGCGCCGAGTGCACCCACAGCGCGACTGCGGCGAGAAATGACGCGATGACGATGCCGCCGATCAGCATTTGCCAGATCATGCCGGGATCGGCCGAGCCGATATAATCCCGCGCCGAAAAGTTACTGGATACGGCCGAGGCCGCGCCGAACGGCGTAACGGTGGCGACCACGCAGACGACAACCTGCGCGGGAAACAAGCTCTTGCCGCCAGCCTGCCAATTCTTGTCAGCCATCAGTCACCCGCGGATTTGTGGCCGGAGTGTCGGGCTTGACGGGTTTGGATCAGGTAAACACGTACCCTTGCAACCCAAAAATGTGTCTCAAATTACGGCAATTGCCCTGACATGATTAACGCTTCCCTAACAAGAAGCCGTTCGGAAAGCGTTCCGGAACGAATTCAACGGCTTCCTGTGAACATCGTGCCCGAAAGCTGGCGATCATGCGTGAGTGCGGTTGATCCGGGACGCGCGGTATTCCACAACGGCGCACCCTAGGTCGAATGGCCACACAATCCCACGGGACCAGAACCCTCGAATGGACAAGGTAGAGTGCGTCGTTATCGGTGCGGGGGTGATCGGTCTTGCGATCGCACGGCGGCTCGCACGGGCGGGACGCGAGGTGGTCGTGCTGGAGGCGGCCGAAGGCATCGGCACCGTCACATCCTCTCGCAACAGCGAGGTGATCCACGCCGGCATCTATTACAAGGCCGGCAGCCTGATGGCGCGGATGTGCGTCAGTGGCAAGCAGGCGCTCTATGAATACTGCCGGGAGCACGGCATTCCGCACCGCAATTGCGGCAAGCTGATCGTCGCCACTAACCCCAAGGAAACCGAAAAGCTGCAATCGATCCGGGCGCATGCCGAAGCCAATGGCGTGCTCGATCTGCAGGCCCTTTCGGGCGAAGCCGCGCGGCAACTGGAGCCGGCCTTGAACTGCGACGCCGCCCTGCACTCGCCCTCCACCGGCATCGTCGACAGCCACGCCTTCATGCTGGCGCTGCGCGGCGATGCCGAGGCGAGCGGCGCGGCCTTCGCCTTCCACACCCCGCTGCTGCGCGCCAGGGCAAGCGCGGAGGAAATCGAACTCGACGCCGGCGGCGAGGCGCCGACGACGCTGGCATGCCGGCTTGTGATCAACGCCGCGGGGCTCGCCGCGTCCGCAGTCGCGCGCAGCATCGATGGCATGCCGATCGAACTGATCCCGCCGGCCTATCTCGCCAAGGGAAACTATTTCAGCTGCAGCGCGCGGGCGCCGTTCTCACGGCTGATCTACCCGGTGCCCGAACCCGGCGGGCTCGGCGTCCATCTCACCCTCGACATGGCGGGACAGGCCCGGTTCGGCCCCGACGTGGAATGGATCGATGCCATCGACTACGCGGTCGATCCGGCGCGGGCGGAACGATTTTATCCGGCAATCCGGCGCTACTGGCCGACGCTGCCGGACGGCGCGTTGATGCCGAGCTATTCCGGAATTCGGCCGAAGATCGTGCCGCCGGCGGTGGCCGTGCAGGATTTCCTGATTCAGGGGCCACGGGAGCATGGCGTCGCCGGACTGATCAATCTGTTCGGGATTGAGTCGCCGGGGCTGACATCATCGCTGGCAATCGCCGACCATGTCGGCGAACTCGCCGACATGTAGCAATCGCAGGCATCCCGGCCGTAGTAGCGCGAGAGCAACTTGGAGATGAGCGCAATGACGCTCATCCCCGGAGGGCGGCTGAAAAGTTGGCGGTACGGCGCTAGTGCAGCGTCTCGCCTGCGGTATGCCTCAACCGCTCGATCTCGTCCTTGACCATCAATTTCCGGCGCTTCAGTTCAACAATTCGCAGGTCGTCCGTTGAAAGGTGCACGAGAGCTTCATGCAATTCGTTTTCAAGAACTTTGTGTTTCCGTTCTAGTTCAACGAGATGCGCCTGAATTGCCATACGAAACCTCCTCGGTGGAATTAAACCTCAGATTCGATCCGGACCACAAAGTGTACACGAGCCGGCGAATCTGTCGATGGAAATCAAAAATCGGTTGCTCATATTTCGGTGCTATGTGTAACCAATCGTGAGTAGGGAACCGCCCGCTTGCGCACGGGACCGACAGGGCCGATATTCCCTGAGGCGGCTTCCACAACCCTTCGCGACCTCATCGCGTTTTTCAGCTAACGTACACCATGACCGACGAAGATGAGCGCGAACTCGAATCCGAGCTCGCACGGCTACAGCAGGAACACCGCGATCTCGACGCGGCGATCGACGCATTGCATCAGTCGCCCGCCCCGGATTTGTTGCGGCTACAGCGGCTGAAGAAGCGCAAGCTGCAACTGCGCGACCGCATCGCGTTCATCGAAGACCAGATCACGCCTGACATCATCGCCTGATCAAGTTCAGCTGTCGCAAATCAACTCCCGCAGCAGACCATTGATCTGAGTCGGACTGTATGGCTTGGGCAGGAACCGGCCGCCATCCGGCAGATCGGTTTCCCCGACATGGAGCCGGCCGGAGGTGGCGACAATCTTGATCGGCGGCCAGCGGCCCCGGACCGCGCGGGCCAGCTTCAGGCCGTCCATCGAGCCCGGCATCTGGATATCCGTAAACACGACCGTGATGTCCCGGCGGGCTTCGAGAATTTCAATTGCCTGGTCGGCATTGGCGGCTTCGACCGCCTCGAACCCGGCGGCCCTGACCATGTCGGCCGCCTCCATTCGCAACAGAAACTCGTCCTCGACGATCAGCACCACGGGCCTCTTCGACTCGACAAGACCCATGCTTCCACTCCCCGCGAATAGGCATTAAGCGCCGGATATTGTTTTCGTTCCCGCCCCACCCTTTTTCTGCCGTTGCGACGACGCCCATGCGGCGCTCCGCGGTTCGCGGTGGAAATCGGCAACCGGCGCCGTCTGGTCTGTTGACTCCCGGGACTATATACTTGAGACCACAGCCTCCATAGGTGGGCGTATCTAGTTGATACGTATCTAATTGTTTGCAGACTCTCGCCCGGCCTGTTATACGGTCGGCCATGAATGACAACACAGACCCCATGGCTGCGTTCACAGAGCTCGCCGACAAGATCAGGCGTTCAGCATATGCTGACGGCTGGCGCGATGCGATGAACGCTGTATCGAAAGCAGTTGGCGATCTGGCACCCGGTGAAGTGCAGGACGTTATAGGCCCCGCTGCGCCCCTTAAACTAGTGGGCGGGACAGCAGCCAGCGGTACTAAATCGAAGCTAACCGTGGGTACCACGCCCTATTTTATAGTGCGGGCGCTGGAAGCTAAGCCGGGCCTCACGCCCGCTGAAATTATTCAGGCGCTTCAGGACGGCGGTCATTCAGCGCCAGAGAATTCGATCCGAACCAACATACACCGCCTGAAAGAGCGCAAGCTGATCGTCGCGCGTCACGGCAAATGGTTCGTGCTCTAATGCAAACGGCGGGCTAGGCCCGCCGTCTCAATCCTTCCTGCATTCAGGCCGTGGCACTGATGCAGGGGGTCTCCCGGATAGCCGGGTATGATGGCTTGCAAGGGCCGTCGTCTAGAACCGGGGCAGTCACGGAAAGCCCCGGAGGGAGGATACCATGCAACAACGTAGTTGAGGCATGAAACGTGGCGCGTCGTCGGCTGGTACCCGGCGACGCGCCATACGTATATTACTAAACTCCTGTAATTATTGCAAGAATCATGGCCGATTTTACGCCCGAAGTTAAGAGAATACTGAAGGAAAACGGCTGCTGGTTCGTTCGCCAGGGCAACGGCGATCATGAAATGTGGAAAAGCCCGATTTCGAATAGGAGCTTCCCCGTGGACTCAAAAATCAAGTCTCGCCACACGGCCAATGGCATTATGAAGCAAGCAGGACTGCCAAAGGCGTTTTAAGCCTTTACTGACTTTTTCTGGCGTTTGCGTAGCTTAGGTTTTTCTTTAAGCGGCTTTGGCGATATGCTCAGGGCGGCCTTTAAGGCCACCAAAAAACGTCGCTGCGCCTCTTCCTCATTGTGAGATTCGGGCTGTCTCTTGGGAGACGTCAAGCGACCCTCGCCTGCGGCTCAGCGGTCGATTGCGTGATGAGCTCGTAAGGAACCACCGAACCGGCGCGCGCGTCTCCATTAGCATCCAATACGTCCTGAATTACGCTTGGAAGCTTGCTGAATAGGTCAGAGATGCTCTCGGCCTCAGTGACGAGAGGGATTTCGTCGCTCTGGGCAACCCAGACGCTGGCCTCAACGTCAAAATCAGCGCGGATTACGATTGGGGGCACGCTGCTTTTCCTTAGAATAGAGTGAGCCACGATGGCTCTAAGTACTTTATAATAGATGAAAATTCCAAAAGTTCAATTGTCGGCCATGACCCAATATGGGAAAATGGGGGCGTGTTGTAGAATAGTATTCTACGACACGGACTTTTCCCGGGTTTTTTCGCGTTTTCCCTTGCTAAGTAGTCGTCCGTGAAGAATACCCAAGCCGTTGATTTGGAATCCTAAACCGACGATCTGTGGAAATCGAATTTGCCGGAAATCGGCCTTTCGAAAGGGGATTCCTTGCAAAATTGATTCGTGATTCTCTGTCGTATCACTGCTTCGGCGGGGGACGAGATGAGGCCACGTGAACGACGGGAGACGGGCGAGCAGGATCTGTTTCGCTCCCGGCTCGATCAGATCATCGACATGAACCATCCGCTGGCGAAGCTGGCTCGGACGGTGGATTGGCCGTTCCTGGAAGAGCGCTTCGGCGAGGTCTACACCGATGATCCCGGCCATCCGCCGCTGCCGACGCGTCTGATGGCGGGGCTGGCGATCCTCAAGCACACCTATGACCTGTCCGATGAGGTGCTGTGCGAGCGCTGGGTCGAGAACCCCTATTACCAGTACTTTTGTGGCGAAGAGTTCTTCCAACACCGGCTGGTGTTCGATCGCTCGTCGCTGACGCGCTGGCGCAACCGGATGGGCGAGGAGCGGTTGCAGGCGCTGCTCCAGGAAAGCCTGTCGGTGGCCGCCAGGACCAAGGCGATCAAGCCGTCCGAGCTGTCACGGGTGATCGTCGATACCACGGTGCAGCCCAAGAACGTGATGTTCCCCACCGATGCCAGGCTGCTGAACCGGGCGCGAGAGAAACTGGTGCGGCTGGCGAAGCACCACGGAGTTGCTCTGCGCCAGTCCTATACGCGGGTCGGCAAGTTCGCCCTTATCCAGCATCAGCGCTTTGCCCATGCCAAGCAGTTCAAGCGCGCCAACCGGATACTGAAGAAGCTGCGGACCTTGCTCGGCCGTGTCATTCGCGACATTACCCGCAAGATCGAGGGCGACAGCGGGCTCGAAGCGGCGTTCGCGCCGCTGCTGATGCTGGCGCGGCGCGTGCGCGAACAGCAGCAGCGCCAGCGCGGACCCAAGGTCTATTCCCTGCACGCTCCGGAAGTCGAATGCATCGGCAAGGGCAAAGCCCACCGGCCTTACGAGTTCGGCGTCAAGGTCTCGGTCGCCACCACCCTCAGCCACGCCAAGGGCGGCCAGTTCGTCACCCATGTGAAGGCGCTGCCGGGCAACCCCTATGACGGTCACACCCTGGCAACCGTGATCCCGGAGATGGAGGCGCTGGTCGGCAACACTCTCGATCGTATCCTCGCCGACAAGGGGTATCGCGGCCACAATGCGCCACCGGACCACAAGTTCAGGGTCTTCATCTCCGGCCAGAAACGAGGCGTCACACCCAAGATCAAACGCCAGCTACGCCGTCGGGCCGCCGTCGAGCCCGTGATCGGCCATCTGAAGGCCGAGCATCGCATGAGCAGAAACTATCTCTGGTACCGTCGGGGCGATGCCGCCAACGCCGTTCTCGCAGCAGTCGGCTATAACTTCCGTCGCCTGATCCGATGGCTCAGGCTTTTGTTGTGCCGGATTCTCGTCGCCCTCATGGCAACCCTTCGGTCCGCCCCAGCCTGAAAGCCGCGTTCTTCACGGACGACTAAGTAAACGACGCAGCCATCGGCTGAAATCCCGCTCAGTTAGCTTGACGATACGTCAGACGCTTGCCAGCCGCGCCTTTGACGGCAAGGTCTGCCCGTTCACCATCGGTCACACCGAGCGCGGAACGGTTTGAATAACGGAAGTCGAATTCCGAGAGATAGCGGTGCAGGTGCTTCTCGCTGCAATGCTGATAGACGCCCTTCATGCCGCGCTTGAACACCGAATAGTAGCCTTCAACCGTATTGGTCGTGATGACGGTGGTTTCGACAACCGGCTTGCCATCGGGGCGCAGCTTGTCAGTTACCTCATTCCAATAGCGGACGTATTCGTCCTTGCTGTGGTTGACAGTGTCGTGGCTCGCAAACTCACGCCCGACCTCTTTGTAAGAGTGGTATTCGTCGGTCATCAGCTTGGCCTCGCGGCTCAAGTTGGCACGCAAGATCGGTGCGATATCGGCAATTGAAGTGCCTTCGATATGGAAGCTACGGGCAGAGCCTCCGCGCTCGACCAGGGTAAGGACGATATTTTTGTTCGACAAGCCGCGCTCGCCCTTCTTGGGCTGGCCTTCAAGAAAGCCATAATACGTTTCGTCAACTTCGACCGCGCCGCCGCCACTGCCCATGGGAGGCATAAGGCCGCCAGCGCGCATCGCCTCGCGGATACGATGGGTCAGAAACCATGCGGACTTGTAGGTAATGCCCAAGGCCCTGTGCAACTGATGGGAGCTAACGCCCTTCTTTGACGAAGCCATCAGGAAGAATGCCTGAAGCCACACGTTCAGCTTGATGTGGCTGCTTTCCATGACGCTCTTGGTGGTGACGCTGAAGTCCTTGCGGCATTCCTTGGTGCGGCAGCGGTAGACGCCCGGCTTCTTGGTAGCAAAGGACTCGTTGACAGTGCCGCAATGCGGGCAAACGCGATCGGCTCCCCAGCGCAGGGCTTCAAGGTAGGTCCGGGCAGCTTCGACGCTCTGGAAGTGGGGAGCGCTGAACTTGGACTGCTGGGGGTTCTTGGCGGCGGGCATGGCGTCATTCCGTTCTGATGCCCGAAAACTAAATCATGTGCCGTGTGGTGTAAAGTATATAATTCCGGTTGACTCCACTAGAACAAAATAGGAACATTCGACCATTGCCCTCACCATTTCCGGGAGCCACGCCATGTCCGAAACCGCTTCACTGCCCGACATCGATCATTACGAACAGGCCTGCGACCAGGCGATCGCGATGTGCGACGGAAACCTGCGCAGCACGATCAAGGCGCTGATCATGGCCAACGAATATCTGGAAACCGAATTGCAGGAACTGCAGGCGGCGGTGTCATGCGGCTGTACGCCGGCCTCCAACAGCGACGCCGCCTGACCGAGCGAGCAAGACCCCGAGTAAGACTTGGAGCAACACCATGGCCGATGTCACCTATTACGTCGCAATGCCATTCCTGCAGGACGACACCGGTTCGCCGGTCGCGGGTGCGGCGGAGGAATGCCAGAGTTCCTCCGGCGCGCTGCGGCGCGCGGAGGTGTTGTCGAGGGCCGCGGGCTCGATCGGCGCGGTCGCGTTCAGCCGCACCGGCGATCCCCTGATCGGCGAATTCAGCGACGCCCAGCTGCTGCGAAAATTCGGCAGCGTGCCGGATGATCTGAGCGGGCTGTGAAAAGCCCGGTCAGCATCTGCTCAATATCTCCCTGGCATCATCGCAGATCCCGGAAGAAGGCGCGCACCTCATCGGCGAGCAGCTCCGGCTGTTCCAGTGCGGCGAAATGTCCGCCCCTCGGCATGATGCTCCAGCGCCGGATATCGGTGAACACGCGCGCCGCGGCCGTGCGCGGCGGCCTGACGATTTCGCGCGGGAATTCCGCATAGCCCGTGGGCACCGAAATCGTGGCACCCGCGGGAAAGATCGGCGAGCCGTGCAGGCGGGCGTAATAGGGCCAGAACGACGAGCCGATCGCGCCGGTGAACCAGTACAGCGCGATGTCGGCGAGCATGCGGTCGCGGCCGATCGCACGCTCGACATCGCCATCGCAATCGGACCAGGCGCGGAATTTCTCCACGATCCACGCCGCGAGCCCGGCGGGCGAATCCGTGAGACCGAACGCAAGCGTCTGCGGACGGGTGCCCTGAATCGACTGATAGCCGGTCTCTTCGCGCATCCATTGTGCGAGTTCGCTGAGGTAACGCCGTTCCTCCTCGTTCGGATTGGGAAAGGCGGAGGGATCGCGGCCCGCGGCCATCATCAGGTTGATGTGGATGCCGATCATCCGGTCGGCATAGGCATAGCCGAGCCGGCTGGTGACCGCCGCACCCCAGTCGCCCCCTTGCGCGCCGAAGCGGCCATATCCCAGCACATCGCGCATGAGGGCGGCGACGCAATCCGCCATTTCGGGGACGCCGAACCGCTTCTGGCCGGGTTGAAACGAGAGGCCGTATCCGGGCAGCGACGGCGCCACCACGGTGAAGGCGTCGCGCGCATCGCCCCCGAAGCGTGCCGGATCGGTGAGCCGCGGGATGATATTGAGAAATTCGAATACCGACCCCGGCCAGCCGTGCAGCAGGAGCAGCGGCATCGGATCCGGCCCGACGCCGGGCACATGCAAAAAGTGGAGATCGATGCCGTCGAGCGGGACGCGGAATTGCGGAAAGGCGTTCAGCGCGGCTTCCTCGGCCCGCCAGTCGAACGTGTCGCGCCAGTATTCGGTGAGTTGCCGGAGATAGGCGACATCGGTGCCATAGGCCCATGCGTCTCCGGGCGCCTGGTCCGGGAAACGGGTGCGGGCGAGACGGTCGCGGAGGTCGGCAATATCGGCGTCCGGGATACGAAGCGTGAAGGGGCTGGGTTTGATGGCCATGATCCTGCTCGGCGGTTGGACAGACCGCCCAGCTTCTAGAAACCGCCGGCTCTCGTCCAGCGGCGGCGTCAGCAGGCCGGAAAACGGCCCTTACGTCTCGTGCCGCCGTTGCGCCTTGCGCACATACATCGCGCTGTCGGCCGCTTCCAGCGCGCGGCCGGCCTCGGCATGAGGGCCGAGGATCGCGACGCCGGCGGAAGCGCCCGCGGTGACGCTGCGGCCGCGAAAGGTGAATGTCAGCTGGTCGATGGCTTGCTCCAGCGCCGCCGCCTTGGCCTTGGCGTCGGTTTCGCTCAGGTTCCACAGCAGCAGCGCGAACTCGTCACCGCCGAGCCGCCCGACCATGTCGGACGAGCGAATCTGGCGCAGCAGCACTGCCACGATCGCCTTGAGCACCTGATCGCCCGCGGCATGTCCGAAGGCGTCGTTGATCGGCTTCAGGCGATCGACGTCGAGCACGATCAGCGCGCCGCTGGCATGATAACGCTTGATATAGGCGATCGCGCGGTGGAGCTCGCGCTCGAAGCCGCGCCGGTTGGGAATATCCAGCAGGAAGTCGATATCAGCGGAAGCCTGCAGTTCCTCGATCCGCGCCTGCGCCTTGGCCAGCTGGGCCCTGAGCCGGCGAACGGCCCGCCTGGCGTCATCCGGCGGCGCGGCCGCCAGCGCCTTCGCCGGCCTGGCGCGCTTGGGCGCTGCCTTGGGCGCTGCCTTGGGCGCGGCCTTGCGCGTCGCCGCAGGGGTTTTGCGGCGTTTCACTGGAACTGGAGCGGTTGTCCTGGTCTTCTTTTTCATGGGGCATCCCTGATCAAGGCTTGCCGGAATTCACCAAGACAGGATAGTCCATTCCAGATCCCTTGCCATGGCATGGCCAGACCTTGGCCAGACCCAATTGGCCAAACCTTGGGGCCGCCCCTATAATCCGGCCTATGCTTTTGGATTCCCGAAAAGAATTGACCTTATGACCGCCCCCGTCGCCATTATCATGGGAAGCCAGTCGGACTGGGACACCATGCGCCATGCCGCCGACACCCTGGCCGCGCTCGGGATACCCTGCGAAAAGCGCATCATCTCGGCGCACCGCACTCCGGACCGGTTGTTCGCCTTTGCCAGGGGCGCCAAGGCGGCCGGATTCAGGATCATTATCGCCGGCGCCGGTGGCGCGGCCCACCTGCCGGGCATGGCCGCGTCACTGACGGAACTTCCGGTGTTCGGCGTTCCCGTCGAATCCAAGGCGTTGTCCGGGGTCGATTCGCTCTATTCCATCGTCCAGATGCCGGCGGGTGTTCCGGTCGGGACGCTGGCGATCGGCAAGCCCGGCGCCATCAATGCCGCCCTGCTCGCCGCCAGCGTGCTGGCGCTGAACGACCCCGACCTGTCGGCCAGACTGGCCGCCTGGCGCAAGGCGCAGTCCGAGGCGGTAGCCGAGCGCCCGGAGGGTTCTGCGTGACGGCCTCCCATCGGGTGAAGCTGAAGCCCGGCGACACCATCGGAATTCTCGGCGGCGGACAATTGGGCCGGATGCTGGCGATGGCGGCGGCGCGACTCGGGCTGCGCTGCCAGATTTTTTCGCCCGACCCGGATTCGCCGGCCTTCGACGTCGTGCTGAACGCCACCTGTGCGGAATATGCCGATGTCGAGGCGCTGGAGCTGTTCGCCAACGACGTCGGCGTCATCACCTACGAATTCGAGAACGTGCCGGCCGCCACCGCGATGGTGCTGGCGGCCCGGCGGCCGGTATTGCCCACGCAGAAAATCCTGGAAACCACGCAGGACCGGCTGATCGAAAAGGATTTTGTCAGGAAGCTCGGCATCGGCATTGCCGACTACGCCGACGTATCCTCGGTCGAGATGCTGCGCGCCGCGATCGCGCGCATTGGCTTGCCCGCGGTGATAAAGACCCGGCGTTTCGGCTATGACGGCAAGGGCCAGGCGATCATCCGCGAAGGTGACGACATCGCACAGGTATGGGAGGACCTTGCCACCCGATCGGCGATCCTCGAGGCGTTCATTCCGTTCGAGCGCGAGATCTCGGTGATCGCCGCCCGCTCGGCCGACGGCCAGGTCGAATGCTTCGACGTCACCGAGAACGAGCATCGCGACCACATCCTGAAAATCTCGCGGGCGCCGGCCGATATTCCGGAAGCGCTGGCGGCACAGGCGCGCGGCATCGCCGAGACCATCGCCAGCGCGCTGGATTATGTCGGCGTGCTCGCGGTCGAGATGTTCGTGGTGCAGGGAGAAGGCGGGCCCAGGGTGCTGGTCAACGAGATTGCGCCGCGGGTGCACAATTCCGGGCACTGGACGCTCGACGGCGCGTCGATCTCGCAGTTCGAGCAGCATATCCGCGCCATTGCCGGCTGGCCGCTCGGCAAGCCGGTCCGTCACGGCCCGGTCACCATGACCAACCTGATCGGCGACGATATCAACGACTACGAGCAGTGGTTGACCGTGCCCGGCGCCACCGTGCATCTCTACGGCAAGGGTCCGGCGCGACCGGGCCGCAAGATGGGCCACGTCACGCAGGTATTTCCGCGCGAAAAATAGCCGCCTGCCGAATTAGGCCGGCTTGCGTCCCTCGACGACGCCGGCCGGCTCGTCGCTGATCCAGCGATAGATCACGCCGCCCAGCACGCCGCCGATCAGAGGCGCCAGCCAGAACAGCCAGAGCTGCGCCATTGCCCAGCCGCCGACGAACAGCGCCGGTCCGGTGCTCCGCGCCGGATTGACCGACGTATTGGTGACGGGAATGCTGACCAGATGGATCATCACCAGCGCGAGGCCAATGGCCAGCGGCGCGAAGCCCGCGGGCGCCTTGCCATGGGTGGCACCCATGATGATGAACAGAAACATCATCGTCATCACCACTTCCATGATGAAGCACGCGACGAGGCTGTATTGGCCCGGCGAATGCGCGCCATAGCCATTGGAGGCGAAACCCTTGGCTACGTCGAAACCGGGGGCGCCGCTCGCGATCACATACAGCAGCGCCGCGGCGGCAACCGCGCCGACCACCTGCGCGATCACATAGGGCAAGACCTGTCCGGCCGGAAAACGACCGCCGGCGGCGAGGCCCACGGTGACAGCGGGATTGAGATGACAGCCGGATATGTGGCCGATGGCATAGGCCATGGTCACGACACTCAGCCCGAACGCCAGCGATACGCCGACCAGACCAATGCCGACCTGCGGAAACGCCGCGGCGATCACCGCGCTGCCGCAACCTGCGAAAGTCAGCCAGAACGTCCCGATCGCCTCGGCGGCATATTTCTTTGAATTCATGACCTCCTTCCTCCTGTTAGGCTAGAACCTGGGCAGGGCGCGTTAAGGGGCAATGAAGGCTGGGAGCCGATGTTGAGGCGCTTTATCAGGGGCGATTCGGGCCATTTTCGGTATTAATCCCCTTCCCCGCAGGTGGACATTGCCGGCTTTGTCTGGTACATCCGCGCGCTCAGGGCTAAGGGCTTGGCCTTTCGCCAGCCCCTCGCTTTACCAGAATTCAAATCCGATCAATTGAAAGAGGATGCCGCGTGCAGGTTCTCGTTCGCGATAACAATGTCGATCAAGCCCTCAAGGCGCTGAAGAAGAAGATGCAGCGCGAGGGTATTTTCCGCGAGATGAAGCTCCGCGGCCATTACGAAAAGCCCTCCGAGAAGAAGGCCCGCGAAAAGGCCGAAGCCGTGCGCCGCGCGCGCAAGCTCGCCCGCAAGAAGCTGCAGCGCGAAGGCCTGCTGCCGATGAAGCCGAAGCCGGTGTTCGGCGCCGGTCCCGGCGCGGAACGCGGTGGCGCCGGCGGCCGTGGCGGCCCGGGTGCCGGTCCGCGCGGACCGCGCTGACTCGTCGCACAGATTTTGAGCCGAAAACGCGGGCCTTTCGGCCCGCATTTTTGTTTTGACCATGCATTTTGCGCTACGCCGGGCTACCAATACCGCGTTGGCCGCGCGGATATTTGCAACAATGGTCTTTCCGGTACTTCCCCCATTTCCCGGATACTGGCGTCTCGGCGCTCGCATATCGGCCCCGGTCGCATTGCTCGCGCTCGGGCTCGGCGGCTGCTCTTTTGACCTCGGATCATGGTCGTCAGCGCCCGAGAAGGAGGCCGCCCCGAAGGCGGAGCCAGCGGTGCCGGCCGTCGCGGGCGATGCGCACGGTCACGCCACACGCGCCCAGGCGCTGGCAAAGTCCGGAAAAACCGAGGAGGCGCTGGCCGAGTTCGACAAGGCGATCACCATCGATCCGCACCATGCCGAGGCGCTGTACAACCGTGGCCTGCTCTATCAGCGCGAAAGACAGCACCAACTCGCGGTCGACGACTTCACTTCCGCCAATGGCCTGACGCCGCAGCGCGCGGAACCGTTACTGGCGCGCGCCATCAGCTATCTCGCGATGGACAAGTTCAAGGAAGCCGCCACCGATCTCGACGAGGCGGTGCAGGCCGACCCGCAAAACGCACTGGCATGGACGACGCGGGGACAGGCCTATGAACGCCTCGGCGACAAGGACAAGGCCAAGGCCTCCTATGGCCGTGCCATCGCCATCCGTCCCAAGGACGACGCCGCGCGCAGCGGCCTGGCGCGCCTCGGCGGTTAGCTGGCCGCAACGGGCTTTGGGCTATTTCGGCAATACGACATGAAACACCGATTTGGCCGCCGACAGCACGTCCTCGGCCGTGCTGCGGGCCCGCGCTAGCGGCCCCGAACCCTCGACCCGCCCCACCGTTTCCGACGCCTCGGCCCGCAGGTCGAGCGGGGGCGACGGGATGTCGGCCGGCGGCGTCGGCCGGCGGGGACCGTCGTTCCGGGACGCCGCGGCATAAGGCGGCTTCAACTCCTGATATCCCGTCGTCGAATCGACGGACTCGTGGACAGGCGTCGAGACCATGATCGGCGGCGGCAGCGGCCGGACCGCAGGCGCCAACACGACACGGGGGGTATCCGGGATGCGAGCGACCTCCGGGACACGGGCCGCGTCCGGGGTGCGGGCGACTTCCTGCGGTCGCGGCGACCCATCGTTGGAACCGCGCAGGCGGTCAATCGCCGCGCGGGCCAGATCATTGGCGTCGCGACGCTCTTCCAGTGCGCTGGCGGCCTCGGCCGGCGCAGGCTGGGCAGGCGTCGATGCCACCACCGGCGCAGGCGCCGGAACGGTCCTGGCGGCAGTCCTTTCACGCGGCGCAAGCTGGTGCCGCCGTGTCTCGGCTGGAATCGAAGCGGTCTCCGCCGGCTTGTCGGCGACGTTCTCTCCGGACTTTTCGTGCTTCTCCTGGGCCTTTTCGGCGGCGGCCTTCTCGAGGATCGCCCGTTCCGAGATCCCCTTCGCCTTTACGCCCGGGCCGCGGGCGTTGCCGATTTCGACGGATGTGTCGGCTGTCTTGTCGGCTGACTTTTCGGTTGTCCTGGCATCCGCCTTGATGTCGGTTTTGGCAACTTCGGGCGCAGCCTTCGGATCGACGGTCGAAACCGCCGATGCGACCGGGGCGCTCGGGCCGGGCTTGCTGACGATGTAATGATTGACGATGTAGGCCCCGATGACGGTTGCTGCCACCGACGGCAAGATGTCCACCGCAAATTTCGCAAGATACTTTTTCAGCATACCGGAACTCCCCGCAGCTGATTGATGCGGGAACTTTGAGGCGCATTGAGGGATCAACTGCGACAGATCGGTGGCAATCGGCTGATCCTGCGTGACAATCCGTTCACGGCAGCGTCAGCCGGCGGCCGATCGTGAAGCCACCCGGCGGCGGGCTCAGGGCTTCAGCTCGACTTCCAGGAACACGATTTCGCTGGATGACTCGTTAAGCACGTCATGCTCGACGCCGGCCTTGCGGAAATAGGATTTTCCTGTCGCGAGTTGCGCCTTGGAGCGCTCCCCGTTGGGCGCCACGATGGTCATTTCGCCCGAGGTTACGGGAACGATGACATAGTCCATCCCGTGGGTGTGATGGCCGGTGGCGCTGCCCGGCGGCAGCCGCCACTCGGTGACCCGGACTTCTGGTGTATCGACCTGAACGTCTGATTGGGCGCTGAGCATTATCGGTCTCTCCAGCTCGCTGCGGACAAGCTTTCAAACATCCATAGCGCACTCACTGCAGCCTGAGAACAGGGGCAACCGGCAGAAAGGTCAGCAGCAGGAAAAACGGCACCAGGATAGCGGCCGCCCGCAGCAGGTAACCGAAGAAGCTCGGCATCCTGATCCCGCTTTGAACCGCGATCGCCGCGACCATGAAGTTCGGCGCGTTCCCGATATAGGTCAGCGCGCCCATATAGACGGCGCCCATCGAGATCGCCGCCAGGGTTCCCGAAAGCGCGCCCATCAACTCGCGCGCATCGCCGCCAGCGAGCTTGAAGAACAACAGATAGGTCGGCGCATTGTCGAGGAACGCCGACATCAGCCCGGTGTACCAGAAATAGGCGACCTCATGCGGCGTCCCGTCTCGCGCCGTCACCGCCGACAGGAGCCATGCGAAGAAGCCCTTCGGGCCGGCATCGAGCACGGCCAGTACCGGAATAATGACGATGAAGATGCCCGCGAACAGCTTGGCGACTTCCCTGATGGGTTCCCAACTGAACCCATTCGCCTCGCGATGCTCGTCCCGGGTCCACCACAACGACAGCAATGCGATCACGACCAGCAGCCCGTCGCGCACCAGATTCTGCAGTTCCAGCCTGGTGCCGAAAACATCCACCCCCAGACCCGGCCGCCAGTTTGCCGACACCAGAATGCAGCCGATGATGGCGGCTATCAGCACGACGTTGACGAGCCCGCGAACCCGAAGCGGCTGCGGTGGTTCGACGCGACGGTCGATCGGCTCACTTCGAAAGCGCCAAAAGTCGAGCACGACGAAGATCGCCAGCAGCAGTACCGCAACGATGGCGGTCTGGACCCACAGATTCCTCGTCGTCCAGAAGAAATCAACGCCGTTGAGAAAGCCGATGAAGAGCGGCGGATCGCCCAGCGGGCTCAATGCGCCGCCGACATTGGCGACGAGAATGATGAAGAAAACCATGACGTGAACGTTGTGGCGGCGCGAAACATTGGCGCGGATCAGCGGCCGGATCAGGATCATGGCCGCGCCCGTGGTGCCGACGATGCTCGCCATCGCCGTCCCGAGGGCGAGGATCGCCGCGTTGTTCCAGGGCGTCCCCCTGATATCGCCGCTGACGAGAATGCCGCCTGCGACGGTGTAGAGAGCGAACAGCAGCACGATGAAACTCAGATACTCGCCCAGCACCGCATGCGCGAGGGTCGCGAACATCACCTGACCGCCTGCAAACCACGCGATCGACGCCAGCGTCGCCGCAGACCATGCCGCGGCGATCTTGCCGTAATGGGCGTGCCACAGCTTCGGAAACAACAGCGGCCCGAGCGCGATCGACAGCAGCAGGCCGGCGAAAGGCAGCGCAAACGGCCACGTCATGGCCGCGCCATCGAGCGTGGCCGCGTCGGCGGCTTGCGGGAAGACGACAAGCAACGCGGCAGTGAGCGTCAGAACCAGCAGCTTCACGGCACGAATACCAGGAACACGAACACGGCAAACACCACCATGTGCACCAGACCGAACAGGATGTTGGTGCGGCCGGTGCCGAAGGTGAGCATGCTCAGGATGAAGGTCAGCAACAAGAGCACCATGCCCTGCGCATTCAGCCCTAGCACCAGTTGCTTGTCCAGCGCCCAGGCCGCCACCGCAACGGTCGGCACCGTCAGCCCGATGGTCGCCAGCGACGAGCCGAGCGCGAGGTTGATGCTCTTCTGCAGATCGTTCTTGCGGGCCGCGCCGATCGCGGCGACCCCTTCCGGCAGCAGGATCAGGAACGCCACCAGCACGCCCGCAAACGCCGGCGGCGCGCCGATCCGCACGCTGACGACATCGACCACGAGCGAGAATTTCTTCGCCAGCAGCACCACCGCCAGCAGCGAGACCAGAAGCAGCACGACGCTCAGGCCCAGTATCCGGTTCGAAGCGTGTGTCCCGCTCTCCGCGGCCTCGGCAGCTGCGCTGACGAAGTAATCGCGATGCCGGATGGTCTGGGTATAGAGGAACACACCGTAGAGAATGAGGGTGACGACACTGACAAAACCGAGCTGGCCGGCCGAATAGATCGGTCCCGAGGTGGTCATCGTATGGTTGGGCATGATCAGCGTGATGGTCGCCATCACGAACAGCACGCTGAGATACAGATTGGCGCCGGTGACCTGAAAATCCTGCTCGCGGTAACGCAGCCCGCCGATGAAGATGCAGATGCCGACCAGTCCGTTGCAGACGATCATTACCACCGCGAACACGGTATCGCGCGCCAGCGTTGGAACTTCCTTCTCGCCGAGCATGATGGTGGCGATCAGCGCGACCTCGATGATGGTGACCGCCAGCGTCAGCAGCAGCGTACCATAGGGTTCGCCGATTCGTTCGGCGATCATTTCCGCATGATGCACGGCCGCGAACACCGTGCCGAACAGGATGACCAGGAGGACAACCGCGAAAACCAGCCCGGCGGCCGAAGGCGTAAACGTAAAGCCCAGCGCGGTGGCGCCGGCGAACAGCAAAACCGCAAGGGCAGGAAAAATCCATGCCGATCGCGGCATCGGACCGTGCGCGCTCATACCGTCATCCCCAAGAATCCCAAGAACCTGCGAAACCGCGATGCATTCCGACCCTAGCATCTATCGCCCGCTCGCGGCCCCGATGAATTGCCGCACCGTTGCCGTCGCACCATAGGCGTCGAGATCGTTATGGCCGCCTTCGGGGAACCGGACGAACTGTTTCGGTTCCGGCGCCAGCGCGAACAGACGCTCGCCAAAGACAATCGGAATCGTTCCATCGCGGGCGCCGTGCATGAACAGCAGCGGTGCTTTCACCCTGGCAATGCGCTGGTCGGAGTGAAACGGATCCCGCATCACGAGGCGGACCGGGAAAATCGGAAACGCCGACGCGGCAACCTCGGCAATCGATGCGTAAGGCGCTTCCAGGATCACTCTGCCGACCGGCTGTTCCGCCGCCAGCGCCACCGCCACGCCGCTGCCGAGCGAAAAGCCCCAGACCATGATTTTGTCCGCGCTGTATCGCGCCGAGGTGAAGGCATAGGCCGCTGCGGCATCCCGCAGCAGCCCCTGCTCGCTCGGGTGTCCGCTCGATCCCGCATAGCCGCGATAGGACAGCGCCACGACGCCGGTGCCGCCAGCGATCAGTTCGCGAAAGCGACCGAACAAGCCGGCGAGGAAATCGCCATTGCCGTGAAAATAGAGAATGACGGGGTGTCCCGGCCTGGCCGCAAGGTGCCAGACGATGACCTTCTCGCCATCCTCCGTGCTCAGCAGATGTTCCTCGACGGCCGCAAAGCCGGCAGCGGCCGGCGCCGTGCGCTCGGTTTGCGGAACCGGAAACAGAAAGAACCGCTGCGCCAGGAACAGAACGGCAAGGCCGCCGAGATAACCGACCGAAACGACGATCAGGAGCCATTTCAGGACGGTCATGATTTCCCGTAACCGGCTTACATCCCCTTGACGATGTTCTCGGTCATCTTCTTGGCGTCGCCGAGCAGCATCATGGTGTTGTCGCGGTAGAACAGCGGATTGTCGATGCCGGCATAGCCTGACGCCAGCGATCGCTTGATGAACATCACGGTGCCGGCCTTCCAGACCTGCAGCACCGGCATGCCGTAGATCGGCGAGGTCTTGTCGTCCTCGGCCGCCGGGTTGGTGACGTCGTTGGCGCCGATCACGAAGGCGACGTCGGCCTGGGCGAATTCGGAATTGATGTCCTCGAGCTCGAACACCTCGTCATAGGGCACGTTGGCTTCGGCCAGCAGCACGTTCATGTGGCCGGGCATGCGGCCCGCCACCGGATGGATGGCGTATTTGACCTCGACGCCTTCCTTCTTGAGCTGGTCGGCCATTTCGCGCAGCGCATGCTGCGCCTGCGCCACCGCCATGCCGTAGCCGGGCACGATGATGACCTTCTGCGCATTCTTCATGATGAAGGCGGCATCGTCGGCCGAGCCCAGTTTCACGGGGCGCACTTCGCCGCCGCCCGCGCCTGCCGCCGCGGTCTCGCCGCCGAAGCCGCCGAGAATGACCGAGATGAAGGAACGGTTCATCGCGTGGCACATGATGCAGGACAGGATCGCGCCGGAGGATCCGACCAGCGCGCCGGTGATGATCAGCGCCGAGTTGCCGAGCGTGAAGCCGATGCCGGCGGCGGCCCAGCCGGAATAGGAATTCAGCATCGAGATCACGACCGGCATGTCGGCGCCGCCGATCGGAATGATCAGCAGGGCACCCAGCACCAGCGCGATGATGGTGATGAGCCAGAAGTCGAGCGCGCTGCCCGACATCACGAGGCCGACGACGAAGAATACCAGCGCCACCGCGAGCACGATGTTGATGATGTGACGGGCCGGCAGGATGATCGGCGCGCCGCTCATGCGGCCGGACAATTTCAGGAACGCGATCACCGAACCGGTGAAGGTCAGCGCGCCGATGGCGACGCCGAGCGACATTTCGATCAGGCTGGCGGCGTGGATCTGGCCGGGCTTGCCGATGTCGAAGGCTTCCGGCGCATAGAACGCACCGGCGGCGACCAGCACCGCGGCCATGCCGACCAGCGAGTGGAACGCGGCAACCAGTTCCGGCATCGATGTCATCGGCACCCGGCGCGCGATCACCGCGCCAATGCCGCCGCCGATGGCGACGCCCAGGATCACCAGCACCCAGGCGAGGCCGTCCGCCGGCGGGTGGCTTGCTATCGTGGTGGCGATCGCGATCGCCATGCCGATCATGCCGAAGAAATTGCCCTGGCGGGATGTGGCGGGACTGGACAGCCCTCGCAGTGACAGGATGAACAGCACACCCGCCACGAGATACAGTACTGCAGCCAGATTGGCGTTCATCTCAGGTCCCCTTTGTCATCGTCACCCCGAGGTGCACGCCGCTCGCTCGTCATTTCACTTGGCCTTCTTCTTGTACATCGCCAGCATGCGCTGGGTGACAAGGAAGCCGCCGAAGATATTCACACAGGCAAAGATCAGCGCGACGAAACCGAAGCCCCGCGCCCAGCCGCTGCCGCTTGAGATCATGGGAACGCCGACCGCGAGCAGCGCGCCGACCACGATCACCGACGAGATCGCGTTGGTCACCGACATCAGCGGCGTATGCAGGGCTGGGGTCACCGACCACACCACGAAATAGCCGACGAACACGGCGAGCACGAAAATCGAAAGCCGGAACACGAAGGGATCGACGGCCTGCGCGATATGATCCATGGCGGCTCTCCTCAAGCTTTCGGCTGAAAATTCGGATGAATGACGGCGCCGTCTTTTGTCAATGCCGTGGCTTTGACCAGTTCGTCGTCCCAGTTCACCGCGAGTGCCTTGCTGGCCTTGTCGACCAGCGTTTCGATGAAGTTGTACAAATTGCGCGCATAGAGGCTCGACGCCGAGGCCGCGACGCGGCCCGCGACATTGGTGTAGCCGACGATCTTGACGCCATCGACGTCGGCGACTTCGCCGGCTTTCGCACCCTCGACATTGCCGCCACGCTCGACGGCGAGATCAACCAGCACCGAACCCGGCTTCATCGACTTCACCATCTCGGCGCTGATGAGTTTTGGCGCCGGGCGGCCCGGGATCAACGCCGTGGTAATGACGATGTCCTGCTTCTTGACGTGCTCGGCGGTGAGCGCGGCCTGCTTGGCCTGATATTCTTTCGACATTTCCTTGGCATAGCCGCCGGCGGTCTGGGCGTTCTTGAACTCTTCGTCCTCGACTGCAAGAAACTTGGCGCCGAGGCTTTCGACCTGCTCCTTGGTGGCGGGACGCACGTCGGTGGCGGTGACGACGGCGCCCAGCCGCCGCGCCGTCGCGATCGCCTGCAGGCCGGCGACGCCGACGCCCATCACGAACACCTTGGCGGCCGGAATGGTGCCTGCCGCGGTCATCATCATCGGAAAGGCGCGGCCGAAGGCCTCCGCCCCCTCGATCACGGCGCGATAGCCGGCGAGATTGGCCTGGCTGGACAGCACGTCCATCGACTGGGCGCGGGTGATGCGCGGCATCAATTCCATCGCGAATGCCGCGACGCCGGCATCCGCCATCGCCTTCAGCGCCGCGTCATTGCCGTAGGGATCCATGATGGCGATCACCAGCGCACCGCGCTTGTAGCTGGCCAGCTCCGACGCCTCGGGCCGCTTCACCTTGATGACGATGTCGGCGTCCTTGAGCGCGTCCGCGCTGACGGTGGCGCCGGCCGCGGTAAATTCGGAATCCGGCAGGCCGGACTTGATGCCGGCGCCGGGCTCGATCGCGATATCGACGCCCAAAGCCTTGAATTTTTTTACCGTGTCGGGCGAAGCGGCAACCCGGGGCTCGGACGGATCGATTTCCTTGGCAACGGCAATCTTCATGGGGCCTCCGGCGGCGCGAGCAGCGCGCGCGCAAGCAAACTAGCGCTTATTGCGTGGGAATGGATACCCGGTTTTGCGACCGGAAGACGGGCAATTTATTCAACCGCCGCCGGATGGCGGCGATCGGGCAGCGATCAGGTCAGGAAAATCCCCATCATGGCAACGATGAAAATAACGGCAGCGGAGCCGTATTTCACCAGCATGATGAAGCCCTCATAGGTCTGCTCATGGGCCGGATAATCGTTGCCGTCAGCGGTCGTGTAGGCCACTTCGTTATGTTCTGCCATCGGTATCCCCAGTCAGGTGTCGACTCTGGCGTGGGAATTACCGCAAACCATCCGGAAGGGCAACGGCGGCGGGCGTTTTGTGCACCCGCGGCCGCCCTTACTTGCCGGCCCCGGCCGGCCAGTTGTCCCTGATCCAGCGGGTCAGGCTCTCCTCACTGACCTCGCCGGCGGCGAGGAAGAGGATGATGGATGTCGACTGCGCGCGCTCTGGGCTGAACGCAACGCCATTCTTGAGCAGAAAGCCCATCATGGCCATGAAGGCGATGCGCTTGTTGCCATCGACAAAGGCATGGTTTTTCGCCAGCCCGAATGCATAGGCTGCGGCAAGCTCAGCCATGTCGGGCTGTTCGTAACGCCATTTATTGACCGGACTTTCGAGCGCGGATCGCAGCATACCTTCGTCGCACAAGCCGGGCGCTCCGCCGAATCGACGTAGCTGACGGCTATGGATTGCGATGGCCTGCTCGCAAGTGATCCAAAGCGGCTCTTTCGGCTCGCTCATGTGAGGCTGCCGCTATTTGGCAAGCGCCGCGAGCGTGTCCTTGTACTTGTCCATGATCTGGTCGGCGATCTCCATGGTCTTCTCGAAATCGGGATCGTACGGCATGGCCTGAAACCCGCCTCCGGCCAGTTCAGTAATGTGCAGTTCCTGGCCCCGTTTGAGGTCGAGTCGCTGCATCAACTCGCGCGGCAAGAGCAAGCCGTCGGAATTGCCGATCTTCTTGATTTCGATTTTCATCGGGAAATCGTCCTTTTCGTTCGGCACAATGGCCGCCAAGGTCGTTCATCAGATCGAGCGATATCGTCGTCATTCCGACCGCCGAAGTTATGTTATACAATTGTATAACATAATTTGGGCGACTGTTTAACAAATGTTTTACGGCGGAAACGCGTGGCTTCCCGGCTTAATTCTACCTTTCCGCTTCATGCGCCCGCCTGATCCCTTCCAACAGGATCTCCAGACCAGTCTCGAACGTCGCCTCAAACTGCTCCGGATGAAAGTACGGGGCCGCCGCCGCAAGGTTCGGGAAATCGGTGGCGATGGTCTCGTCCGATACCGGTTCCGCGGCCGACGGCCCGTTGGCGTAGCCGGCGGTCTCGTCCAGCGCCGCGCCGGTCAGGTAGTAGCCGATCTCGCGAAAATACCGGGCGGCGTCGCGGTCGGAGAACCCGGCATCGCGCAAAATGCCGATGATGCTGTCGATATATCCAACGCCTGCAAGGGTGTTGAGACGGTGCACCGCGAAGAACGGAAAAAATTTCGGATGTTTTAGCGCCATCGCCCGAAAACCGTGCGCCGCCCGGCGCAACCGTTCGAGCCAGCCCCACTCCTCGGCCATCGCGACCCCGGCCTCAGTGAGCATCAGATCGACCACCGCGTCCATCAGGTGCGCCTTGCTCGGAAAATGGTAATAGATGCTCATGGCCTCGCAGCCGAGTTCTTCACCGAGCCGGCGCGTGCTCAAGCCGGCCAGCCCCTCGCGATCGACCAGCGCCAGCGCCGCCGCGGCAATCCGCTCGCGCGACAGTGCCACTCCCGACCGTGCCTGATGCCAGTCGCGGGCTTTGGCCCGCTCCGGGCGAGATTTCGCCTTTGTGATCATCCCTCACCTCTAGCCGCTTGCAACCTTACACTGAAAGGCTGTATTCGGACAGCAAGACTTACACTGTAAGGCAAGAGGAAACCTTCAATGTCAGCCATCGATGTTTTCGGCCTATTGGTACCGTTGACCTATCTGGCCATGCTCGGGATCGAAACCCTGTTCCCGGCGCGTGCGTTTCCCCCGATTCCGTACTGGCGCCTCAAGGGTTTCTGTTTCCTGACGGTACAGGGGCTGCTCGCCACGCTGACGCCGCTGGTGATCCCGGAACATTGGCTGGCAGCGCATCGGCTGATGAACCTGGAGAGCCTCGGCGTGATCGGCGGCGCCGTGCTCGGCTACGCCGTCGTTTCGCTCGCAAGCTACGGCTGGCACCGCAGCGCGCATACCTTCCCGCTGATGTGGCGGCTGTTTCATCAGATCCACCACAGCCCGCAGCGGGTCGACATATCGGGCGCGGCGCTGTTTCATCCGCTGGAGACGGTGGTATTCCTGCTGATCGGAACGGTGACGACCACCCTGGTCCTCGGCCTCGATCCGGTGGCGGCGGCGCTGACCGGTTACATCGCGGCGTTCTACGGCTACTTCCAGCACATGAACATCCGTACCCCGCGATGGCTCGGATACCTCATCCAGCGGCCGGAGGCGCATTGCATCCATCACGCGCGCGACGTGCACGCCTACAATTACGGCGATCTCCCCGTCTGGGACATGCTGTTCGGCAGCTTCCGCAATCCCGGGGAATTCGAAGGACCGGTCGGCTTCGACCAGCCGGCAACGGAACGCCTCGGCGCGATGCTGGGATTCGTCGACGTCAACGAACCCGCGGCAGGGCCTGACACGCTCGGGCGGACGGTGGGCCGCGGCAATTGACCGATCCAGCCATTCGCCGCCCGGAATCGATGATCGGGGAATCCTACTCGACCACGAAGTCGAACCGCCCGGCGAGCCATCCGGCGTTCTTGGCGGTGCGCACCAGCAACTCCTTGCGAAAAAGGCCGTCGGAACGGTTTTGGGACTCGCCGGGGAAATAGAGCTGGGTGGTCAGCACGCGGCCGCCTGATGGCTGTACCTTCACATGGATATGGCGGGTACGGCCGACATAGACGCCGGGCACGATGCTGCGCAGACGATAGCGCCCTTCCGCGTCGGTAAACTGATGGCCACGCAGGCGAAAACCGGAATTGTCATAGCGGCCCTTGTCGTCGGCCTGCCAGAAATCCAGCAAGGCTCCAGCGTGGGGTTTACAGGCGCGGGAAAGGACAAAACCGACCAGTTCGATGGGCTGCCCCGCCATGCCGGTTTCAAGCAGTTCGATCCGCTCGGGCGAGGAGGGCTTGAAGAACGGCCCCTCGGTCTGCCGCAAAGTGGCTTCATCGCCCTCGTGGCAGGCCGGCGTGGCGGGAAGCGGAGCCTGAGCGGCGCTGCGATCGATCGCAAGCCATGAACCGGCCGCGAAGACACCGGCCCCCAGTACCGCGCGGCGTGTCGGCGTATCGATCATGAGCGACCTCGTCAGCCCATCGCTTCCAGTTCGTCGATCATGCCCGAGATCACCGACAGCCCGCCGTCCCAGAATTTCGGGTCTTTGGCATCAAGCCCGAACGGCTTCAGCAGTTCGGAATAATGCCTGGTGCCGCCGGCGGCGAGCATCGCCAGATAGCGCTCGGCGAATCCGTCAGCGGCGTTCTCGTAGACCGCATAGAGCGAGTTCACCAGGCAGTCGCCGAACGCATAGGCGTAAACGTAGAACGGCGAATGGATGAAATGCGGGATGTACATCCAGAAATTCTCGTAGCCGGGGCGGATGTCGATCGCGGGTCCGAGGCTCTCGCCCTGCACGCTGAGCCAGATTTCGCCGATCCGCTCCGCGGTCAATTCGCCGTTCTTCCGCTCGGTGTGGATGGCGCGCTCGAACGAATAGAACGCGATCTGCCGCACCACGGTGTTGATCATATCCTCGACCTTGCCGGCGAGCAGCGCCTGCCGCTGTTTGGCGCTCCTGGTTTGGGCCAGCAACCGCTTGAAGGTCAGCATCTCGCCGAACACGCTGGCGGTCTCGGCCAGGGTCAGCGGCGTCGGCGCCATCAGCGCTCCATTTTTTGCCGCCAGCACCTGATGCACGCCATGGCCGAGTTCATGGGCAAGCGTCATCACGTCGCGCGGCTTGCCCTGGTAGTTCATCAGCACGTAAGGGTGCGCCGACGGCGTGGTCGGATGCGAGAAGGCGCCCGGCGCCTTGCCGGGCCGCACCGGCGCATCGATCCAGCGATCGGTGAAAAAACGCTCGGCGATGTCGGCCATTTCCGGCGAGAAGCCGCGGTAGGCCGACAGCACCATCTGCCTCGCCTCGGGCCAGGCGATCGTACCGGTTGCGGCAAACGGCAGCGGCGCATTGCGGTCCCAATGCGCGAGTTTCTTCTTTTTGAACCAGCCGGCCTTGAGCCGATAATAGCGATGCGACAGTTTCGGATAGGCTGCGCGCACCGATCCCACCAGCGCATCGACCACCTCGCGCTCGACGCGGTTGTTCAGGTGACGCGAATCCGCGACATCGGCAAAGCCGCGCCAGCGGTCGGAAATCTCCTTGTCCTTGGCGAGCGTGTTGGTGATCAGCGCGAAGGTTCGCTCATTGGCCTTGAAGGTTTTCGCCAGCGCCTGCCCTGCCGCCATGCGCTTTTCGGGCGCGCGGTCCTGCAGCAGGGTCAGCGTCGGCTCGATCGCGAGGTCCTTGCCCGCGACCTTGAAGCGCAGGCCTGAGATGGTCTGGTCGAACAGCCGGTTGAAGGCGCCGTAACCTGTCTGGGATTTTTCATGAAACAGCTGCTCGAGGCGATCCTCCAGCTGATACGGCTTTTCCTTGCGCAGATCCTCGAGCCACGGGCGATAATGCGCCAGTTCCGGCACGGCCATCGCGCGTTCGATCACCGCATCGTCGACGCGATTGAGTTCGAGCGCGAAGAACAACAGATGCACCGACGCATTGGTCAGCCGCTCCGAGACGTCGCCGTAGAATTTGGTGATCGCGGGATCGACGCTGTCACCGGCGTGAACCAGCCCGGCATAGGATCCAAGACGCCCGGCGACATCGTCGATCGTCTCGTAGCGCCTGACCGCCTCGGCGAGCCATACGCCGCCGCCTTCGCCGGCGGTTCGTTCCGCGAGCTTGCCCTTGTAGTCCGCCTCGAACGCGACGCACTCGGCATCCATCCTTTGCAGGTCGCGGGTGACTTCCGGCGCGTCGATCCCGGCATAGAGATCGGCCAGATTCCATTCCGGAAGTCCTGGCGTTGACGGCCTGCCGGATGCCTTGCGATTCGCCTTCGTGGTGGCTCCCCTGCTCGGCCCTGTTTTACGGGATGTCTTGGCACGGGAAAGCGCGGTCTTGGTCGGCATAGATACTTTCAAGGTTGGCGTGGACGATCAGGCGAAAATGGCAAGCTGCGGCGCCACATGGACGAGCAATTCCTCACCCTCGATCAGCAGTGGTTCGACCTTTTCCTGGATCGTGTGCCGAACAGTAAACGACAACAGCACCAGACGTGCGACCAGCGACCAGCTCCGGGAACTGACGGCCGCCCTGGCATGCTGCGCGACCAAAGGCAGGCTTCGGTGTTCGAACAGGAGACGGCCCGATCCATCTTCGAGGATGTAGCGCCCGCCGATCCGCGACACACACAATTCGCAAGCCTGATCCGGCAGCGAATCCAGCAGATAGAACTGGGCGTCGCCGCTTTCGGTGGCGCCGGTTTCCCATTCGCGACCCTTCGCCGGCCCGAGCGCGGCATTCAATGCTGCGACAATGGTGTTGAGTTCGCTTTCGCTCCACGCTCCGGTGGCCGATTTGCGCTCGAACGCAACTACGCTCATTTGCTTTCCGCTCCGAACAATAGCCGATGCAATTCCGGCTCGTAGTACATTAACAGATGCTTGGCGAAGGCGCCTTGTTCAATACCCAATTCGTTGGCCCATGCCCCCATGATTTCCGTTGGAACCCGACTGAACCCGTTCTCGACCTGCGAGATGAACGTGTAATATTTCAGGCCAAGGCGTGCAGCGAGATCTGCCTGCGACAGTTCAGCATCCGCCCTGCGCAACTTGAGCCAATCCCCAGCCAGTTTACGCAACTGCCTGGCTTCCGGAACAGCCTGGCCCGGCGACCGTCCAGTAAAAATGTCTTGCTGTTTTGCTCGTTTCATGATTACTAAACTATCTAAATTGAATTACGGGTTAGGTGATGTTCCCTACCACAATCTCAGCTCGCGAATAAGAACAAATGGTTTTCCTGGACCGCAGTCAGGTTGTTCGATCGAGCCCCCGGGCACCATTGGCCCGCGGCAAGGAACTGTTTGCCGGCATCCTGCTTGTGGCGCTGATCGCGACCGTGGGAATCCGGAACCTGGTGCCGTTGGATGCCCTGGCGCCGGCAATCGTCACCCTCTTCTTTGCAGTCGCGGCAATGACAGCCGGGCTCGCGATGCTGTGCCGGGGCGATCGATTCCGCGTCATGTGGTTCGACCTCGCCGGAAGCCTGACCTTCATCGGCGTTGTCATCTCGGCTCTGATCGAGCCGGACCAGATGGTCAGGCTTTTCACCCTCTCCGATCAACCTGAATAACGGGAACGCATTTTGCGCAGTCTGACTGCGTCGTTTCTTTCTGCGCGTCCAAGCCCGGGCCCCTCTGGCAGTTCAAGCGAACTGCGATGTCGGATTGGACTTCAACGGAGTGGCCCGCATGCTGGAATTAATCTCTTCAGAATCGCTGACAGCGCTTTTCCAGGTCGTGATGATCGACCTGGTGCTTGCCGGGGATAATGCGATTGTCATCGGGCTTGCAGCCGCAGGTCTTCCCGAGGGTCAGCGCAAGAAGGCGATCCTGATCGGCATCCTGGCCGCCACGATCCTGCGCATCGGCTTTGCATCCATCACGGTTCAACTCCTGCAGATCATCGGACTGCTGCTCGCCGGCGGGGTCCTGCTGCTGTGGGTATGCTGGAAGATGTGGCGCGAGTTGCATGTCTCATATCATCAGCCGAAAATGCAGAGTCTTTCGTCGGCAAGCACGATGGACACATCTGTCGCGAGCCATGAAAAGACGCTTCGTCAAGCCGTATGGCAAATTACCATCGCTGACGTCTCGATGTCGCTGGACAACGTCCTCGCTGTCGCCGGCGCGGCGCGCGAGCATCCGACGATTCTGATATTCGGCCTGGCCCTCTCCATCGCACTGATGGGATTCGCCGCCAACTTCATTGCCCGGCTTCTGGAAAAGCACCGCTGGGTGGCGTATGTCGGCCTTCTGATCATCCTCTATGTAGCTCTCGACATGTGCTACCGCGGCGTGCTGGAGGTTTGGCCACACCTCACCGCGTAGCCTTTGCCCCAACGATGCCGTTCTCCAACGATTAAGCGGGCGTTAATCGGCATCGGCGAGAGTGCCCCGATTCGAGACAGAGTAACTCGCGGGGAATGCCATGGCTGCGACCATTTTGATTGCCGATGACGATGCGGTAGCCCGCCGTCTGGTCGAAAACATGGTGCAGAAATGCGGCTATGAGACGGTTGTCGTCGACAGCGGCGATGCCGCCATCGCCGCACTTACCGCGGCGGACGCGCAGGCCATCGACGCGGTGGTGCTCGATCTTGTCATGCCCGGCCTCGACGGCATGGGCGTGCTGGCCAAGATCCGCGAAGCCGGCCTCAACATCCCCGTCATCGTGCAGACCGCCCATGGCGGCATCGACAATGTGGTGTCGGCGATGCGCGCCGGCGCCCAGGACTTCGTAGTCAAGCCGGTCGGTGTCGAGCGGCTGCAGGTCAGCTTGCGCAACGCACTCAACGCCAGCGCGCTGAAGGGCGAACTGCAGCGCATCCGCCACGCCAAGGAAGGCCGGCTGACGTTTGCCGATGTCGTCACCCGCAGCGAAACCATGGCCGGCGTGCTGCGCACCGCGCAGAAGGCCGCCGCCTCGACCATTCCGGTGCTGATCGAAGGCGAATCCGGCGTCGGCAAGGAATTATTCGCGCGCGCCATCCACGGCAGCGGCGAACGCAAGGCCAAGCCGTTCGTCGCCGTCAATTGCGGCGCGATCCCCGACAATCTCGTGGAGTCGATTCTGTTCGGCCACGAGAAGGGCGCCTTCACCGGCGCCACCGAACGCCATCTGGGCAAATTCGTCGAAGCCTCCGGCGGCACCCTGTTTCTCGACGAAGTCGGCGAGTTGCCGCTGGCGGCGCAGGTCAAGCTGCTGCGCGCGCTGCAGGAAGGCACCGTCGAGGCGGTCGGGGGACGCAAGCCCGTCAAGGTCGACGTCCGCATCATTTCGGCCACCAACCGCAAGCTGCTCGACCACGTCAAGAACGGCAAGTTTCGCGAGGACCTGTTCTATCGCCTGCATGTGCTGCCGCTGACGATTCCGCCGTTGCGGATGCGGCGCGAGGACATCCCGCATCTGCTGCGGCATTTCCTGGCGAGGTTCTGCGCCGAGGAAAACCGCCCGATCACCGGCATCAGCGGCGAGGCGATGGCGCACCTGTCGCAACTGGAGTGGCCCGGCAATATCCGTCAGCTCGAGAATGCGGTCTATCGCGCCGTCGTCATGAGCGACCACGACCAGCTCGGGCTGGCCGATTTTCCGGTAAGCGCGGCGCAGTCCGCCTCCGCACCCGACGGGCACAACCAGCATGCCGAGCCCCTGATCGTCGGCCCCGCCTTTCATTCGACCGTGCCTACGATGATCCCCGGTAATGAAATACCAATCGTTCCCTTGCCGTCGGCCGGGACCCTGGCGATGCTGACCAGCGCAGGCGAAATGCGCCCGCTCGAGGAGATGGAAAGCGAGATCATCCGGTTCGCAATCTCGCATTACCGCGGCCAGATGTCCGAGGTGGCGCGTCGATTGAAAATCGGCCGCTCGACGCTCTACCGCAAGCTCGACGAGGCTGCCGCGGACGATCCGGCATCCGGCAGCGCGGACGAGGCAAGCTGAACGGGAGTCGGATTGTGGCGATGCGGTGTCCGCGATGCCAAGACCGCCGACATCGCTGTTCCGGAACATTTGAACCGTTGCTTGGCGGTAACAGACAAAAGGCAAAGAGCGTGGCAAAAGCGCGCAATTCGTTGCCAATGGGGTGATTTGAAGTCAGTTTCTCGTGAGTTGCCCCGCGTGGCGCTGGCCGCTTCAAGGGGGCGCATGTACCGTCTGCGTATGAATCGTTGCGTGCAGGCGTAGCAACACTGGAGAGATCCGGAATGCGTTCAGAAACGAACCAATGTCGTTGCTGAATGTTGCTTCCGAACAACAAGGCCGGCGCTTTAGCGAAGCTGTACGGAACGACTACCGTACCGGATTTATCAAGAACTGTTCCAATGCCGGGGCAGTTTCGCCCAAGGGGTGTGACGATGCGTGACCGTTCGACCAACCGTGCTGGATATGACCGCGTGCTGATGGCTGTCGCGGCGACCTTCCTCACGGTGTCCGCGACCTCGGCATTCGCGCAGGCCGGTCCGGCCCGCAGCAGCGCCGCCGAACTCGCGATCGAAGCGGCGATCCCGCGTCCCGAACCCGCCAACGTGCCACCCCCGACCGCCAGCGATTTCAAGCTGGATTCCACCGCGACGCTGCCCGACGCGGCGAAGGCGACGGAGCCCAGGACCGCGGCCGGAACGCCGACGGAGAAAGCCGCCGAGCCCAAACCTGCCGATGTCGTCACCGCGCCCGCCGCCGCACCTCCGACGGCTGCCACCGCAGCGCCGGCTCCCGAGCCGGTCAAGGCCGCGAGCAATGTCCCGGCGGCAGACCAGCCCGTCGCCGACAAGCTTCGTGAACTGATGGGCGCGAAGGCATCGCGCTATTTCGATCGCAAGGGCGAACGGGCCGCGGTCGAGAAGTTTTATGCGGCACGCGAATTTGCCCCGCTGTGGACCCAAAGCGGCACAGCAACCACCAGCGCCAGGGGCGTCATCGCGCGGCTCAAGGATGCCGCCGCCGAGGGCCTGAACGCTGCCGATTATCCGGTGCCGGATTTCACCGCGGCGGCAACGCCCGATGCGCTCGCGGAAGCCGAACTGAAACTGACAGCCAGCATGCTGGACTATGCGCGCCAGGCGCAGAGCAGCCGAATGCACTGGTCGCAGGTCTCGTACGACATCCTCTATCCCGAACACCCGACCGACCCCGCCGAAGTGCTGGCCAATGTCACGACCGCCAAGGACGCGTCGGCCGCGCTCGAGAGCTACAATCCCCCCCACAAGCTTTACAAGAATTTGAAGGCCAAGCTGGCCGAGCTGCGCGGTCAGGGCGAAGGACCGGTGATGCAGATCGCCGAAGGCCCGCCGCTCGCATTCAAGGCCGCCACCAAGAAACAGCCGGCGGTCACGCCGGAAGATCCGCGGGTGCCGCAACTGCGTGCCAAGCTCGGCGTCACCGAGAACCCCGATGACACCAAATACGACGCCAAGGTCGCCGCAGCCGTGCGCAAGTTCCAGGAAGGCGCCGACATCAAGCCGACCGGCGTGCTCGACGACAGGACCGTCAAGGCCATCAACAGCCCGAAGCGCGACCGCCAGATCGACACCGTGATCCTCAACATGGAGCGTCTGCGCTGGCTGCCGCGCCAGCTCGGCGCGCCGGCGCTCAACAACGCCTATGTGATCCTCAATGTGCCCGACTTCACGCTCAAGGTGATGCAGGGTGGCGGTGAGGTCTGGACCACCCGTGTGGTGACCGGCAAGCCGGGCAACCACGCCACGCCGATGCTGACCGAAACGATGAAGTTCATCACGGTCAATCCGACCTGGAACGTGCCGCCGTCGATCATCTACAACGAATACCTGCCGGCGCTGCAGCAGGATCCGACCGTGCTGCAACGCATGGGCCTGAAGATGGAACGCGCTCGTGACGGCAGCATCCGCATTTCGCAGCCGCCCGGCGAAGCCAATGCGCTTGGCCGCATCCGTTTCAACTTCCCGAACAAGTTCCTGGTCTATCAGCACGACACCCCGGACAAGCACCTGTTCGCCAAGGACGAGCGCGCCTTCAGCCATGGCTGCATGCGGGTGCAAAATCCGGATCAGTACGGCGCGACCCTGCTCAACATCGTGCTTCCGAACGAGAAATACACCGCGGAAAAAATCCGCGGCATGTATGGCCGCGGCGAGACGAACATCAATTTCCCGACGCCGGTCCCGGTCCACATCACCTACCAGACCGCGTTCGTGGACGACGCCGGCAAGCTGCAATTCCGCAAGGATGTCTACGGCCGCGATGCCAAGATGATGCCGCTGCTCAAGAACTCCGGCAGCCGGGATCTGGAGAACGTCGTCGCCCACGCCAATCCCAGCTACGGCCGGCCGAACGGCTCGTCGTTGCCCTCCAACGTTGCCTTCAACGACAATTCCGGCCCTTCGTTCTTCGAGCGGCTGTTCGGCGGACCGGCGACACCCCCCGCCCCCGTCGGCCGCCAGCAGCAGCGACGGGTGATCACCCGTTAATTGCCGGATTCGGCCGGTTTGAGTAAATTCTGAAACAATATCAACGATCTCGTCTGATGGGCGAGATCGTTTACGTTAACCATTCTCCATCCCGATTTAAGCAGCGGGCACTTTTTCGCCACACTCGACGGGTTAGGTTATGCCTACTTGGGGGGTGGGACTAAAATCTCAAATAACCCACCCAGTGTTAAGTCTGCATTAACCATCTTTCGCCACATGGGGTAGCGAAAGAGTTCCTCGTTCGGTTGTCCTCTGGGTGGGCTCATACGTGCTGTCTGGTTTCGCACGCCAATTCAACTCGCTGTCGCTCCCGAAAGCCGGCTGTCACGCCGGCCTGACATGCTTGCTGTTGCTGGCCGGCGCCGGCGCAGTCCAGGACGCGACCGCGCTCAACGAAACCCGCACCCTCTCGTTCCACCACACCCATTCCGATGAAGCTCTCACCGTCACCTTCAAGCGCGACGGGCGCTATGACGAAGAAGCGCTGAAGAAACTCAACCACTTCCTCCGCGACTGGCGCAGCCAGGAACAGACCACGATGGACCGTCGGCTGTTCGACATCCTCTGGGAAGTCTACCGCGACGTCGACGGCAAGAAGCCCATCAACATCATCTCCTCCTACCGCTCCCCCGCCACCAACTCGATGCTCCGCCGCCGCTCCTCGGGAGTGGCCCGCAACAGCCAGCACGTACTCGGCCACGCCATCGATTTCTTCATTCCGGAAGTGCCGCTCGAGCAGGTCCGCACCGCCGGGCTTCGCCTGCAGCGCGGCGGCGTCGGATTCTATCCAACTTCCGGATCGCCGTTCGTCCATCTCGATACCGGCAGCATCCGGCACTGGCCGCGGATGAACCACGACCAGCTGGCCCGGGTGTTTCCCGACGGCCGCACCGTACATGTTCCTTCCAACGGCAAACCGCTCAAGGGCTATGAGCTGGCACTGGCCGACATCGAAAAGCGCGGGACCGGCGACGAGGTCTCGAGCAAGGGCAAGCCCGGCCTGTTCGCCTCCCTGTTCCGGAGCAAGTCGAACGACGAGGAAGACGAAGGCGCTCCCGTCGCCCCCGCCGCTCGCGGCAAGCCCTCGCCTGTTAGCGTGATGGCCGCGGCCGCTCCCGCCAAACCCGCCGACCCGGTTCCGATGCCGCGCGCAAAGCCTGTCGGTTCGACGTTCCAGCTGGCCTCGGCCGACGCCCAGATCGCGCAGCCCGCAAAGCCGAAGCAGGCCGCATCGGCTGACAAGGGCGAAGCAAGGCTGCAAACGCCGGCCGACATCATCAATGCCCGCGGCTTCTGGGATGCGGCGCCGAAACAGGCCACTCCGGCGCAGATCGCCGCCATCAGTGCCCGCAACGCCGTCAATTCAGCCGATCCGCAAGCGACCGCCAGCGTCACCGAAGCCTTCAAGAAGGCGCTGGCTTACGCGCCGGCAGCCTCATCGCCGGTCGACCGCGCCAATATCGTCGCAGCCAGCGCGCCGATCCCCCGCAGCGCCCGCCCGGCCCGTAACCCGCTGCTCGCCCCGACGATCGATACGGTGGTCGCCAAGGGACCGCAGGGTCAACCGAGCGTGGTTGCGACCGCGACGCGACTTGCCGCTTCCAGGGGCAATGATGTCTGGATGCGAGTCATGATCCTGGCGCCAAGCGCCAGCACCTCGATGTCCGCGACCGTGCTCGGCGATTCCGACATGACCGTGATGCGCGCCCATTTCGTCAAGCCGCAGGCCATCGTCGCGATGAGCTTCTCGGACGATCCGCAGCCGGGATTGATCTGCGACCGCTTTACCGGATCGGCCACCGCCAGGCTGGCGACGCAGTCGTTCGTGATGCGAACCGCCGCGCTGCGCTGAGCGCTTGCTGGCGCAATCGAACGTCAACTGCTTCAATACATTCGGTGTCGTCCTCGCGAACGCGAGGACCCATACACCGTGCCCTGTCGTTGGAGCACGGCGTCGGAGACCTTCTGCAATTATGAGAGCCGCGGATTATGGGTCCCCGCGTTCGCGGGGACGACGATAGAGGCGCGTTAGCGCCTCACAGCATTCCCAGCGCCTGCAGGTAGGTTTCCAGGATGGTTTCTTCTTCCGCCCGCTCATTGGCGTCCTGCTTGCGCATGCGCACGATGGTGCGCAGCGCCTTGACGTCGAAGCCGTTGCCCTTGGCCTCGGCATAGACGTCGCGGATATCGTCGGCGATGGTCTTCTTTTCCTCTTCCAGCCGTTCGATGCGCTCGATGATGGCCTTGAGCTGATCTTTGGCGAATTTGGTCGCGGGCTCGTCCTGGACGGCAGCGGCTGGGGTGGCCATCGGGTACTCCTGAATGAACTGATGTTGAGGTGTGAGAGAGCGCCGCACGCTTTCCACGCACCGCATTCTGAGAATGACCCTCAAGAGTGCGGTGCCTTGCGTCAAGGCAACATCGCGCTCATCCACAGCGCGCCCACAGGAGAAAGACGGTAGTCGAAACTCGTCATGCCCGGGCTTGTCCCGGCCATGACGACGAATGGAACACGGACTCGACGTTGAAAACGGATTAGTGCCCGCTATGGCTCTTTTTCATCGCAGCGAGTTGCTCTGGTGTGGCCGGGCCCTGATGGGTCGCCTTCCAGGTCTCGTAGGGCATGCCGTAGACCGCCTCGCGGCTTTCGTCCCTGGTCATGGCCACGCCCTTGGCGTCGGCTTCTTCCTTCAGCCAGTTCGACAGGCAGTTGCGGCAGAAACCCGCCAGATTCATCAGGTCGATGTTCTGGACGTCGGTGCGCCCGCGCAGATGCTCGACCAGGCGTCGAAAGGCCGCCGCCTCGAGTTCCGTTGTGGTTTTGTCGTCGATGGCCATGGCCGCGTCTCTTCCCCGGGGTGATATTGTCATAAGGTGGGAGTTGTCACAGATTTTACCATATCGCAGCGCAAAGCGGGGCCTCGAGGCCGAATTTCGGCCCTCTTGCCCAAAACGGCCGCGGCCGGCGTTGACAGCTGCCGATGGCCTACGCGAAATCATCAAGGAACTGATATAGCTTCACTAAATGATCGCAAGCGATTCCCACCGTCGGCATTCCCTTCCCGCTCGCCTGACCGCCGGTCTGATCCCGGCGCTGGTGCTTGCGGTGACATGCCTGTGGAACGGTTCGGCCGCGGCGGACTTTCGTCTCTGCAACAACACCTCCAGCCGGGTCGGCATTGCGCTCGGTTACAAGGATGCCGAGGGCTGGACCACCGAAGGCTGGTGGAACGTGTCCTCCCGTAGCTGCGAAACCCTGCTGCGCGGCACGCTTGTCGCACGCTTCTATTATATCTACGCGCTCGATTACGACCGCGGCGGCGAGTGGTCGGGACAGGCATTCATGTGTTCGCGCGACAAGGAATTCACCATCAAGGGCACCGAAAATTGCCTGGCGCGCGGATTTGACCGCACCGGCTTCTTCGAGGTCGACACCGGCGAGCAGCGCGCCTGGACCGTGCAACTGACCGAATCCAACGAAACCCCTGCGCCGCGCTTGCCGGGGATGCCGGGAACGGTTGGCCCCGGCGGCCCCGGTGGTTTTCAAGGGATGCCGAATTCGCCGGGCGGGCCGCCTCCGGGCGCGCCTGGTCTGCCGCCGGCCCCTGGAAGAAAACAATGAGACGCCTTCGCCGCATCAAGATCCTGGCAACGCTCGGCCCCGCCTCTTCCGACAGCGCGATGATCCGCAAGCTGTTCGAGGCCGGCGCCGACCTGTTCCGCATCAACATGAGCCACACCTCGCACGGCACCATGCGCGAACTGGTCAAGACCATTCGCAATGTCGAGAGCAGCTATGGCCGCCCGATCGGCATCCTGGTCGATCTGCAGGGCCCGAAACTTCGCCTGGGATCGTTCGCCGAAGGCGCGATCCAGCTCAAGAACGGCGAAAGCTTCGTGCTCGATTCCAGCAAGGCCCCGGGCGACAACACTCGCGTCCACCTTCCGCATCCGGAAATTCTGGCCGCGCTGCGGCCGGGCCATGCGCTGCTGCTCGATGACGGCAAGGTCCGCCTGATCGCCGAAGAAACCTCGCCGGAACGCGCGGTCACCCGCGTCGTGATCGGCGGCAGGATGTCGGACCGCAAGGGCGTCAGCCTGCCCGACACCGATCTGCCGGTCTCGGCGATGACGCCGAAGGATCGCGCCGACCTCGACGCCGCGCTGGTGACCGGAATCGACTGGGTCGCGCTGTCCTTCGTGCAGCGCGCCGAAGACGTTCTCGAAGCCAAGAAAATGATCCGCGGTCGCGCCGCCGTGATGGCGAAAATCGAAAAGCCGCAGGCGATCGACCGGCTGCCCGAGATCATCGAGGCCTCCGACGCGCTGATGGTGGCGCGCGGCGATCTCGGCGTCGAACTGCCGCTGGAGCGGGTGCCGAGCCTGCAGAAGCAGATGACCCGGATGGCGCGGCGCGCCGGCAAGCCGGTGGTGGTGGCAACGCAAATGCTGGAATCGATGATCCAGAGTCCGGTGCCGACCCGCGCCGAGGTCTCCGACGTCGCCACCGCGGTCTACGAAGGCGCCGATGCCATCATGCTGTCGGCGGAATCGGCGGCCGGCAAGTTTCCGGTCGAGGCGGTCTCGACCATGAACCGGATCGGCGAGGAAGTGGAGCGCGACCCGACCTATCGCGGTGTGCTCAACGCGCAGCGCGCCGAGCCGGAGCCGACCATCGGCGACGCCATCGCCGATGCCGCGCGGCAGATCGCCGAAACGCTGGACCTGTCGGCGATCATCTGCTGGACCAGTTCGGGCTCGACCGCGCTGCGGGTCGCGCGCGAGCGGCCGAAGCCGCCGGTGGTCGCGATCACGCCGAATCTGGCGACCGGGCGCAAGCTGTCGCTGGTGTGGGGCGTGCATTGCGTGGTCGCCGAAGACGCGCAGGATCTCGACGACATGGTCAGCCGCGCCGGCTCGATTGCGTTTCGAGACGGTTTTGCCAGGGCCGGCCAGCGCGTCATCATCGTGGCCGGTGTGCCGCTCCGTTCGCCCGGCACCACCAACATGCTGCGTATCGCCTCGGTCGGCCCGGACGGCGACGCGGATATGTGATTCTGTCACAACTTGTCGTCGCCCGGCTTGGCCGGGCGATCCAGTACGCCGCGGCTTCTCGGCCCTATCGTTGACTTCTCTGGAATACTGGGTCGCCCGGTCTGCGCCGGGCGATGACAGCGGTGTTTGTGCGAGCGGCGTGCTCCCCAATCCATCAACGTCATTGCGAGCGAAGCGAAGCAATCCAGCTTTCTTTTCAACAGCAAAAGAAGAAAGCTGGATTGCTTCGTCGCAAGAGCTCCTCGCAATGACGTCGATACATTCCAAATACACGTCCGCATTCTCGCGGCGCGATGTGCCCGAGGTATGCCAGCAGTTTCACCCTTCGAAAGAAAGAAGGGCGCAGGGAAAGCCGGGCGCCGATTGCACCCGCGGTCGTACGCACAACAGGCGCACGAGTGGACCACAGGTGAACCGGATCATCCGGCTTTCCCTGCACGATGGCTTACGGCTTATAGGTGATCTCCCCGGTGAGCCCTGCACTTTTGCCACCGTCGCCGTGCGGATTGACGATGCATCTCGACCCGGTTGAGCCGGATGCATCTCCACACGACTTGACGCCAGCCTTGGGGCGTCAGGACCACACCATTTCGCCGTCCGCGCCCATCCTGCCAGAGCTCTCGCCGGTCCTCGTGCGTCCCGGCCAGTTCCAGCGAGGATAGTTGGCAGCGCCGTCGGTCTGCGCGCCGCATGCCGCTCACGAGGTTCATCTCGCCCTGCGGCTGCAACTGCGCGCCCGACGCTGTCGCGTCCATCGCATCCCACCGCGCGTTCGTGACCTGCGCAACGTCCCTCGTTCGGGTGAGACGGGCGAATCAGTAAAGGTGATTTGCCCGACGTGTTAAGCGAAATATTTTTGTGCGGAGGGCTTGACACGATTTCCGATAAACCGAAGTGATTTGCCCGTCGGGTCATCCATGGTCCGTAGGGTGGGCAAAGGCGCGCTCTTCGCGCCGTGCCCACCAATCACATGCGTTGCACGAAGATGGTGGGCACGGCGCAAGCGCGCCTTTGCCCACCCTACGATTCCTGCGATTTTGCTTAAGCCCCGACCAGCGCCTTCGCCGGCAGTACCGCCTGCACCACGAGGCCGCGGGCGCGGGCGTCCATCACGCCGACGGCGCGCAGCGCCAGCAGCGTCACGGTTTGAACGGCGTCGCGCAGCTTTCCGGAATCATCTGAATTGTCCGGCGCCAGCGGCCCGACCAGCGATTCATGCAGCGCGCCGAGCAGTGCGGTGGCGGCGAGTGCGGTGTCCTGCGCCGGCAGATGCCCGGCGCGAACGGCGGCGTCGATCCGGCTCGCTATCTCGCCGGCGATCTCGCGTCGGTTGACGAGCCGGGACGCGGTGACGTCGACATCGACCGGCTCGGCCAAAATGCCCCAGGCGAGCTTGCGCTGCGACAGCACGTGCACCGCCACCGTGGTGACGGCGGCGGCCAACGCCGACGACGGGCCGGGAGCCGCGTCCGCGGCGCGGCGGATCGCCGCCAGTTCGTCGCGCGAGACGTCGGCGATCAGTTCGGAGATCAGATCCGCCTTGGAGGGGAAGTAGCGATAGACGGTACCGGCCGCGACATTGGCGCGGATCGCCACCGGCGCGATCTGCACCGCGGCCATGCCGCCCTCGGCGGCGGCATCCCGCGCCGCCGCCAGGATGGCGCTGCGCCGCGCCGCCAGCCGCTTCACCACCTGATGGGTTCGCCGATAGACCATGGCGCGTTTCTCGTCCCGGGCGCCCTGCCGGCCAAACCGGGCCCGGCAAAACGCGTGCGTCTTCAGTTGTTTTGAGCAGTTTGGCACAAACCGCTTTGAAGAACTGAACAACTATTCAGGGCTGATGACAAGCGACAAATATCGGGATTCAGATGGTGGCGGAGGCGCCGGCAGCGCGTGTCCAGCTCAGGTGGCGGCCGACACCATCGAGGGCGCCGGCTCGGGCCGCCTCCACAGGCTGGCACGACGCAGCACGAGACCGGCCACGATCAGCGTGGCGCCGAAGCCGAGTGGCACGCCGGTGAGGATGAAGCCCGCGATCATGGCCAGCGCGCAGGCCAACGCCGGAAGCTCCCAGGCGAGAAAGCCGCTCGAAAGCCCGATGCGGACCAGGAAAGCGACCGGTATCGCCAGCACCATCATGTCGTACATGAAGAGATAGGGCGTGGTCAGCAAGGTGCCGGTCGCCAATGCGGCGGCCTTAACGGCGTAGCGCACGCGGCTCCGCCACATCAGCGCCAGCACCACCGCCACGGCACCTGCGAAGATCCAGTGGAAGATCCAGGCCAGTTGTTCGGTGCCGCCGAAGGTGCGCACCAGCGCGAACAGGCTCTGCATCTTCCACCACGGCGCCTTGCCTTCGGTGAGGAAGGCCTGCGAAAACATCGGCATCCAGTGGAAGAACGCCTGCCAGCTCTCGGTGCCGAAGGCGAGCCACGATGCGACGGCCATCACCACTGTCACAACAGCGGCGGTGAAGAACACCGTCCATTGCGACGCCGCGATCAGCACCAGCGGAAACAGCAAACCGTATTGCGGCTTGTAGCTGAGCAGCCCAAGGCAGATGCCGGAAAGCATCGGCCGCACCGGCATCAGGTAAAGCGTGCCGCCGATCAGGGCCGCGGTGAGAAACCCATTCTGGCCGACCAGCACATTGTTGAACGCCATCGGCACCGCCACCGCCAGCAACAGGCCAAAGGGACGCCCGACGATCGCGCGCATCATGGCGAGATAAGGCACGAGGCTCAGCAGCGCCCAGCCGATGAACGCGACGGCGTAGGGGAAATGCGCCAGCAGGGAGGCGATGAACAGGAAGGGCGGCGGATAATGCCAGGCGAAATAGCCGGTAAAATCCTGGCCGAGCAGTGCCACTTCGACCTGCTTTTGAATATTCCAGTCCCAGGCCTGAGCGGGATGACCGTCCAGCGCCAGCCGGCCCGCGGCCCAGACGTTGACGAAATCGGTCGGGATGCCCAGTCCGGCGGAATCGGTGATCCACCAGTGGGCCAGATACGCGGTCGGGAAAAACGAGAGGTTGATGACGGCCAGCGCAAAGCAGACGTTCAGCAGCGCCGGGGGGATCGCGCGGTGCTCGCCGGGAGTTGTCGGAACGGATACGGGCGTGGCCATGCGAGCTCCCTTGCGCACGCCGCAAACCTTCGCGACGCGCGCGCTCTCCACCAATAGGCAGACAGCCGTTAAGAAATCTTAAGGTTTGGGGCGGTGGTGATGAGAATTACCCTGTCGTTCCGGCTCCGGGCCGGGGCCATCGCCACCGGCCTATCGCCTCGCACAGATGCCTCAACACCGTATTCCAATCGCACCGGCACGGAGTATGGGTCCCGGCTCGGAGGCCGGGACGACTCGTTGAGGGATTTCGGCAGAGCTCCTCACCGGGCGGGACATCGCATTCAACGACGGGCATGACGAGCCCCCCCACGACGCGAGCATTCACACAAGAAAACGGGCGCATGATGCGCCCGTTTCCAAATCAACGATGGCAGCCACGCCGCATTACGCCTGCGGCTGCGGCTCCAGGCCGGCGTCCGGATCGGGACGCGGGCGCGGCTTGCCGGCCGGCGGTACCGCCGAGGTGCGCGGCGTGGTCGGCTCCAGCACCGACTCGCGGTTCGGCTTCTTGCCCTTGAGCAGGTCCTGAATTTCGTCGCCGCTCAGGGTTTCGAATTCGAGCAGGCCCTTGGCCAGGGCTTCGAGGTCGGCGCGCTTCTCGGTGAGAATGCGGGTCGCTTCCTTGTAGCCCTCTTCGACGAAGCGCCGGATCTCGGTGTCGATCTTCTGAACCGTGGCTTCCGAAGCGTTCTGGGTCCGCGATACCGACATGCCGAGGAACACCTCGTCCTGGTTCTCGCCGTAGGACACGGTGCCGAGTTCTTCCGACAGGCCCCAGCGCGTCACCATCATCCGCGCCAGCCTCGTGGCCTGCTCGATGTCGGACGAAGCGCCTGACGTGACCTTCTCGCGGCCGAAGATCAGTTCTTCCGCCACGCGTCCGCCCATCATGATGGCCAGCCGCGAGGTCATCTGCTCGAGCGACATCGACAGCTTGTCGCGCTCGGGCAGCTGCATCACCATGCCGAGCGCACGGCCGCGCGGAATGATCGTGGCCTTGTGGATCGGATCGGTCGCAATCACGTTGAGCCCGACGATGGCGTGGCCGCCCTCGTGGTAGGCGGTCAGCATCTTCTCTTCTTCGGTCATCACCAGCGACTTGCGCTCGGCGCCCATCATGACCTTGTCCTTGGCCTCTTCGAACTCGGCCTGGGTCACCATGCGCTTGTTGCGGCGCGCGGCGGTGAGGGCCGCTTCGTTGACGAGGTTCATCAGGTCGGCGCCGGAGAAACCGGGCGTGCCGCGGGCGATGGTCTTCAGGTTGATATCCGGCGCCAGCGGCACCTTGCGGACGTGAACCTTGAGGATCTGTTCGCGGCCGACGACGTCCGGATTGGGCACCACCACCTGGCGGTCGAAACGGCCCGGGCGCAGCAGCGCGGGATCGAGCACGTCCGGCCGGTTGGTCGCCGCGATCAGGATCACGCCCTCGTTGGCTTCGAAGCCGTCCATCTCGACCAGCAACTGGTTCAGGGTCTGCTCGCGCTCGTCATTGCCGCCGCCGAGACCGGCGCCGCGATGGCGACCGACCGCGTCGATTTCGTCGATGAAGATGATGCAGGGCGCGTTCTTCTTGGCCTGTTCGAACATGTCACGGACACGGGAGGCGCCGACGCCGACGAACATTTCGACGAAGTCCGAACCCGAGATGGTGAAGAACGGCACGTTGGCTTCGCCCGCCACCGCGCGCGCGATCAAGGTCTTGCCGGTGCCGGGAGGGCCGACCAGCAGCACGCCGTGCGGAATCCGTCCGCCCAGCCGTTGATATTTGCCGGGGTCGCGCAGGAATTCGACGATTTCCTGCAGGTCCTGCTTGGCCTCGTCGACGCCGGCGACGTCCTCGAAGGTGACGCGGCCATGCGCCTCGGTCAGCATCTTGGCGCGCGACTTGCCGAAGCCCATCGCCTTGCCGGCGCCGCCCTGCATCTGTCGCGACAGGAAGACCCAGACGCCGATCAGCGCGATGAATGGCAGCCACGAAACCAGAAGCGACACGAACCACGGCACGTTGTCGCCGGGCGGCTTCGCGCTGACATTCACCTTGGCATCATACAGGCGCTTGACCAGCGTCGGGTCGTTCGGCGCATAGGTCTGGAAGGCCGAGCCGTTGGTGAAGGTGCCGTGGATATCCGGCCCCTGGATGACGACGTCGCGAACCTTGTTCTGATCGACCTCGCTCAACAGCTGCGAGAACGTGATTTCCTGCGAGGCTGCGCGCTGACCAGGATTCTGGAAGAGCGTAAACAGTGCCAACAACAGCAAAACAATAATAACCCAGAGGGCGAAATTGCGCAGATTGGCGTTCATCGATCTTCCTTCGTGGTCGCGCGGATCGCGGCCTTATGTCCTTGGGTGGTGTTCTTGAGGCCGGCACCCGGGAATCTCCAAGGAATCCCCAAGTCCGCTACACTCCAATCTAGGTGTCGCCCCGGTCGATGCCAAGGGAACCAGGCAGGACTATTTAACGCATGTAAGCCGGATTCCCGCTCAAATAATGGCGGTGAAACCGGTGTTTTCCGAGGTGGTTAAGACTCCATCGGCCCCATACGACCGCCAGCACGGGCTCGATCCGGACGTCATTCCGTCCGGCGACGGCGGGCGGGCGCCGGTTCGACGCGAATCCGGCCGCCGGTCAGGCCGACCAGCGCACCGGCAAGGGTCTGTTTCAGCCTCTGTCGGCCAAGTCCGGGCCGTTCTGCCATGGCCCGGTCCAACGCCGCCAGCAGGGCTTCGACCTTGCCGAGTTCCGCCGGTCCCTCATGACCGAAACGGTCGATGGCGCGCTTCAGCAGCCGAAGCCGGATTTCCTCCGGCATGGCGGCGAACGCCTTGGCATCAAAAGACCGGACGTCGAGAGATTCGGCCTCGGACGATTCGGCGGCGAAGGGGGAACCCGGGGCGTCGCGATCCCTCAGCGCGAGATAGCGCTCGGCGCCATCGGTCAGTACTTCCACCGCGGCGTTGGCCCGGGCCAGCCGGGCGGCCAGCCGCGCCAGATTGCGCGGATCGCCGCCCTCGGCGGCGAGCGCGGGCATCAGGGCGCGCAGCCGCGGACGGGTGAAGTGCGGGTCGCGGTTGGTCGGATCGTCGGCAAAGCCGACCTTCGCCTTCTCGAGCGTGACGATCAGCCGCGATTTCGAAACGTCCAGAAAGGGGCGCGCCAACCACACGCCATCGCGCTCCGATTGCCGCGCCATGGCCGAAAGGCCGGCGATGCCACTGCCGCGCAGCAGGCGCATCAGCAGCGTTTCGGCCTGATCGTCACGGGTATGGGCGGTGAGGATGTGGGTGGCGCCGCTCTGCCGCGCCGCCTTCGCCAGCAGGCGGTAGCGCGCCGATCGTGCCGCGGCCGGCAATCCGGCCACAGGCTTCGGACCGCTCCAGTGCAGCGTGCGATGCTCCATTTCGAGCGTGCGCGCCAGCCGTTTCACCTCACGCGCCTCGGCGGCGGCCTCGGCACGCAGGCCATGATCGACCGTGACGGCAACCAACCGCGGACCACGCGTCAGCGCGCGGCGCCAGCGCGCCGCAAGCCACATCAGGGCGATTGAATCGGGACCGCCGGAAACCGCGAGCAGAAGTGCCGGTGCAGTCTTCCAGTCCGCGAACAGCAGCTTCGCGTCCCTCACCGAAATCGGATCGTTGTCGTCGTCGGGCATGGCGCCGCTGGCTGATATCGAGGTCTGATGGCAGACCCGAGCAACCGAGGTTAGCACTTATTCCGCTTCTGCTCGCGGTCCACTGCCGTTTTGACGCCGCTCGAGGCGCGGGGGTATTTTCGCGTCACCTCGCCGAGCGCCGCACAGGCGGCTTCCTTCTCCTTCAGGGCCGCCAGCGACTGGCCAAGCCGCAGCAGGGCGTCCGGGGCCTTGCCCGATTTATCGAATTTGGTGGTCACCGCGAGGAAGGACTCCGCGGCGTCGCGGTAGAGCTGGCGCTGGAAGAAACTCTCGCCGAGCCAGTACTGCGAGTCCGCCATCAGGGGATCGCCGGGGTATTTCTGCGCGAAGCTGCGCATGGTCTCTTCGGCCAGCGCATAGTCCTTGCGCTGCATATAGCCGATGCCGAGGTCGAACTCGTCCTTCGGGGTCGCCGACGGCGGCAGGGTGGTCAGTCCGGCCCCCGCGCCAGGAGTTCGCGCCTGCGGTGGCACGGCGGCGGCCGGATTGCGTGGCCCTCCGGTGTTGGCGAGATCGAGCGGCTCCCCTGCCCCACGGCCGCCGGGAGCGCCGACCGGGCCCTCGGCAGGGATCGGCAGCTGGCCGCCGCCGAGCGCCTGCGGGGCGCCCGGAGCATTGGGATTCTGGCTGGGGTCGAAGGCATCGCCACGGCGACGGCCCGGCCCCTGCGGCACGCCCTGCGCGGGCTCCTGGACGATCGGCGCGGGTGCTGCGATCTGCGGACCCGGCTGGATCTGGGGCTGCCGGAGCGGTGCCAGAGCAGGCTGCGCAGCGATACTGGGCGGGGCTGCGGCGGGCGGTCCGCCGGGGGCTGCCTGGGCACCGCCCTGCAGCGCCCTCAGCCGCTCCTCGAGCTGCCGGTTGCGGTACTGCAGCTCCTCGTTCTGGCCGGTGAGCTGGCGCAGCCGATTCTCCAACTGCTGGATTCGCAACTCCGCATCGGCATCATCGGACTGCTGCGCCCAAGCGGATGACGACAGCGCAAGCATCGCGGCAATCGCCACGGCGCGGGTAATTCCATGAATTCTGGATGACATTTTGGCCTGACGAGATCGGCGTGACATCGAAAGCAAGGGCGTTGCAAAGCGAAACACCTTGAGAGAGGGAGTACGCCAGAATTGTGACTGAAACAAACGGCCGGCAGAGCACCCGCCAAAACGAAACCGGCGCCCAATGGGCGCCGGAAGGACTTTGCGACAAGCCAGTGCTTTCAGGAGCTGGCGTTCAACACCGTGACGGCGCGGCGGTTCTGCGACCAGCACGAGATGTCGTTGCAGACCGCGACCGGGCGTTCCTTGCCGTAGGAGATGGTTCGCATCCGGCTCGCCTCGATGCCGCGCGAGGCAAGGAAGGTGCGAACCGACTGGGCGCGCCGCGCGCCGAGCGCGATGTTGTATTCACGGGTGCCGCGCTCGTCGGCGTGGCCCTCGATGGTGAAGGCGTAGCGGTTATAGCTCTGCAGCCAGCGCGCCTGCTTTTCCAGGGTGGCGATCGCCTGCGGCGACAATTCGGTCTGGTCGCTTTCGAAGAAGACGCGGTCGCCGACATTGACCACGAAATCCTGCTGGCTGCCCGGCGTCGCCGCGCTCGCCATCGCGCCGTCGGCGCCAAGCGGGTTCTTGTTGGCGCAGGCGCCCATCGACAGCGCCACCGCGAGCACCGCGGCCAGCTTCAATCCCTGCAGGATGCGCATCTGATGTATCATTCCGGAGCCTCCGCGCTCACGTTTTCCAACTGTAATCCGGTCTACAGGGCGATGGTTAAGCGAACGTTCCGTCAACCTTGATGACGAGTTGCCGGATCGGATCAAATGCCGGCAAACCGCGAAAAGCAACCGGGATAGTTAATGATTTGTAAATGTGGCGCGACGGTGAAGGGTGCCGGGGGGCACGGCCGCGATCACCTGCTTTTCAGCCGGCAGGGCATCCAGTCCGATCGACCGGGGGGCGCGGAAGCACGCGCAACGGACGGGAACCGGTCCCGGCCGCCTCTGACTCCGCGAAGCCGGGTCGGGTTCTAGCTGCCGACGCGGCAGGACTGCGGGACCAGCGAGGTGCGCTCGGACGGGGAGACGTCCGCCGGCGGCGATTGATGCTCGCCGGCGCGTTCGAACAGCATCCGCCGCTCGAAAGCGCTCGAACGCAGAAACGGATACCGGGCCAGGACCCGCTCACGCACCGTCGGCAAATGTGCCGCCATCAATCCGACCGGCTTCACGAGACCCGGGTACAATCGCGGCTCACACCAGGTTTCCTGCAGAAACACCCGGCGGTAGAACGCCTGATGCTCGGGACGAACGATGGCCAGCCCGTAGTCGGCGTGGAAGTAAACCCCGGCCATCGAACCCAGCCTGACCGTCACATAGGGAAGTTCCGGAAAATTTCTCGCCTTGTCGGGGTCAGCGACGAACCGGGTGGAATCGATGAAGATTTCCCCCTTGTCCAGCCGCGGATGAAGAACATCTCCGAAAAGCTCGACCGACGGCGACATCCGCCATTCCGACGTCAGCACGCTGATGCGGATCGAACTATAGAGTTCTCCGTCGAAATAGACGCCGAACGTCCAGGCGTTGGGAGCATCCTCGAATTGATCGACCACGCGTTCGTCGGCCGAGGCCTTGATGGCCCCCTCGCGAAGATAGGCCCGGTAGCGAAGATTGTAGATCTCTTCCTTTTGCGCCGGTGTCGTCGCAACGCGATAGTCTACCTGATCGACCAGATCCAGACTTCGTCCGCTGGCCACGATCGTCCGTTCGGCAGCGGACCTCATTTAGTACTCCTTACAACTTTCCAACAACTTATACGCGCACCGGAAAAGATTAACAGCTTCTTAACGAAATGCAAAGCCATCACTGGGTTAGGGTTAACCTGTGGCATTTTAATCATCGGGCCCAATCGCGCAGGCCGGTGGAAATTCCGCCCGCAGGCGGGTCGGCGTCTTCAGGCAATCGACCGTGACGGCAGCACCAGCACCTGGTCGTCCGGCAGGCGGCGGCCGTGCGAGGCATTGAGCAACTGGCGGACCCGCATCGCCGGCACCGGCCGGCTGAACAGGTAGCCCTGCGCCTCGGTGACGGTGCCGTCAGCGCTAATCAGCTCCAGCTGTTCGTTGGTCTCGATGCCCTCGACCACGACGGACATTCCGAGATCGGCGGAAAGCCGCGCCACGCCGCGCAGCAGCGTCAGCGGGCGGTCGGTGTCGATGCCTTGCAGGAAGGACCGGTCGATCTTGACCTTCTGCAGCGGGAAATTATGCAGATAGCTCAGGCTGGAATAGCCGGTGCCGAAATCGTCCAGCGAGATTCGCACGCCGAGCGCGTGCAGCTGCGACAGCACGTCATGGGTCAGCTGGGTGTTGCGCAGCAGCGAGGATTCGGTGATCTCGATTTCGAGACGGTCGGCCGGCAGGCCGGAGACCTCGAGCGCGTAGCGAACCTCGCTCAGCACGTCGCGCTGATGGAACTGCTGCGGCGAAAAATTGACCGCGACGCTGACGGCGTCGGGCCATTTCATGCATTCCATGCAGGCCTTGCGCAGGATCCAGCGGCCGAGATCGACGATCAGGCCCATGTCCTCGGCGACCGGAATGATGTCGATCGGGGACACCGTGCCGCGCACCGGATGATTCCAGCGCAGCAGCGCTTCGCAGGTCGCGATCCGCCCCGATTTGAGATTGACCAGCGGCTGGTAGAACAGCTCGAATTCCTCGTTGGCCAGCGCCTTGCGCAGGTCGAGTTCGAGGATGCGGCGCGCCTCGACGGTTTGCGCCATCTCGTCGCGGAAGAAGCAGAAGGTTCCGCGGCCGTCCGCCTTGGCCCGATAGAGCGCCATGTCGGCGTTCTTCAGGAGCGTATCGGCGCTGACGCCGGGGCCGGTCATCGCGATGCCGATACTGGCGCCGATCTCGACCAGGTGATTGTCGATCTTGTAGCGCTCGCTCAGATGCTCGACGATCCGCCGGGCCAGAACGGCGGCTTCCTCGGTCGATTTGAGGTTCTGCTGGAACACCACGAATTCGTCGCCGCCGAAGCGGGCCACGAAATCCTCCGGGCGCAGCATGGCGCGCAGCCGGTCGGCAACCGCGCACAACAGCTGGTCGCCGCACGGATGACCCAGGGTGTCGTTGACCTGCTTGAACTGGTCGAGGTCGATGAACAGCAATGCCGACAACTGCTCGGCATCGTGCCGGATCGCCAGCAAGCGGCCGATCTCGTCGCGGAAATTGACCCGGTTGGGAAGCGCGGTCAGCTCGTCGTAACGCGCCAGGTGACTGATCCTGGCTTCGGCGTTGCGCCGCTCGGTGATGTCTTCGAGCAGCACGACGGCGCCGCCGCCCGCCATCGGCTGGAATGTCCAGGACAGCGACCGGCTTCTGGCGATGTCGGGATCGGCGGTGATGATATCCCTGGCCTGCGAATTCTCGATCTCCGAGAGGATCATCCTGCCGCTCGCCGCCGAAATCGATCCGCCGCCCACGCAGGCGGCGATGATGTCGCGCGCGCCGGCGCCGCGCTGCACCAGGTCGTCGGACAGGTTCATCATTTCGCTGAAGCGGTGATTCATGACGGCAAGCCGCCCGTCGGCGGCGAACATGCACAGGCCATGGGGCATGTTGTTCAGGGCGGTGTCGAACTGGCCGGCCAGCGCCGCCTCGCGTTCGCGCGCCACCAGCGCCTGAACGAAGATCCGCTGCAAATTGGTCGAGATCTGCTTCAGCGCCAGGAAGAACACCGCGCTGACGACCGCCATGCCGATGTAATAAGGAGTGCCCTTGAGCGCCAGCGCGATCGCCGTCGGCCCGCAGGCGAGTGCGATCTGCACATGGAAAATCCACGGCCGTCCGTAGGTCCGGCCGGCGCCCGCCGCCACATATCCCGTCGTGACGGTCACGCAGATCATGTGCGCTACGGCATCATCGCTGAACAGCAAGGCGACCGCGCACCACGTTCCGAGCGCGATGGCATAGACCATCGCCCCGATCTGATAGCGCGCTTCCCAACGTGCGGCTTCCTCGGCGGTGAGCGTCGACCTGCGCGTCTTGTACCAGTGCATGTCGACCGCACGGGCAGCTCCGGATGCGATCAGGAACACGACGCATGGCCAGAGCAGAGCTACTTCGGTCTTGAGGGCCGTCATGACCGCGGCGCCGGCCACCATGACGGCGCCTGCGAACAACGGCGCGGGATTTTGAAAAAGCGAATCGATCAGCGCCGCGTAAGTCGACGGCGACATGTTGTGATCGAGGCTTCTGCTTTCGGTTGCCAACTGCATCGGGCGTGCATGCGTCCTATTTCAGGGCGTAGTTCTACCCGTCGCAGATGAAGCCTTTCTGAGGGAATATCGTTACCGGAATGTTTTTTCGACCGGGTTACAACAAAAATATGCCCGTTAATTCAGCAAGCTAGGCAAGGTTTGCCGATTAACGGGCGCCGAACTCAGGACAGCAGGGGCGACCAGGCCGGATCGGACGCGAAACCGGGGGTCGGGACCTTCTGCTCATTGCGACCGGAAATATCCACCGTGTACAGCGACGGCCCGCCGCCGCCGCCGGGTTCGCGGAAGAACATCAGGACACGGCCGTTCGGCGCGAAGGTCGGGCCTTCATTATGGTAGCCGGAGGTGAGCAGGCGCTCGCCCGAACCGTCGGTCTTCATGATGCCGATCGAGAACTGTCCGCCGCCCTGCTTGGTGAAGGCGATATAGTCGCCGCGCGGCGACCACACCGGCGTGGAGTAACTGCCTTCGCCGAAGGAGATGCGCTGCGCGCCGCCGCCGGTCGCCGCCATGACATAGATCTGAGGCTTGCCGCCCCGGTCGGATTCGAAGCAGATCCTGCTGCCGTCGGGCGAATAGGACGGCGAGGTATCGATGGCGGGTGTGTCGGTCAGGCGCGTGGTCGATTTCGAGCGCAGGTCCATCACGAACAGGTTCGAGTTGCCGCCCTGCTGCAGGCTCATGATCACGCGCTGGCCGTCCGGCGAGAAGCGCGGCGAGAACGACATGCCCGGAAAGTTGCCGACGATCTCGCGCTGCCCGGTTTCGATGTTGAACAGATAGACGCGCGGGTCGCCCTGGCCGAATTCCATATAGGTGATTTCCTGGGTCGACGGCGAGAATCGCGGCGTCAGCACCAGATCGGCGCCGCGCGTGAGGTAGCGGACATTGGCGCCGTCCTGATCCATCATCGCCAGCCGCTTGACGCGCCGCTCCTTCGGCCCGGTCTCGTCGACGAACACGATGCGGCTGTCGAAATAGCCTTTCTCGCCGGTCAGACGTTCGTAGATCTGGTCGGAGATGATGTGCGCGATCCGCCGCCAGTATTCCGGCGAGGTAAAGTACTGCTGGCCGGCCAGCTGCTGGGCGGTGTTGACGTCCCAGAGACGGAATTCGGCCTTCAGCCGCCCGTCGCCCTGCCGGGTCATGCGTCCGGTCACCAGCGCCTGGGCGTTGATGGTCTTCCAGTTCTGGAACTGCGGCGCCGCATCGATGTTGATGACTTTTTCGATATAGGCCGCCTGGTCGATCGGCGCGAACAGCCCGCTGCGCTTGAGGTTGTTGGTGATGACTTGCGTTACACCGACGCCGACCTCGGCATCGGCAGGCGTTCCCGCCACGAAATTCGGGATCGCGATCGGCAGGGGCGCAAAGTCGCCCTCGGGAATGATCACGCGCTTCGGCCCCTGCGCCAGGGCGTGGCGGGCAGAGCCCGTCACCATGCCGAGCGCGGCCATTCCGGAGATGATCTGGCGGCGGCTCAGGCGGAACGGCATCTCGGGCAATTCATTGTTGTCAGTCATTGTTACGGACTTTGTTCCATATTGGCGTTCGTCCACGGGCGAGCGCGTTCAAGTCTTTCGTTCGGTAAACACGGGCGCGAAATATTTCCATTCATCGAAATAGGCCGCGGGCAGCTTATACGGCTGGCACTCGATGATCGCGCGCAGCGCGCTCTCCTGATAAACGCGAAGATACGGCGTGGCCGGGGTGCCCTCCGGAACCGGCATCCCTTCCAGCGTGCCGTCGCGCTTCAGCTTGATGGCGAAGGCGGCTTCCGACTTCTGGGCCTCGATGCCGCCATAGGGTTTCTTCCAGCAGCGCTCGACCTGGGCCTGGAACAGCGCGCCCCAGGTCGCCGAATTATCCGCGGCCTTGCCCTTGGCGAGACCGAGCGCGGCGTTGGAATTCAGCGTATCGCCGGTGACGGCCTGCCTGGAGGGATCGCGCTTGTCGAGCAGCGCTGCGATCTTGGACTGGTCGAAGGCGCGCTCGGTCTTCGGCTTCGCCGGCTCCGGCGGCTTGGCGGCCTGCACCGGCTTCGGCGGCGGCTTCTTCTCTTCCTTCTTGATGGCTTCGGCGATCGGATCGACCTTGGGGTCCGGCTTCTTCTCGATCGGCTTCGGCTCTTCCTTCTTGGGTTCCGGCTTGGCCTCAGCCACCTTGGGCGGATCGGGCTTTTTCTCGACCGGCTTTTCCTCGACCTTCGGCGCCGGCGGCGGCGTCGTCTCGGTCACGACAGGCGCCTTCTCGGTGATCTTGCCGACGGCGTCTTCCACGGGCTTGGCTTCGGCGACCTTCTCCACCAGCGGCGTCGGGGCCTTCTGGCCGGTCTTCATGCCGGCCATGACCTTGGCGAGCTGATCGGCGGAAATGACGTCGACCGGCACCGACTCTTCCGGCATCAGATCAAAGGCCTTGGACGAAAACGACATCAGTCCCCAGCCCAGCACGCAGACGTGCAGGGCAACGGAGGCAATCAGCGTTTTGTCGACCTTGACCTTCACGTCAGCTCATCCCCCCTCGGGAACGATAACGATATTCGCCTTGAAACCCGCGGTGCGAATATAGCCCAGCAATTTCATCATATCCGTATAGCAGACATCCTTGTCGCCCCGGAGGTAGACGACGCTGTCGGCCTCCGACCTGGTATCCCGGATAGCCTTGATTTTGGGCTGCAGTTCGGCGGCCGTAATCAGCGTCTCCCCGAGATACAGTTCGATGTTGGAATTGCAGGCGCCGCCGGTTCGTTTCACGGACAGGGTCAGCGGCGGCGCGTTCGAGGCCAGCGACTTGCCGCCGCTCGCCACCGGCAGGTCGATATCGATGGTCGACGTCATCAGCGGCGCCGCCACCATGAAGATGATGAGCAGCACCAGCATCACGTCGACCATCGGGGTGACGTTGATCTCGGCCATCACAGCCGCGCGGCGCCGGCCACGCCGCCCACCGCCGCCAGACGCGCCTGCCATGTTCATCGACATGATCGGATGCTCACAATGCACTCAAGATATATATCGGCCCTCAAGATCCTGTCCTCACGCCCGCTCGTCGATCTGGCGCGACAGGATCGCTGAAAATTCGTCCGCGAAACCTTCCAGCCGCTGGGCCTGCCGGTTCACCTCGGACGTGAACTTATTGTAGAAGATTGTCGCCGGGATGGCAGCGATAAGGCCGATGGCGGTGGCAAACAGCGCTTCCGCGATACCGGGGGCCACCACCGCCAGCGAGGTGTTCTTGGAGGCGGCGATCGACTGGAAGCTCGACATGATGCCCCAGACCGTGCCGAACAGGCCGACGAAGGGCCCCGCCGAGCCGACCGTCGCCAACACCAGCAGGCGCCGTTCCAGCCGTTCGACCTCGCGGGCGATCGAGACGTTCATGACCTTCTCGATCCGCATCTGCAGGCCTGCGAAGGACCGCGACTGGCTTTCGAACGACCGCTTCCATTCCCGCATCGCCGCGACGAAACACGCCGCCATCGACTGCGTCGGCTTGGCCGACAGCGCGCGGTAGAGTTCCTCGATCGATTGCCCGGACCAGAAGGCCTGTTCGAAGCGATCCATCGCGCGCTTGGTGCGCGAATAGAGAAATATCTTGTCGATCGCGATCGCCCAGACCCAGACCGAGCAGGCCAGCAGCCCGAGCATGACCGTTTTCACGACCCAGTGGGCCTGCAGGAACAGGGTGATCAGCGAGACGTCGGTGGAGGCCAGCGGCAGGGCTGACTGGGCCACGTCGGCGGGATTCATGTCCGGTATCCTCTCAACGCAGATGTCCCAAATCCCCGGGAGCCCTTAGCTGCCGGTTCCACGGCCGCGCGTCAGCCGCGGCGGTAAGCCTGCGCGAAAGCCTTGTTCTGTGTCGCATGGGGGGCCCGTCCAAAGCCGGATCCTGCATCCCCTGCCAACGTGTCAAAACGAGGGCTATCCGTGCGTCTTTCCGCCCCTAACCAGACGCTAATCATGGTTAACAGACGGTTACCAAAGGGGATTTTGCAGGCGGGAAATCGGGGGCGACAGCCCGTGGATCGGGGCTCGTCGGCGCGGCCGACGAAAAATCGCGAAAACAACCCCATGAACAGAATGGCTAGCGCTCCGGTGGCCTTGGCACACCCTAAATCTGGTAGGCGGACGCCCCTTCCGGGCAGTTGGTCAGGCGCGCGGGAACGCCTACCGCAGTGCAGCCATCAGGCACGTCGCCGGTCACGACCGATCCGGCGCCGATCCTGGCAAACTCGCCGATGCTGATGTCGCCAAGTATCGTTGCGCCGCCACCGAGGTAGACACCCCTCCCGATCCGGGGCGCGCGATCCGGCGCCTCGGACATTCGTCCGATCGTGACGTTCTGCAGGATGGTCACCTCGTCGCCGATGACGACGAACGCCCCCACGATGATGCCGGTGGCATGATCCAGGAACACCGAGGTTCCAATCGACGCCGAGGGATGAATGCTGACCTGGAGGGAATCGGAAGACAGGCTTTGCATCAAGAGTGCGAGATCGGTGCGGCCCTGGCGCCACAGCCGGTTGGACACCCGAAAGGCCTGCAGGGCGACGTAGCCCTTGTAGTTCAGAAGCGGCGGCAGCCATCCCGTCGTCGCGGGATCGTGAACGGCGATGCTCTGCAGATCGCGGCTCGCCGCGTCGACCAGATCGGGAGCGTCCGCGAACGCCTCGCGCGCGACGCGCGCGAACTGCTCGCGGTCGTCAGCGCGTCTGCCGAGCCGCTCGCCGATTTGATGGGCCACCGCGCTGCCGAGGTCGGGATGATCGAGAATCGAAGCCGACAGCGACCGGCCGAACAGCGGGTCGCGGGCCAGCGCGGTTTCAGCCTCGCGCCGGATCGCAAGCCACACTTCGCCGCCGGGTGAGATTCCGTTCGGGACCATGTCCATCCGCTCATTCAGCACCGGGTCGCGCCAGCGCACGCGCTTGCATGCTGCAAATATATCGCCGTCCCGTCAAAGCGCCAGTGGGCGTTGGCGACGGCAATTGAATACGGCGCCACGTTCCATCAAACCTTACGCCTCTCGCGCCGAGTGGTGGATGTATAGTATTTCGATCGTGTGGTTCGAAGCCCGATAGAACATCTTGTATGGATATCGAACGAGCGGCACGACTCTTACGCCGGGTTGATCGACCACTTTTTGCGCACTCTCCGGCCACTTCGCTATGCGAGCGACCACGAATTGAAGACGAAGGCGGAATGCTTCCGAGATCGTCGGATAGTTTCGACGGATATAATCGTTGATATCATCGAGGTTGCGGAGCGCTTCCTCGGTGTAGACAACCTTCATGCACGACGAAACTTGTCGAACGCTGCCTTGACTTGCTCGTCGGTTGCAAAGCGCCCTTCGCGAGCGTCCTTTAGGCCACGCTCAATCCCTGCTAGTTCCTCGGGAGTGGCGCGATACACTTCCCCGGAAAATCCCGCGTCGAGTTCCAGCGCAAGCTCAGCAAGCTCCAACTGGGCGGCCTCGGGCCAAGCCTCGACACGTCGCATTGCGTCCTGAAGTATTTTCGTGGTCATCCGATGGACGATAACATACCGGCATCGTTTTTATAGTGGCATCTCCGCGAATTGCGGAGTTTCCGACCAAACGAGCAAGGCGCTGCGCCTGGCCAAAAAGCATACCGCCCGTCTGCTTTCGCAAACGGGCGGCGTTGTCGCTATCGGGCTCTGTGGGGGCACTCCGCCCGAGGCTTTGACTTCGGATCGTTCAGCCTTGTCGTTCAGCCTTGTCGTTCAGCCCTGCGGCTGATCGTTCGGCGGGGTCGGGCGCTGCTTGTGCTGCGCCATGAACTGGTCGAACTCGGCCTTGTCCTTGGCGTGGCGCAGGCGATCGAGGAAATCCTTGAACTCGACCTGCTCTTCCTCGAGCCGCTTCAGCGTCTCGACGCGGTATTCGTCGAAGGCGCGGTTGCCGCTGGAGGGCGGGCCGCCGAAGCCGAAGCCGAAACCGCCGCGCTCACGCATCCGGTCCATCTTGTACTGCATCCGCTCCATCTTGTTGGCGAAACGGTTCTGATTGCTCCAGCAACCCATTTTTCTGCTCCCGAGTGTGAAAAAGAGAAGGGCGAGGCCGATCGGCCACCAGATGATGAAGCCGAGCACGGTCACGGCGATCCAGCCGGGGTGCCATGGCGAATCAAACATGTGCGGGCGGTGGACCTCTTCGGCGGGGCCGCGCCAGCGATTGACATCTGCGGTGTAGGCCATTTCCCTCTCCATCGGCATCACGCCGTTGTGAATGTAAATAACATTTACATAGATAAACGATCCCGGGTTTTTGTCAAGCGGGGCGCCAGCGGCGGCGCCGAATTTATTTTGGGGTGCCCCAGGGACCGGCGGGTGGCACGGGCGGTGGAGCAGCCGGCTTTGCCGATGGATCGTTCGGGCCGGGCGGCCTGCGGTCGGTCGGAAAACCCAATCCGCGCAGATAAATCAGCACTTCCGCTTCCAGCAGATCCTCCGCCGACATCGGCAGCTTGCGGCGGGCCTGGTCGCCGCGCGCGAACAGCGACGCCACGCCGTGCGACATCGACCAGAAGTGCAGCGCCATCATCATCGCCGGCGGCCGCGGCATGCCCGGTGGAACCATGGCGGCGAGACGTTCGGCCGCAGCCCTGATCACACCGAAGGCGCGTTCGCTCGCGGCCTGCAGGGTGGGACTGAGGTCGACAGGAAGGCCGGATTCGAACATTGCCGAGTAGAACGCGGGCTCGTTGTGGGCAAAGGCCAGATAGGCCTTTCCGAGCCGCTCGAACGCAGTGACGGTGTCGGGACGGCCGTCGTCCCAGGCTGCCGTCAGCTGCGCCTCGAACTGCTCGAAACCGCGCTGGGCGACGCTGGAAAGCAGTTCGTCGCGGTCGCGAAAGTGACGGTAGGGGGCTGCGGGGCTGACGCCCGCCATGCGCGCGGCATCGGCAAAGGTGAAGCCGCCGGGCCCTTTTTCGGCAATCAGTCCGAGCGCTGCCTGCAGCAGCGCCTCCTTCAGATTGCCGTGATGATAGCCGCGCTCGGCGCGGCGTTGTTCCTTGCGCCAGCTCATGTGAAAGGCTTTTACATGAGCCGGCGGTAAAGGTCACTACTGGCGGCCGCCGCGTTTTCTTCTCCCCTCCCCCCCGCGCGCGAAGCGCGTGGCGGGGAGGGGAGCTAAAAGTTAACGACCGCTCCTCTTCTGCAGCTCGGGCAGGCCGGCCATGGCGTCCTGCACCTCATCCGACCAATCGTCCATTTCCTGCACCTGGCGGATGTCCTTGTTGGTGGCCGTTATTGTTGGTGGCCGTCGTTCCGCTTTTGCGCCGCCCGATGACAGGCTCCGCGAACCCGGAATGACGAAGGTTATTTTCTCCCCGCCTGCGCACGCAACCGCGTCTCCTGCTCGCGCAATTCGGGCGTCAGCGCCTCGCCGAAATCCTCGGCATCGAACACCTGACGGATTTCGATTTCGGCGCCGCCGTCGAACGGCGCGCGCTTCATCCAGTCGATCGCCTCGTCCAGCGACTTGACCTGAATCAGCCAGAAGCCGGCGACCAGATCGTTGGTCACGGCAAACGGACCGTGGCTGACCTCCGGCGTTTTGCCGGAATATTTGATCCGCGCACCCTTCGATGTCGGATGCAGCCCCTCCTTCAACACCGGCGCGTAGGACGGCCGCGCCTTGCGCCGGTCGAAACAGGCAGTGAGGTTCGCGTGCGTGTCGAACGGCATCACTTCGTTGGCATAGGATAATGCAGGCGCCGCGGCGCAGTCGGCCAGGCTGAAGGCATCGCCCATCGCCAGGTCGTCGCCGGCCCCGTTGCTGGCCGAGACCAGCATGCGGGTCTCGACGCCGAGCCGCCATCGCTCGGGCGTCATGTCCCTGACGTCGATGACGGTCATTGGCTGGCCCTTTCGCTTGCCGCAGGCCTTTGCAGCGTGCCCCGGACGCAACGCTGCATGCAAGGGACACGGCTGGCGGCATGGGTTATAGAGGCGACGAATTCATCTTCAGGCGAAACGGAACATCGATGGTCCCAGCCCCGCAAAGAGTCGCACTGGTAACCGGCGCCGCCCGCGGCATCGGGCTCGCGGTGGCCAAACGTTTTCTCGCCGAGGGCTGGCGCGTGGCGCTGCTCGACATCCAGGACGCCTTGCTGCAGGGCGCGGTCGCCGGCCTGAAAAACCCCGATTCGACTTTGGCGCTGCCTTGCGACGTCTCCGACGCCGGCGCGGTGGCGGACGCGGTCGCCAAAACCGCCACGCGGTTCGGCCGGCTCGATGCACTGGTCAACAATGCCGGGATCGCGGTGTTCGCGCCGCTGCTGGAGACGTCGGATGCGGACTGGAAGCGGGTGCTGGAAGTCAACCTGACCGGGCCGTTCCTGTGCACCAAGGCGGCGGTGCCGCTGATGCGCGAATTCGGCGGCGGCGCGATCGTCAACATCACCTCGATCTCGGCGGTGCGCGCCTCGACGCTGCGCTCGGCCTACGGCACCAGCAAGGCCGGCCTCGCGCATCTGACCAAGCAGCTCGCGGTCGAACTGGCCTCGCTCGGGATTCGCGTCAACGGCGTCGCCCCCGGCCCGGTCGAGACCGCGATGGCCAAGCAGGTGCACACCCCCGAGATCCGCGCCGATTATCACGACGCCATCCCGCTCAACCGCTACGGCCTCGAAGAGGAACTGGCGGAAGCGGTGTTCTTCCTGTGCAGTGACCGCGCCAGCTACATCACCGGCCAGATCCTCGCGGTCGACGGCGGCTTCGATGCCGCCGGCATCGGCCTGCCGACGCTGCGCGGCCAGCGCAGGAACGGGTAGGCCTCCGCCTCTCTCAACCGTCGTCCCTGCGAACGCAGGGACCCATACGCCGCGGCCCATCAGTGAAGAGTGGTATCAGACATCTCCTGCAACAACAGGCGACCGGGATTATGGGTCCCTGCGTTCGCAGGGACGACGTTGCGAGACCTACTCACTCCATCGGACAGTTCACCATCCAGGGCGTGCCGAACTGATCGACGCACATGCCGAATCCCCTGGAGAAGAAGGTCTTGCCGAACGCCATCCTGATGCTGCCGCCTTCGGCCAATGCCTTGAACCGGCGCTCGGCATCGGCGGGATCCTCGACCTGCAGGGCGACGGCAAATCCCTGCGGCTGGTGGAAATCGCCGGGCGAGGCATCGGACGCCATGATCACCTCGCCATCGATCAGGATGCTGGCGTGCAGCACCTTGTCCTTCCAGTCCGGCGGCATCGGCATGTCGGCCGGGCCGGTCGAATAGGGCAGCATCGCCTCGATCTTGGCGCCGAGCACCTTTTGATAGAACTTCAGCGCCGCTTCGCAATTGCCGTTGAAGAACAGATAGGGATTGACCTGCATTACTTGCTCCTTGGGTGATTATTTGACTTGCGGTCCCACCGGCGCTCCCCGCGAAGGGGCGCTGCACCGCGTCCGGGACACGCGTGATCGGTTACTTTTCGGCCAGCCGTTTCAAATTGGCGAGACCCGCCTCGAAATCCTTGCCGACCATTTTGTCGATGTTGATGAACACGTGCATGATCTTCGCCATGAACGACGCCGGGCCGTGCATGCGCCAGATCACCCTTGTTGCATCGTCCTGTGGTAGCATGGTGAACTCGGCGGTGTTGTGGGCCTCGAACGGCGTGTAGAAATCCAGCTTGATGACGACCTTCGACGGCGCCGCGACGTCGAGAATCTCCATGCGGCCGGAACCGACATTCTTGTCGCCGTCCCACGCATAGACGGCGCCGGTGCCGCGCACGGCGCCGCTGAAGGTGCGCTTCATCGCCGGATCCTTGTGCTCATAGGGCGACCAGGCTCCCCATTGACGAAAATCGCTGATCAGCGGGAATATCTTTTCCGCCGGCGCGTTGACGATGGCGGCGCGCTGCACGGCAAAGGTATCCGGCTTGGTCGCGGCGAGGATCAGCACGACCGCAATGGCGATCGCCAGCACGACGGCGGTGATGGCAATGGCTTTCATCATGGAAAACTCTCCTGTCGGTTATCTGTGAATTATCAGCGCCGCAAAATCAACGCCGCCACGGCATCCGGCCGCGCAAGCTCCACTCAAGGACGATGGAGCCGGGCGCGAACCGACAGGGGTACGGGATTTTTTTTCGAAGGCGCCGGACGCGACCGTGCCCCACTATCGTCGTCCCTGCGTGCGCAGGGACGACGATGGCGTGGTGCTACTTCCCTGCCTTGGCATCGCGCGTGGCGCTGTCGCGCATCAGGCGGTCGAGATGCATGCGGATGTGGGCGGCTTCGGCTGACGTGTTGGCCAGCGCAATGGCGCGGTCGAAGGCGATGCGGGCATCCTCGTTGCGGCCGAGCTGCATCAGGAACGCGCCGCGCACGCCGAAGAAATGAAAATAATTCGACAGCCGCGACGCCAGCGGTTCGATCATCTCCAGCGCGGCTTCGGCGCCGCGCACCTTGGACACGGCGACGGCGCGGTTGAGCGTCACCACCGGCGACGGCTGCATCACCTCCAGCGCGCCGTAGAGCAGGTCGATCTGGGTCCAGTCGGTATCCTCGGGTCTCGCGGCGCGGGCATGCAATGCCGCGATCGCCGCCTGGATCTGATAGGGCCCGCTCTGCCGGTGCCGCATCGCCTTGTCGATCAGCGCCAGTCCCTCGGCGATCATCTTCTGATTCCACAGGGAACGATCCTGGTCGTCGAGCAGGATCACGGCGCCCTCGGCGTCGAAGCGCGCCGCGGCTCGGGCATGCTGCAGCATCAGCAGCGCGGTCAGCCCCATGATCTCCGGCTCGCTCTGGAACAGCCGCAGCAACAGCCGCGCCAGCCGGATCGCTTCTTCGCACAAGGGCTTGCGGATTTCGGCGGTATCGCCGCTGGCGGAATAGCCCTCGTTGAAAATCAGGTAGATCATCGCCGCCACCGCGGCGAGCCGCTCGCTGCGCTCCACCGCGCCCGGGGTCTCGAACGGCACGTCGGCGCCGGCGACGCGGGCCTTGGCCCGGGTGATGCGCTGCTCCATCGCCGCCTCCGAGACGATGAAGGCGCGCGCGATCTGCTTCACCGTCAGCCCCGAGACGACGCGCAGCGCCAGCGCGATCTGCTGCGTCGCCGGCAAATCGGGGTGGCAACAGATGAACAGCAGCCGCAGGATGTCGTCGCGGTAATGCGAGCCGTCGAGCCGCTCGGCCAGCCGCTCCTCGGCGTCGTCGAGATCGGAGATCGCCTCGTCCTCGGGCAGCGGCTGCTGCTTGCGCTTGCGCCTGATATCGTCGATCGCGACATTGCGGCCGACCATGATCAGCCACGCCGCGGGATCGCGCGGCGGGCCGTTCTGCGGCCAGTTCTTCAGCGCGCGCAGGCAGGCGTTCTGGAACGCCTCCTCGGCGGTGTCGAGATCGCGGAAATAACGCAAGAGTGCGCCGACCGCCTGGGGGCGCGCCGAGGTCAGCGCGGCATCGATCCAGGCGGCGTCGGTCACGTCGGAAGGCTCCCGGGAAACAGCACCCCCACGGGGCGGATTTCGTAGGCGCCGCCGGGATTGACGGCCGCAAGGTCGCGCGCGACGTCGAGCGCCTCGTCGAGGTTGTTGCAGTCGACCACATAAAAGCCGAGCAGCTGTTCCTTGGTCTCGGCATAGGGGCCGTCGATCACGACGGGCGGATCGTCCTTGCGCAGCGTGGTCGCCGAGGTCGTCGGCAACAGCCGCGCCACCGGGCCGAGCCGGCCTTGCTTTGCCAATTTGTCCTGCACGACAGCGAGTTTCGTCATCACGGCGGCATCCTGTTCCTTGCTCCAGGAACCGACGGTGTCTTCGTCGTGATAGCAGAGGATGGCGTAGAGCATGTGAGCGTGTCCCGTTGACTGAAAGACGAGGGTTGACGGAGGTTTCCTACAGGATAGTCGAAATATTTTGCAGAGCCACCACGCCCCGGTAAGGTCATCCGGGATTCGGCGAAGCATGGGGCAAAAATCAATGAACAAAGGCGCGCTGGCCCTGCTGATCCATGGCGGGGCTCAAAACTGGTCGCCCGAACGGTGGAAGAGCCGGTTCGACGACGTCTGCGGCGATCGCCTTGTGTTGCTGCTGCCCGATCCCGCGCTCGATCCCGCCTGGGTGCATTACGCCGCGGTCTGGAAGCCCGCGCCGGGCGAACTCGCGGGGTTTCCGAACCTGCGCGTCATTTTCAATCTCGGCGCCGGCGTCGATGCGCTGATGGCCGATTCGAGCCTGCCTGACGTGCCGCTGGTTCGCGTCGCGGTCGGCGATCTCACCGCCCGCATGACGGAATACGTCGTGCTGCACGCGCTGATGCACCACCGCCAGGAGCTTTATTTGCGCGCCTGCCAGCGCGAGCAGCGCTGGGAGCCGACCTACCAGTGGGCGGCGGGCGCCGTGACGGTCGGCGTCATGGGGCTCGGCACGCTCGGATCCGACGCCGCCGACGTGCTGCGGCGAATAGGGTTCCGGGTGGCGGGCTGGAGCCGAAGCGCGCGAAGAATCGAAGGCGTCGAATGCTTTCATGGCGAGGGACAACTCGATGCGTTCCTGCGGCGGACCGACATCCTGGTCTGCCTGCTGCCGCTGACGCCGGATACACGGCAGATTTTGAATCGAGGATTGTTCGCAAAGCTCAACCGCGACGGCCCGATGGGCGCGCCGGTCCTGATCAATGCCGGGCGCGGCGGGCTGCAGAACGAAGCCGATATTCTTTCGTGCCTCGACGACGGCACCCTCGGCGCCGCATCGCTGGACGTGTTCTGGAACGAGCCACTGCCGGCCGACAGCCCGTTCTGGACCCATCCGAAGGTGGTGCTGACGCCGCACAACGCCGCCGACACCGATCCCGACGAAATTTCAAAATACGTCGCGCGCCAGATCGCACGGTTCGAAGCGGGCAG
>NZ_JAURXB010000067.1 GCF_030654605.1 Bradyrhizobium sp.
TGGTTCCCCCGACCGCGCATCCTTCACCCCTGGCCGGACTTGCGCTTCGCCGTCAAACACCCAAGGTGGGAGCCGTATGCGGGAAAGCCGCCTGTACGGTTCTGTGCGGGGGGCGCTCAGAAATGAGCGTCCCTACCGCGAACGCTTGCGCTCGCTATGACGGCTGCTGGAACATTGGAGTCTAAAAAAATGACCATCACCGTTTTCATCCGCTACCAGCTCGATCCGTTCAAGCGCGCGATGTTCGAGCAGTATTCGAAAAACTGGCTCACCATCATTCCGAAATGCGGCGGCGACCTGCAGGGATACTGGATGCCGCATGAGGGCACCAACAACATCGCCTTCGCGCTGATTTCGTTCGAAAGCCTCGCCGCCTACGAAAGCTATCGCGCGCGGCTGCGCGCCGATCCCGAAGGCATGGCCAATTTCAATTTCGCCGAGGAGAACAGATTTATTCTGGCCGAAGAGCGGACCTTCTTGCGGAAGGTGGCATTGTAGATCATCTCGGATGCGTGACATGATAGGTGGCGGAGCTGGTGCCGCCCTATTATGTTGTCGGCGCAAACAGACAAATCGGGGAGTGATCATGCTGACACCTGCTGACAAGCGCGCCGCGTTCAGGAAGTTGCACGAAAGCGGCTGTTTCATCATTCCCAATCCGTTTGACGTCGGCAGTGCAAAGGCGCTGCAGCATCTCGGCTTCAAGGCGCTGGCTTCCACCAGTGCCGGTTTTGCCTGGAGCATCGCCAAGGCCGACAACCGCGTCACCGTCGACGATGTCTGCGATCACCTCGCCGCGATCTGCGCGGCGGTCGACATTCCCGTCAATGCCGATTTCGAGGACGGTTTTGCGCATGAGCCGGACAAGGTCGGTGCCAACGTCGCACGCGCCGTCAAGACCGGCGTTGCCGGCCTTTCGATTGAGGACTTCACCGGAGACAACGCCAGGCCGCTGTTCGATTACGCGCTCGCGATCGAGCGCATCAGGGCGGCGCGCAAGGCGATCGATGCCGACAAGTCAGGCGTCCTGCTCACCGGCCGCTGTGAGGCGTTCCTGCGGGGGCAAAAGGATCTGAAGCTCGTGATCGATCGGCTCACCGCCTATGCCGAGGCTGGCGCCGATTGCCTCTATGCGCCCGGCATCTCGACGCCGGAAGAGATTTCCGCGGTCGTGAAGGCGGTGCATCCCAAACCTGTCAATCTCCTGGTCGGTGCGGCCGGCCCATCGCTGAAGGCGGCCGCCGACCTCGGCATCCGCCGCATCAGCGTGGGCGGCGCGCTGGCGCGCGCGGCATGGGGTGGTTTCATGCGGGCGGCCAGGGAGATGGCCGAGCAGGGCACGTTCACCGAACTCGGCAACGGCTTTCCCGGTGGCGAATTGAACAAGATGTTCAGCTGAGGTGATATGCGAACGTGGCCACCTCGACCGCCACCTCTCGGTCGTCATCGCCCGACTTGATCGGGCGACCCAGTATCCAGAGACGTCAGCGATGGAGCCGAGGAGCCGCGGCGTACTGGGTCCCCGGTCAAGCCGGGGATGACGAGTCTTTTCGGAGCGACAGTCGTATTCGCGAATAGACGCCCAATACAAAAACACGGCGGGCAATGGCTTGCCCGCCGCGCGGTTGGTTCAGATCGTCAGTACCAGCTGTTACTTGCCGGGAGCCGGGCTGGCCGGCGGATTAGCTGCCGGAGCCGGAGCCGGAGCCGGAGCCGGAGCCGGAGCCTGCGGACGCGGCGCCGGCGCTGCGCCAGTCGTCGTGCCGGGTTCGGTATTGGAGCGCGGCGTCACGTCGCGCATGCCCGTGGGGGCTGTCGGAGGCGAAGTACGCTCCGTGTTCTGGGCCGTCGAGGTCGGTGGCGTGGTGCCCGCCTGATTGACGGTCGAGCTGTTCAGTCCATAGAAAACCGCGCCCAGCACCACCGCGATGGCGATGGCGAACATCGCAACCTTGCCGCCGCTGGCGGGACCCTCCGCGAGTTCGGGATCGGCCTGAAACTCGTTGTCGAGGCGGGCCTGACGGCGAATGTCGGCGTCGGTCAGATTGGAGCGATTGGGATCGTCCGGATTGATGGCCATGGATGAGTTCCTCCGTTGTCCCCTAACAACCTCCGGAAGCAGGGTGGGTTCCGGGAACCGCTGCCCCTTTTCCCGGGGACGAAGCGAGCCAGCCAAGTTCGGCCTGTTCAGAATGGAACCCGGGCCGTAAGTTCCCTAAATTCTCGTTTCAAGAGATTCGCGATGTGGGCCCTGCCATCGACCGATATCGTCTTGTACGCGCTGTTCGTGGTGGCGCTCGCGGCGGAGGCGATGACGGCGGCGCTCGCTGCCGGCAAGCGCAGCATGGACTGGGCCGGCGTATGCATGCTGGGCTGCATCACCGCGCTTGGCGGCGGCACGATCCGTGACGTCCTGCTCGGGCACTATCCGCTGGTCTGGGTGCAGCACCCGTCTTTTCTGCTGCTGACAGCGGGGGCGGCGTTCGCCACCATTCTGATTGCCCGCGTGGTGCATCGGTTGAACACGGCGTTTCTGGTGCTCGACGCGATCGGGCTGGTGGTTTTCACCATGGCCGGTTGCGACGTCGCGCGGCAGATCGACCCTTCGTCGTCGCTCATCATCGTGGTGGTGGCGGGGATGATCACCGGCTGCGCCGGCGGCGTGCTGCGCGACATCCTCTGCAACGACGTGCCGCTGTTGTTTCGCGCCGAACTCTACGCCAGCGTTTCCATCATCACGGGGTTGTTTTACTCGATCGGATTCGGGCTGAAGCTCAATCCCGAACTATGGACGGCCCTGACCTTCGTGCTCGGCCTGTCGTTTCGTTTGCTGGCGATCCGCTACAAATGGGAAATGCCGAAATTCGTCTTTGACGAAAATCGCCGGTAGGCGGCCTGGCCCGCGCCTGATGCGGTGCACAATACCTCACGGCAGCAATCGATCGCATCACGTCGTTTCGCGCGAGAGCCCTCCGGCGACACAACCCGAATACGCAGGGAGGGCGCACCGGCACGAAATTGCGATCTTTCGACGCGGGGCTCCAATGTCGAGATTTGTGATGCGCCGGGCGCGAAAAGCGACATAGACTGGTTCTAAGTTAGAGCAACGACTAGCTAAAAAGCCCCGCCGCGGCGGCTCGAAGAGGGTGGAATGGGAATCAATCAGGGTCCGATCAGTCTGGACCAGAAATACACGCAAGGCTCGGGTCACGTCTTCATGACGGGCATCCAGGCGCTGGTCCGGCTGCCGATGGCGCAGATCCGCCGCGACCGGGCCGCCGGCCTCAATACCGCGGGCTTCGTCACGGGCTACCGGGGTTCGCCGCTCGGCGGCTACGACCAGCAGCTGTTCGCCGCGCGAAAACACCTCGAGCAGTACAACGTCAAATTCCAGCCCGGGGTCAACGAGGACCTCGCGGCCACCGCGGTCTGGGGCTCGCAGCAGCTCAATCTGTCGAAGGGCGCCCGGCATGACGGCGTGGTCGGCATCTGGTATGGCAAGGGCCCCGGCGTCGACCGCTGCGGCGACGTGTTCCGCCACGGCAATGCCGCGGGCTCGGCCAAAACCGGCGGCGTGCTGTGCCTCGCCGGCGACGATCACGGCGCCAAATCCTCCACCGTGCCGCATCAGTCCGACCACGCCTTCATCTCGGCGCTGATGCCCTATCTCTATCCCTCCAGCATCCACGAAATGATCGAGATGGGCCTGTTGGGTATCGCGATGTCGCGCTACTCGGGCTGCTGGGTCGGCATGAAGGTGATCACCGAGACCGTGGAGACCACGGCCGAGATCGATCTCAACGATGAACTGAAGCAATTCATCATACCGACCGACTTCGAGATGCCGCCGGGCGGGCTCAATTTGCGCTGGCCCGACGACCGCTACGACCAGGACCGCCGCCTGCAGGATTACAAGGGCTATGCCGCGGTCGCCTTTGCCCGCGCCAACAAGGTCAACCGCATCACCATGGATTCGCCGAACGCGCGGTTCGGCATCATGGCCTCGGGCAAGAGCTACGAGGATATTCGACAGGCGCTGCGCGAACTCGGCGTTACCCCCGAGGTCGCCGCCAAGATAGGCCTCCGGCTTTACAAGATCGGCATGCCGTGGCCGCTGGAACCGCAGGGCGTGCGCGAATTCGCAGAGGGACTCGAAGAAATCCTGATCGTGGAAGAGCGCCGCGAGATCGTCGAGAACCAGGTCAAGCAGGAGCTCTTCAACCACAACGTCCGCCCGCGCATCGTCGGCAAGATGGACGAACTCGACAAGCGCTTCCTGCCATTCGCCGAAGAACTCAGCGTTGCCTCGTTGGCAAGCTCGCTCACCGAGCGGCTGCTGCGCCTCAATCTCAACCCCGAAATCGCGGCCATGCTGCGCGCCAAGGCCGACTGGTTCAACGGCCGCCTCGCCAGCCAGATGCAGCCGGCATCGCCGATCACCCGCACGCCGTATTTCTGCTCGGGCTGTCCGCACAACACCTCGACCAGGGTGCCCGAGGGCAGCCGCGCCTTTGCCGGCATCGGCTGTCACTTCATGGCGCTGTGGATGGACCGCAGCACCGAGACCTTTACCCATATGGGCGGCGAGGGCGTGCCGTGGGTCGGCGTCGCCCCCTTTACCGACGAACAGCATGTATTCGCCAATATCGGCGACGGCACCTATTTCCATTCCGGCAGCCTCGCGATCCGCCAGGCGGTCGCCTCCGGCGCCAACATCACCTACAAGATCCTCTATAACGACGCGACCGCGATGACCGGCGGCCAGCATGTCGACGGCGACCTGTCTCCGCAGCAGATCACGTTCCAGCTGCATTCCGAGGGCATTCGCGACATCTATCTGGTGTCGGAAAATCCCGAGGCGTACCCGGCTTCCGACATCGCACCGGGGACAAAGACCGCGCACCGCGACGATCTCGACGCCGTGCAGAAGACGCTGCGCCAGGTCAAGGGCGCTTCCGCCATCGTATTCGTGCAGACTTGCGCCGCCGAAAAACGCCGCCGCCGCAAGCGCGGCACCATGGAGGATCCGGCGCGCCGCGTTTTGATCAATCCCGCGGTCTGCGAAGGCTGCGGCGACTGTTCGGTGCAGTCCAACTGCATCTCGGTGGAGCCGCTGGAGACCGAGCTCGGTCGCAAACGCGCCATCAACCAGTCGACCTGCAACAAGGATTACTCCTGCGTAAAGGGCTTTTGTCCGTCCTTCGTCACGGTCGACGGTGGCAAGCTGCGCAAGCGCGCTGCCGCAGGCGTCGGCGACATCGGCGAATTGCCGGAGCCGGCTTCACGGCCGACGCTGGAGCGGCCCTACAACGTCGCGGTCGGCGGCGTCGGCGGCACCGGCGTGCTGACCATCGGCGCGCTGCTCGGCATGGCCGCCCATATCGAGGGCAAGGCCAGCATGATCCTCGACATGTCCGGCCTCGCGCAAAAGGGCGGCGCGGTGCTGAGCCATGTCCGGCTCTCCGAGCATACCGCCGACGTCACCTGTTCGCGCATCGTCACCGGCACCGCCGATCTGGTATTGGCCGCCGACGAAGTCGTTGCCGCCGCCAAGGAAACCATGACGCTGTGCGAATCCAGCCGCACCTATGGCGTCATCAACACGCATCTGATTCCGATCGCGGATTTCATCCTCAACCGCGATTTCAATTTCCAGGCCCGCAAGGTCAACCACGTTCTCGAAACGGCGCTGCGCAAGGACTCATCGTTCTTCGATTTTACCAAACCCGCCGAAGTGCTGCTCGGCGATTCCATCGCCACCAACATGATGATGATGGGCTATGCCTATCAGAAGGGCCTGCTGCCTTTGGCGGCGAAATCGATCGAGCAGGCGATCGAGGTCAACGGCGTTGCCATCAAGATGAACACCCAGGCGTTCCAGCTCGGCCGTCTGGCCGCCGCCGATCCGGCGCGGCTGGTGGCGATGATGAAGGGCCAGGACGACACGGTGGCGCCGAAGACCCTGGAGGCGATGTCGCTGGACGAAATCATCGCCCATCGCAGCGCGCTTTTGACCGACTACCAGGACGGCAAGCTCGGCGACCGCTATCGCAAGCTGGTGGCGAAGGTGCGCAACGCCGCGATCGACGGCGGCTACGGCGAGGCGCTGCCGCGCGCGGTCGCGATCAACTACGCCAAACTGCTCGCCTACAAGGATGAGTATGAAGTGGCGCGGCTGTTCAGCGACGGCCGCTTCGAAAAGCAGCTGCGCGACCAGTTCGACGGCGACTTCAAGTTCAACTTCAACCTCGCGCCGCCGATCCTGGGCGGGGGCAAGGACGCGCTGGGTCGGCCGAAGAAGCGCGCCTTCGGGGCCTGGATGATGCCGGTATTCCGCATGCTGGCGAAACTGAAAGGCCTGCGCGGCACCGCGTTCGACATTTTCGGCTCCAGCCCGGACCGCAAGCTCGAACGCGAGCTGATCGTCTCTTACGAAAAGGACGTCGCCACCGTGCTCGGTCTGCTGTCGCCGATCACGCTCGATACCGCGATCGAGCTTCTGTCGCTGCCCGACCGCATCCGCGGCTACGGGCCCGTCAAGGAGAAGGCAGTGCAGGCGGCCAAAATCCGCTATGCGGAATTAACCCGGGACCTCGTCAACCCGCCGCCGACGCCGCGCCAGATCGCGGCGGAATAGGGCCTTGCGCTTTCGGGCGCTTGCCAACGAAGGTCTGACGCGCGAAGACATCCGCTGGGAAGAAACACCAGCGGAGAGTTTTATTGACCATCAAGGGCAAGGCCTACATTGCCGGGATCTACGAGCATCCGACCCGGCACGCACCCGACAAGTCCACCGCGCAGCTGCATGCCGAAGTCGCCAAGGGCGCCATTGAAGACGCCGGGCTGACCAAGGCCGATATCGACGGCTATTTCTGCGCCGGCGACGCCCCCGGCGGGCTGTGGCCGATGGTGGATTACCTCGGTCTTCGGGTCCGCCACATGGATTCCACCGAGACCGGCGGCTGTTCCTATCTGATCCATCTCGGCCATGCCGCCGAAGCCATCGCCGCCGGCAAGTGCTCGATCGCGCTGATCACGCTGGCGGGCAAGCCGCGCACCGGGGCGATGCCGCCGCGCGCGCAGGGCGCCGAGGCCGATTTCGAGACGGCGTATGGGGCCACCACCCACAATGCCTACGGCATGTGTGCCATGCGCCACATGCACGACTACGGCACCACCAGCGAGCAGCTGGCCTGGATCAAGGTCGCCGCCTCGCACCACGCCCAATGGAATCCGCATGCGATGCTGAAGGACGTCGTCACCGTCGAGGACGTGTTGAACTCGCCGCTGATCTCCGATCCCTTGCACCGGATGGACTGCTGTGTCGTCTCCGACGGCGGCGGCGCGCTGATCGTCACCACGCCGGAAATCGCCAAGAGCCTGAAGAAGCCGCTGGTGCGCCTGATCGGCCATGGCGAGGCGATGAAGGGCCCGCGCGGCGGCAAGGATCTCGATCTGACTTATTCGGCCGGCGTCTGGTCCGGCCCGCGCGCCTTCGAGGAAGCCGGCGTCACGCCTGGGGATATCAAGTACGCCTCGATCTACGACAGCTTCACCATCACGGTGCTGATGCAGCTGGAAGACCTCGGCTTCTGCAAGAAGGGCGAGGGCGGCAAGTTCGTCTCCGACGGCAATCTGATTTCCGGCGTCGGCAAGCTGCCGTTCAACACCGATGGCGGCGGGCTCTGCAGCAACCATCCCGTGAATCGCGGCGGAATGACAAAGATCATCGAAGCGGTGCGGCAGCTGCGCGGCGAAGCGCATCCGAAAGTCCAGGTGCCGAATTGCGATCTCGCCATCGCCCACGGCACCGGCGGCCTGCTCGGCGTGCGTCACGCCGCCTCAACCTGCATCCTGGAGCGTGCGTAATGACCGAGGCCAAGAAATATCCGGCGCCGCAAGGCAATCCCGAAACCGCGCCGTTCTGGGAAGCCGCCAAAGCGGGCAAATTCCTGATCAAGCGCTGCACCGCCTGCGGCGAGCCGCATTATTTTCCGCGTTCGATCTGCCCGTTCTGTTTCTCCGACAAGACGGTGTGGGAGGAAAGCTCGGGCGAGGGCGAGATCTATACCTTCAGCCTGATGCGCAAATCCCCGACCGGGCCCTATGCGATCGGCTACGTCACCTTGAAGGAAGGCCCGTCGGTGCAGACCAATTTTGTGGATTGCGAGCTGGAGAAACTCAAGATCGGGCAGAAGGTCAAGGTCGTCTTCAAGCCGACCGACGGCGCACCGCTGCCGTTCTTCACGCCGGTGTAAGTTGCGCAAGAAGCTTGCAGAACAAAAGGTCGTCGTCCCCGCGAAGGCGGGGACCCAGTACGCCGCGGCCTCTCGGCTCTATCGCTGGCGTCTCTGGAATACTGGGCCCCCGCTTTCGCGGGGGTGACAACCGAGGATATGCGACAACACAAAAAATTTCGGGGAGCACACGCAAAATGCCGATCGACTACGACCAGCTGATGGCGCTGAAGAATCTCGGGCAGAAATATGCCTACACCGACCGCGAGGTGATGCTGTACGCCTATGGCATCGGGATGGGCGCCGATCCCATGGACGAGAAGGAGCTGGCTTTCGTCAACGAGGCCACCGCCACGCCGCGCCCGCTCAAGGTGGTGCCGACCTTCGCGTCGGTCGCGGCCTGGGGCGCCGGGCCCGGCGAGATGAATCTCAACCGCGTGATGGTGGTCGACGGCGAGCGCGACATCACCTTTCACAAGCCGCTCGCCACCGCCGCCAACATCACCGCCGATTCCAGCGTGCTCGACGTGTTCGACAAGGGCAAGGACAAGGGCGCGGTGATCCGCCACAAGACCGTGTTGCGCGACGACAAGGGCGAGCCGCTGGCCACCCTGGTGGCGTCGCGTTTCGCGCGCGGCGACGGCGGCTTCGGCGGACCTTCCGGCGGACAGCCCGACCCGCACGCGATGCCGACGCGTGCGCCTGACAAGACGGTCGACATCACCACCCGTCCGGACCAGGCGCTGGTGTACCGCCTCTGCGGCGACCGCAACCCGCTGCATTCGGATCCCGAGTTTGCAAGACGCGCCGGCTTCCCGGCGCCGATCCTGCACGGCATGTGCACTTACGGCATCACCTGCCGCGGTGTGCTGCAGACCTATGCCGATTACGACGCCGGCGCCTTCAGGCAGCACGCGGTGCGGTTCTCCTCCCCGGTCTATCCCGGCGAGACCGTGACCATGGACATGTGGAAGGACGGCAACGTGATTTCATTCGAAGCCAAGGTGAAGTCGCGCAACGTCACCGTGATCAAGAGCGGCCGGACGGTGCTGGGCTGAGCTGTGCAACGCGCATTGTGCATGATGTCGTCATGCCCGGACTTGTTCCGGGCATCCACGCCTTCCTTCGACGAAGAAAGACGTGGATGGTCGGGTCAAGCCCGGCCAAGACGGCGGATAGACGAACGGCGATACGGGAGCGAATACCATGGGATTACTCGACGGCAAGGTTGCGCTGATCACCGGCGCGGGCGGCGGGCTCGGTGAGGCCTACGCCAAACTGTTCGCGCGCGAGGGCGCGGCGGTCGTGGTCAACGACCTCGGCGGACCGCGCGACGGCTCAGGCGCCGATGTCTCGATGGCGCAACAGGTGGTCAACGCGATCAAGGCCGAGGGCGGCCGTGCGGTGGCCAACGGCGCCGATATCTCCACCATGGCCGGCGGCCAGTCGGTATTCGACGACGCCATCGAGCATTTCGGCCGCGCCGACATCCTGGTCAACAATGCCGGCATCCTGCTCGACCAGACCTTTGCCAAGGCGACGGAAGCGGCCTGGGACAAGGTGCTGAAGGTGCATCTGAAGGGAACCTTCTGCGTCACCCAGCCGGTGTTCCGCTGGATGCGCGAAAACGGCGGCGGCGTCATCGTCAATACGTCCTCGACCTCGGGCCTGATCGGCAATTTCGGCCAGAGCAATTACGGTTCCGCCAAGGGCGGTATCTGGGGACTGTCCAACGTGCTGGCGATCGAGGGCCGCAAATACAACATCCGGATCTGGACCCTGGCTCCGGGCGCCTTGACCCGCATGACCGCCGACCTGCCGCGCTATATCGAAAACCCCAAGGCGGCGCTTGGGCCTGATGGGATTGCACCGGCCGTGCTATACATGGTCAGCGAACTCTCGGGCGACCAGACCGGCAAGACGCTCGGCGTTTCCGGCCCGCGCGGGGTGCGGGAAATGCGCATGATGGAAAAGGAAGGCTGGAAGCCGCCGCACGAGGGCTGGAAGGCGCAGGATATCGCCGAGCACGCCAAGGATATTTTCTTCAGCGAGGAAGAGATCAAGATGGGTGCAAGAAGGTTTTAACATTCACACCGTCATTCCGGGATGGTCCGAAGGACCAGACCCGGAATCTCGAGGTTCCGGGTTCACGCTTCGGGTGCCCCGGAACGACAGGGAACAGAGGCACCACATGACCAAACTCACTCCCAAGGCCGCCGGCACCTTCGCGATTGCGCCGACGCCGTTTCACGATGACGGCCGCATCGACGACAAATCGATCGACCGGCTGACCGACTTCTACGCCGAAGTCGGCTGCGACGGCGTCACCGTGCTCGGCATTCTGGGCGAGGCGCCGAAACTGGATGCCGCCGAGGCCGAACAGGTCGCGGTGCGCTTCGTCAAGCGCGCGAAAACCATGCAGATCATCGTCGGCGTCTCCGCGCCGGGTTTTGCCACCATGCGGTCGCTGGCATTGAAATCGATGGACGCCGGCGCCGCCGGCGTCATGATCGCGCCGCCGCCTCATTTGCGCACCGACGACCAGATCACGGGCTATTTCAAGCAGGCCCAGGAAGCGATCGGCGACGACATTCCCTGGGTGCTGCAGGATTATCCGCTGACCCTGACGGTGGTGTTCACGCCCGCCGTAATCCGCAAGATCGTGATGGACTCGCCGTCCTGCGTGATGCTCAAACACGAGGACTGGCCGGGACTGGAAAAGCTCTCGACGCTGCGCGCGTTCCAGAAGGACGGTTCGCTGCGGCCGCTATCGATCCTGGTCGGCAATGGCGGGCTGTTCCTCGATTTCGAGATGGAGCGTGGCGTCGACGGCGCCATGACCGGCTACGCCTTTCCGGAACTGCTGATCGACGTCGTCAACCTGTCGAAGGCCGGCAAGCGCGACGCCGCGCACGATCTGTTCGACGCCCATCTGCCGCTGATCCGCTACGAGCAGCAGCCGGGCGCGGGACTCGCCGTGCGCAAATACGTGCTGCAGAAGCGCGGCATCATCGCGTCATCGGCACAGCGCAAGCCCGGTGCCACCATCACCGCCACCGCCAAGGCCGAAGTCGATTACCTGCTGTCCCGCGTCGCCCGGATCGACAAGCGCGCCAATCTGCAGCCGCAATCCAGCGCGGCGGAGTAACTGCCCAATCCCTCAACGTCATTGCGAGCGAAGCGAAGCAATCCATTTATCAAAGCAAAGAAAGAATGGATGGCTTCGTCGCAAGGGCTCCTCGCAATGACTCCTCGCAATGACGGAAGCCAATTCCACGACGAGTCCAGGAACGAACCCGATGTCCACCGAACAGGTTAAACCGCCGCGCGCCGCATCGACCATCCTGCTGCTGCGCGACAGCGCCGCCGGTGAAATCGAAATCTTCATGATGGTGCGCCACTACGAGATCGACTTTAACTCCGGCGCGCTGGTGTTTCCCGGCGGCAGTGTCGACAAGGGCGATCAGGAGATCATCGCCGATCCCTCGCTCTATTCCGGCGGCGAGGGGCTCGACGCCGCTGCCCTGAGCTTCCGGATCGCCGCGGTCCGCGAAACCTTCGAGGAAAGCGGCATCTTGCTGGCGCGCCCCAGGGGATCGCAGGCGCTGGTCGATGCCATCAGGGCTGGCGAGATCGAAGCCGCGCATCGCGCCGACCTCTGCGACAGCAAGATCAGCTTCCTGAAGGTGCTGACCGACAACGGCATGGTGCTGGCGCTCGATGAACTCGCGCCCTATGCGCACTGGATCACGCCGGAAGGCATGCCGAAGCGTTTTGACACCTGGTTCTTCCTGGCTGCGGCGCCGCCGGAGCAGGCCGGCGCGCACGACGGCAAGGAATCCACCGATTCGATCTGGGTATCGCCGCGCGAGGCGCTGGAAGGCGGCGACAGCGGCCGCTTCAAGCTGCCATTCCCGACCACCCGCAACCTGATCCGGCTCGGCAAGCAGCCCAGCGTGCAGGCCGCGCTCGACGACTGCAAAGGCAAGACGGTGGTGACCGTGATGCCCGTGATGACCATGCTGAACGGCGTCCGCCAGCTGCGGATTCCGCTGGAAGCGGGCTATGACGGCGAAGTGTTCGAGGTCGCGTCGGTGGGCTGATCGCGCTCCCCGGACGCGATGCCGCGCGGGTACGTTCCCCGGACGCGGCGCAGCACGAAGTGATGCGCTGCTGAGCCGGGGTCCACACTTTCTTTCTTCGCCTATTGCGAACATGGGTCCCGGCTCTGCGGTGCATCGTGAAGAACGCTGCACCGCGTCCGGGACACGGACACTTCGGCACACAACGAAGTATTCCAGCCGTCGAACCCTGTAGTGTCCGATCTCAACAGCACCGAGCACGGACCCAAACTCATGCACTCCCCCCATCCGCGCCCACCCAACATCGCCGGCGAACTCGCGCTGCTGCTGACGCTCGCGACGCTGTGGGGCGCGTCCTACAGTTTCATCAAGATCGGCGTCGCGACCATTCCGCCGGTCACCCTGATCGCCGCACGCACCCTTATCGCAGGCCTGCTGCTCCTCGTCATCATGCGCTGGCGCGGCATGACGCTGCCGATGGACGGCGCGACCTGGCGGCGCTTCCTGTGGCAGGCCTGCCTCAACAGCGTGATCCCCTGGACCATGCTGGCCTGGAGCGTGCGTTTCCTCGACGCCGGGCTCGCCACCATTCTCAACTCGACGTCGCCGATCTTCGCATTCTTTCTGACGCTGGCCATCACCCGCCATGAGGCGCTGGCGCCGCGCAAATTGTTCGGCGTTTGCGCCGGGATGGCCGGCATCTGCCTGATCGTCGGGGTGGAGGCGCTGCAGGGGCTGGGCGCGCAACTGGTGGCGCAGATCGTGGCCGTGCTGGCCGCCATCTGCTACGCGGGCGCCGCGATCTTCGGCCGCGGCTTCAAGGGCCTCGACCCGATGGCGCCGGCCGCCGGTTCGCTATTGTGTGGCGCGGCGATCCTGATTCCGGTCAGCCTGGCGGTCGATCGTCCCTGGACGCTGGCGCCGTCGGCGGCTTCGATGCTGGCGTTGCTGGTGCTGGCGGTGTTCTCCACCGCGCTCGCCTTCGTAATCTACTTCCGGCTGGTGCAGACGCTGGGCTCGGTCGGCACCACCGCGCAGGCCTATCTGCGGGTGCCGATCGGTGTCGCGGTCGGCGTGGTGTTTCTCGGGGAGAGCCTGACGGCAACGGCGTGGATCGGGCTTGGCTGCGTCGTGCTCGGCGTTGCCGCCATGACGATCCCGGCGCGGAAGGCTCCGACGGTGATGGAAGCGCGACCAACTTAGCATGATGGCTCTTGCGTGCAGGCTTTTAACGCACAAGCCCTGCCGATTTGCCCTGCGACTACCCGACGGGCAAATCACTTCGGTTTATCGGAAAGCGTGTCAACCACCTCTTGCAAAAATAATTCTGTTTTCCGGAAATGAAAATCGGACTATATCCATCGCCATCCCGTCCCACTCCGAGGGGCGTTGCGCAACGGTCACCAGCGCGGGACGGGGAGGCGATGGACGTGGATGGCGCTCCCGACCAGGGCGGCTGAAGCGGATGGCGAAATCGTGTGGTTCCGACACCCCAAAGGCTGGTGTTCAAGTTCGCGCTCAGGCGCGGGCGACGGTGGCAAGAGTGCAGGGCTCGCCGGGGAGATCACGTATAAGCCGTAAACCATTGCGCGGGGAGTGCCGGGTGATTCCGGTGTGACCTGACTAACGCGTGTGCTTGCTACCTACTACCGTTGCACACGCGGCTATCGGGCGCATCGGGCGCCCGGCCTCCCCGCGCCCTCCGATTGGAGAGGGCGAGAAGTTGATGGCAAACCTCGGGCGAAACGCGCCGCGAGATTGCGAAGTCATGTTTGCGCACATCTATAACCGTCATCACCCGCGAAGGCGGGTGATCCAGTATTCCAGAGACGCTGATGCTCAAGCCGAGAAGCCGGGGCGTACTGGATCCCCCGCCTTCGCGGGGGATGACGACCTTTGTTGTAGTTTCTTCGTAGAGTTCCCAAGGGAGGGTAAGAAAGCGCCCTGCAGGACCGATCATAACCGTCATCCAGCCGACACATCCGCGACGCTTTTTCGGGAGGCGCGGGGCTCCCACTGCTTCGGGCGTGTTCCCCTCGGCACCGAATACGTCGTATATTGCCGCCGATTGGAGCCGGTCCGGATAAAAATGCCTTCTGAAGCGCCGCAAAAGACAAGGTCGTTTTCGCTCTCGATCGGTCAGCTGACATTCGGCAGTTTTCTGCTGGTGCTGGCGGCTATCGCGACCACCAGCATCGCCAGCGTCGTCTCCATCCGGCAGATCGATGTGACGTTTGCCGAATTGCAGCGGCTGCGCAGCGTCGGCGACCTCGCCGAGGACATCGACCGGCGAATGAACGAGTTGCGGCTGGCTGCCCGCGACTTCGTGACCGATCCGGGCAACCAGTCGACCCAGGTCGGGGACGCCGCAGCCGCGATGGGCGAACTGCTGAAGAAGACCCGGCTGGAGCTCGCGCCCGAGCAGCAGGACATGATCGACGGCGTCACCGTGCGGTTGTCGACCTATCGAAACGGCATCGAACGGATTTCGTCGCTGATCAACCGCCGCGCCGAACTGATCATCGGCTTGCCGCCGCTGCGTGAACGGTTCGACGCGGCGATCGCGGAATCGCCCGATCCGGTGATCTCCTCGACGTTGTTCCAGGCGCAGAGCCGCATCGCCTCTGCCTTGCTGGCGCGCAATCCGTTCGACGCCGAACAGGCCGCGCAGGGCATGCGGGCGCTGACGATTCCCGATCCGAAGCTTCGCGCCGCCGTCGGCAATTACGCCGACGCGATCATCGCGCTGTCGATCCGCGAACGCCAGATCGCGGATATCGACAAGGAGGTGCTCGGTTCGGAGGGCCGCCTGATCGGGCGCGTCACAGAGCTGTTGCGCGAGGTCAGCGCACGCCGCAGCCATGTGCTGTCCCGCGATCTAGCGAAAACGCTGGCCAGGGACAAATGGCAGAGCATCGTGATTGGCACCGGCGGGGTCCTGATCGGCCTTTGGGCGGCATGGTTCGTGGTGCGGCGGACGGTCCGTCCACTGGCCGCGATCGGAACCTCGATCCGCGCGCTGGCCGGAGGCAAGAAAGACACCTCGATTCCCGCCACCGATGTCAGCAATGAAATCGGCGACATCGCGCGCGCCGCCGAGGTGTTCCGGCGCACCCTGGTCGAGGCCGACGCGGCGCGCGAGGCGGCGGTGCGCGCCTTGGCCGAGCAGCGCCTGGCCGAGGAAAGCTACCGCAAGCTGTTCGAGGGTTCGGTCGACGGCATCTACGTGACGACGCCGGGCGGTGCGCTGCTCAACGCCAACCCGGCGCTGGCGCGGATGATGGGATACGACACGCCGCAGGAGCTGATCGAAGGCATCGGCGACATCGCGGATCAGATCTATGTTCATCCGCAGGCGCGCGTCGAATATCAGAGGCTGATGCAGCGCGACGGCATGGTTCGCGAATTCGAGTATCAGGTCCGCGCCCGCGACGGCAGGGTGCTCTGGCTCTCCGACAGCGCCACCGTCGCACGCGACGAGACCGGCGAGATCGTGCGCTATGAGGGAACGGTGCGCGACATCACCGATCAGAAGCGCGCCGAGGACGCGATCGCCGAGGGCCGGCGGCTGCTGCAGCAGGTCATCGACACCGTGCCCGCCGTCATCAACGTCAAGGACAAGCAGCTGCGCTATGTGCTGATGAACCGCTACATGGCCGGCATTTTCGGCGTCGAGCCCGCGGATGCGATCGGTCGCACCACCACCGACCTGATGTCGCGCTACGGCGCGGAAAAGACCGACGAGAACGACAAGCGGGTGCTGGAGGCGGGCAGGGAGCTCGGCTTCTACGAGGAGGAATACAAGGATTCCTCCGGCAACATGCGGCAATGGCTGGTGAACAAGCTGCCGCTGCTGAACGCCGACGGCGACATCGAGAACATCGTCACCGTCGCGCTCGACATCGGCGAGCGCAAGCGCGGCGAACTGGAGATGCGCAAGGCCAAGGACGCCGCGGAAGCGGCGTTGCGCAATCTGCGCGAGACCCAGAATTCGCTGATCGAGGCGGAAAAGCTCGCAGCCCTGGGAAGGCTGGTGGCGGGCGTCGCCCACGAGGTGAACAACCCCGTCGGCATCAGCCTGACGGTGGCCTCGTCGCTGGAGCGCAAGACCGCGTTGTTCTCCGCCGAAGTCGCGCGCGGCGATCTCAGGCGATCGAGCCTGACCGATTTCCTCGAGACCAGCCGCGATGCGTCCTCGCAGCTGGTGGCCAATCTCAACCGCGCCGCCGAACTGATCACCTCGTTCAAGCAGGTCGCGGCCGACCGCAATTACTCGGACCAGCGCACCTTCGACCTCGGCGACCTCACCGAACAGGTGGTGATGAGCCTGCGGCCGGGCCTGCGAAAGCACAATCTGACGCTGAATGTCGACTGCCAGCCCAATCTCATCATGAACTCCTATCCGGGGCCGTATGGCCAGGTGCTCACCAACCTGTTTCTCAATTCGGTGGCGCACGCCTTTCCGGACGGCAAGACCGGCTCGGTCGATATCCAGGTGCGCGAGTCCGGCAAGGACAATGTCGAGATCCTGTTTTCCGACAATGGCTGCGGCATGAGCCTCGACGTCCGGCGGCGGGCGTTCGATCCGTTCTTCACCACCCGCCGCGACCAGGGCGGTACCGGGCTCGGCCTGCATATCGTCTACAGCATCGTCACCAACCGGCTGGGCGGCCGGCTCGACCTCGATTCGGAGCCCGGCGGCGGCACCCGGATCCAGATCATCCTGCCCCGCGTCGCCCCGCTGGAGCAGGCCGCGGAGTAGCCGCGTTCGTGACCTTGGCCTTACCGCATCATTTTGAAACCACCCGCCCGCACCTGACCGGGCGATGGGCGGAATTGGGACGACGTCGCAAACCGCTGTTTGTTGCCGTCACTCGCGATGCCTGCCGGCCCGCGATGGACGCCGGCCAGCGGAACGGATTTCGGAGTCGGTTTCTCTATCCGGGTCAGCTTGCCATCGAGCTTCGTCGTCGGCCGCTCGCCAATTTTGCCAACGCCGCTGCCGGGCATGTTGGCGATCCTGCCGGTGTCGGCGCCAGTCTTCCCGAGAGTATTCTTGCCGAGAGTGGTCTTGGCGCCGGGCGACGGCAAGGTAACGATCTGGCCGCCGCCTTGCGGCAGGCCCGGCGCGCCGGGAGTGCGTCCGAAATGGTCCTTCGGAGAACCGAAGCCGCCGAGCTTGATCGACGCCGGCGCGAGAATCCGCGTCGGCTGCGACAGCGGAATGAGTTTGGGCTGCGCCGCCATCTTCAGGGCGCTTTGCGCATAGGGGCCGCTGGAGAATTTCTCATAGAACGATTTGTACGCGACGGCGGAATTGGTCTGCACGGCATGATGCCAGGCTTTCGCCTGCATGAGGTTTCCGAGCAGGATCCGGATGCGGTCGCTCATCGGATCGTGCGGGTAGATCCGGATGAACTCCTGATAGGTCTCGACGGAATTTTCCGCCAGCACGTATTCATAGGCCTGGCGCGAGGAGCGCGACGGAAGGTCGCTTGCCGCATACGCCATTTTCATCTGCGCCGGGGTTCTGGTGGCGGCGACGGCGGTGTCGCCGAAGAAATAGAAGTCGCTGGTCAGCGACGAGCTTTCCCACGGGGTCTGTTGCCCGTCGGTCGAACTGCCGACGTCGAGACGAATGCGCTTGAACAGCTGTTCTATGGGAAGATTTTTTTCATTCGCCAGCCGCAGGAACGCCGCGGTGAACGGACTATGGTCGCCGGTGCCGTCCAGCGCTTCGGTGCCCGGTGCGGTCGAATAGGCGACGATCGAGCCCTTCGGCGCGTCGACGATGGCGAGGCCGCGTCCGGCGTCGTTGAGCGAGGGGAACGGATTGTTGCGGCAGGCATCGAGGATGACGATGCGCACCCGGCTCGGAATCGCCTCCAGCGTCGCCATCACGTCGACCAGCCGGAGCGAACCGTTGACCAGGTCGGGCTCGGAGGAAACTTTTGCATCGACCGGCACGAGGTAGTTTTCGCCCGCCAGCTGCACGCCGTGGCCGGCGTAATACACCATCGCCACCGTATTCGGGCCGCGGCCGGCAATCTTGCCGGAAAACGCCTGCACGGCCTGGATCATCTGGTTGTGGCTGAGGTCCGTGGCGGAAATCACTTCGAAGCCGGCGGAGTTGAGAAGTTGCGCGACCGCCCTGGTATCGTTGCCGGGATTGGCGAGCTGAACCGTGTTTTGATATTTCGAATTGCCGATCACCAGCGCGATACGCTGCTCCGGGCCGCTGAGCGCGAGGGAGGTACCGGCGGCGGCCGGTTTCTCTGTGGCCGATGCCGTCTGAGCTTGTGCGGATCGCAACCATCCGGCGGCCAACAGACCGGCCAGGAGGGCGGCTCCGAGCAGAGTACCTTTGAAAAGCGACATGGCATTCTCCCACAGGAAATCTCGACGTGAGATCGACTGCGGGAAGACTAGGGAGCGGTAGTCCCGGCGTATGTGATGTTTATCACGGCCGGAGGATGGCCGCCGAAAAGCGGAAATGTCGGGCTCGCGCTAATCGATGTCGGCGAGTTTGTGCAGCGTGGCGCCGAAAATCTGGCTGGCCTTTCCGACCAGCGCCGTGCCGTTCATGGTGCCGCGGGTGTCGGTGAAGGTGCCGGAGACGCCGATACCGACCGGATTGGGACCGCCGAACAGCGGATTGGCATCGGGGCTGGAGGTGTGGCGCTGGACCAGGACTTCGCCCTTGAAGGTATCGTCCTTCACCGTGTAGCTGCCGGTGTAAAATAGATAAGCGTCGCCGCCGTGGATCTGGCCATCCCGGAACATGATCACGCCGCTGCCCTTGCCCGAACGGCCATCCTGCAGGCTGACGTGGATCGAATACAGACCGTTCTTCATGATGCCCCGATGCCGGCGTCTGTTGCCTCCGGAAGCCGACGGTTCGTTATGCCAAAGCAAGGCACGCAGCGTCAACGCGGCAGAGCTTGACCATGGCCTGAGATCGCTCCGGGCGATCCCTCGCTTTCTGCCAAATCAGGGACGCAGGACGAACGAGGGACCGCTTTCGTGCCGCGCGCCGCTCAGGTGTATTTCGGGTCGCGCTCCAGCAGCTCGACCGAGATGCCCTGCGGCCCGCGGATGAAGCAGATGCGGACGCCCGGCCGCAGCGTCGTCGGCTCCTTGGTGAATTCGACACCCTTGGCCTTGATCTCGGCGGCCACCGCATCGATGTCCTTCACCGCCAGCCCGAAATGGTCGAGCCCCTGATAGGGCGTCACCGGCGGGGTGTGGACGCCGTCGCCCGCCGTCACCGGTGCGATGAATATGTTGGTGCCGCCGAGCTTGACGTCGATCCGGCCGGGGGCGCGGACGATGACGCCGCCGAGAATATCCTCGAACCAGGCCGCGGTGGCCTCGGGATCCGGACTGCGCAAATGGACATGATCCCAGGTGACGATCGGCATCGTTGCTCCCCCGTGTTTTTTAGGCACCGGCCGGCCGGCGCGGTACGTCGGCCGCGGCATGAGGCGGCGCCAGCAATTTTAGCGGCCGCATGCCGGCAACGCCATCCCCTCGCGCTGCGGCCTTCGCCGAACCGGTGCCGTCGCCCATCCCGGAAAATGCCGGAGAGGGGACCCTGCCCAATCCGGCAGCAGCCCCCTGCCCAGGCGGCTCCCCCTGAAGCGGCGCCCGTCGACGGGCTCGAGTTCACGATTAGTTAACCGCTAACGGAAATTGAGGCCCGCGGTTGAACCGTGCGGACGGGCCGAGAACTAATCAGCAGGAACAAATTACGTGATGACCCGTTGAGCGAATGATCTGTGCGGCCTGCATGGATGGAGCGGTGCGGAAATGCCGATAGCGCGATATTTTCTCTTTGTCGGCGGAGTGCTGCTCGCGCTGCTGTTCGGGGTCGATGCCTTCGTGCCGAAGGAGCCGGTGATGAGTTCCGTCGCCGCGGTCGCCGCGCCTGAGGCGAATCCGACCCTGCGGATACGCTCCGACCGGAAATGGCCGGAGCGCGTCGTCTACGATACCAGCCTGCCCACCATCGGTCCCCCGAAGGTCGAGATGACTGCGGCTGCCGTCGTCCCCGCACCGGTTGCGGAAATGCCACCGAAGGCGCGGGTGCGCGAGTCATTTGCGCAATTCAGGCCGGCCGACGACCCGAAGCCTGAGGCCAAGCCGGTTCCGAAGCGCAAGGTTGCCAAGGTCCGGGCGGCCCCGCCGACCCAGCCGATGATGCGCGTCGCGCAGCAACCGCATTTCGGCTTTTTCGCCAGCAATATCTGGTGAGCCTCGAGCTCCATGACGGGCTCGGGATCGCTCGGCGCGCTCGGATAGCCGCCTGACGCGGCTCCACGGACGGCCTGGCCGCGTCGGCTATTGCGGATCAATGTCAGACATGGGCAAGACATGAGGGGCGGTGGTCGCTCCGGGATTCGCGTATGGCGCCCAGTTGCCGTCACCGCAGGCAATGGCCAAGTGGCAAGAACGAGGAGTGCGCCGGAGCCGGCGCGCCGCATCATGGAAACCAAACCGCCTGTTCCGCGCGCGATCCTGGTCGGCGTCCAACTCCCCGGCGTCGACGACGTGATGCATGCCGCGAGCCTCGGGGAGCTCGGCCGGCTGGTGAAGACGCTCGGGTATGAGGTGGTCGGCACGGTGTCGCAGAAGCGCGACGACATCGGCGGCGGCACAGTGCTCGGCAAGGGACGGCTCGAGGAGCTGGCGGCGATGACGGGCGGAACCGGCGTCGTCGAATCGATGGCGCCGGCCCGCAAGTCGAAGGCCCGCGAGCGCTTTGACGATACCGGCGGCAGGAAACCCGCGATAACGCCCGACGAACCCGATCCGCAGCGAAAGCCGGAATTCGTGATCGTCGACCACGAGATCTCGCCAAGCCAGGCCCGCAACCTCGAACGGGCCACCGGCGCGCAGGTGCTCGACCGCACCGGCGTGATCGTCGAGATCTTCCATCGCCATGCGCATAGCCGCGAGGCCAAGCTGCAGGTCGAGATCGCACGGCTGAAATACGTCTCGCCTCGCTTAAGGGAATCCTCGGGCGGCGGCGGGAGGCAGCAGGGGCCTGGTGCCGGCGAATCCGACCTCGAAGTCGACCGCCGCAAGGTCCGCGATCGCCTCGCCGAGCTGAAAGAACAACTGGAGAGCATCCAGCGCGACAGCGACGAACGCCGGTCCGCACGCCGCGACCAGCTCCGCGTCGCCTTGGTCGGCTACACCAACGCAGGCAAGTCGTCGCTGATGCGCACGCTGACGGGCAGCGAAGTGCTGGTCGAGGACAAGCTGTTCGCGACGCTGGACACCACGGTGCGCGCGCTGCAGCCGGAGAACCGGCCGCGCGTGCTGATCTCGGACACGGTCGGCTTCATCAAGAAGCTGCCGCATGATCTGGTCGCATCGTTCCGCTCCACGCTCGCCGAAGCATTGGAAGCCTCGCTGCTGCTGTTCGTCGTCGATGCCTCCGATCCGACCTGGGAATCACAGCTCGAGGTGAGCCGCAACGTGCTCAAGGAGATCGGCGCGGACACCGTTCCGTCGCGCCTGCTGCTGAACAAGATCGATCGCGTCAACGAGGAGGATCGGGCCGCGTTGCGCGAAAAGCATCCCGACGCGATCCTGCTCTCGGCGAGTTCGGCGGCAGACGTGGCCGCGCTGCGCGAGACCATCATCGCGTTCTTCGAGGCGTCGATGGTGGAGGACGAGTTGATGCTGCCCTATGCGAAGCAGGGACTGCTCAGCGATGTCTACGAGAACGCCCGCGTGCTTTCCGAAGACTACGACGCCACCGGCCGGGTCATGAAGGTCCGCGGCCTGCCGGCCGCGATCGCGCGGCTGCGGCGAACGCTGGCGGGCTAGGGCGGCGGCCGGGGTCAGGTCGCGGACACTATCAGTCCGACTCTCATATCCTTGGCGACATACACGCATGTGTCATCGGCAAATACACGGCCGTTCGCAATTCCAACAGCCAGTTTTCCGCGCCTTACCTGGCGCATGCTGACCTCGTATCGCACGCGCTTGACGTCTGGCTTGATGTCTCCCTGGAACTTGACCTCGCCGACGCCGACGGCGCGGCCTTTGCCCGGGGAGCCCGACCAGCCAAGCCAATAGCCGATGATCTGCCACATCGCGTCCAGACCCAGACATCCCGGCATCACCGGGTCGCCGGCAAAGTGGCAGTCAAAAAACCAGAGGTCCGGCGTGATATCCAGCTCACCGATGACATGACCCTTGCCGAATTCGCCACCGTCCACGCTGATCTCGATGATACGGTCCATCATCAGCATCGGTGGTGCCGGCAGCTGGGCATTGCCCGGGCCGAAATAACCGCCCTCGCTCGATTTGAGGAGATCTTCCCTGGTGTAGGACGATTGCGGAGCGTGAAAGTCGCGAGGGTCGGACATGGCTCACCTTTGACGATGTTTGATTGATAGCTGGTCCCGGCCAGCTTTCAAGTCGAGATGCCCGACGTTGTTGCCGTGGCGCTTGATCGAAAAGGCTGCGATAGCATCGCTTCGCCATTCTCATTGTGAGCGCACCGGTTCCGGAGTGCTTCTGCGCGAGTCATCCGCCTGTCGCAAAACCTTCGGCTCAGGGTCAAGTTGCACGGGCAACCTTCGTCACGATTCGACGAGGGTGCCGAAAATGCCGATAGCGATCCACGCGAAGCAGGGTCTGACCCGACGCCAGTTGCTGGTCCGCTCCGCAGCCACAGTTGCGCTCGCGGGAATGGGAGGTCTTGCGAGGCCTTATCTAAGCCGCGCCGCGGACCGCCCACAGATCACCAGCGGAATTGCCTCAGGTGATGTCTCCGCCGATTCCGCGGTGATATGGGCGCGAGCCGACCGACCGGCGCGGATGCAGGTGGAATGCTCGATCGTCGAAAGCTTCAAGACGATCATCCGGGCCGCGTCGTCGCAGGCGCTGCCGGACCGCGACTTCACGTCGAAACTCCTGCTGGACGGCCTGCCCCCCGGGCAGGACGTTTTCTACCGGGTGCGGTTTGAGGATATCGCCGATGCCGGGATTTTGGGTGAAGCGCAGGTCGGTCATTTCCGTACCGCGCCCGTCGAGCGGCAGTCGGTATCGTTTGTCTGGTCGGGCGATACGGCCGGGCAGGGCTGGGGCATCGATCCCGGTCGCGGCGGCATGCGCACCTACGCCACCATGCTCGAAAATCGCCCGGACTTCTTCATTCATTGCGGCGACCACATTTATGCCGACTGTCCGATCGAGGCGGAGCTGAAATTGCCCGATGGCGGTGTCTGGCGAAATATCATCACGGAGGAAAAATCCGTGGTTGCTCAAACGCTCGCGCAATTTCGTGGCAACTACAAATACAACCTGCTCGACGCGAATTTGCGCGCCTTCAATGCGCAGGTGCCTATGCTCGCGCAATGGGACGATCATGAAGTCACCAATGACTGGTCGCCGGCCGGTACCGCCGACGAGACCGGTTACGCCGAGGACGGCAGCTCCCGGCTGGTGGCTCGGGCGACCCGTGCGTTTCATGAATTCATGCCGATACGTGAGCTGCCCACGCAGGCCGCCCGGATCTATCGCAAGGTCAGCTACGGACCACTGCTCGATGTCTTTCTGCTCGACATGCGCAGCTACCGCGATTCGACCTGGAACAAGGGCGATGACCGCAACGATAGCTGCATCCTCGGAGCGGTCCAGCTGGCCTGGCTGAAGCGCGAGCTCGCGGCGTCCGATGCGACCTGGAAGGTCATTGCGGCGGATATGCCGATCGGCCTGTTCAGCGAAGACGGCATCGCGCTCGGCGACGGTCCGCCGGAGCGGCGCGAATGCGAGATCGCCGATCTGCTATCCCACATGAAACGCGTCGGTATCCGGAATGCGGTGTGGTTGACGGCCGACATGCACTACACGGCCGCGCACCGTTATGACCCGAACCGCGCGGTGTATCAGGATTTCGAGCCGTTCTGGGAATTCGTCTCCGGCCCGCTGCATGCGGGGACGTGGGCTCCCGCCCCGCTGGACAATACCTTCGGTCCGGCGGTGATGTTCCAAAAGGGCTGCAGCGCGGAGCAAGGCGAAAACCTCGCGCCATGTTTCGGACTGCAGTTCTTCGGCCGCGTCGATATCGACGGCCAATCGGAGATCATGACGGTGACCCTGAAGGATGTCGACAATCGCGACCTGTGGTCGGTGGATATCGAGCCGCGGCCCGACGCCCGGCCGACACGACGGCTGTCGCAACACTTCTGACCGGCTGCCGTGACGGAAGGGCAGGTACGCCTCCGGCTTTGTCGCGATCGGCGGACAGTAGAAAACCGATGAAAACGGTGGCGATTGGCGCACTCGGAGAGATTCGAACTCCCGACCCTCGGAATCGAAATCCCGCTTTGCGCTTTCCAGTGCTGTCTAACACTATCCAAGATTGCCTACCTAACCCATTGATTCCGTGTCCATAAAATTGACGCCGGTAAAGGTCCTGTCTTAAACAGAAAGGGAACGTCCAAGCCAATCTTGGCGCAAAAGTTTCCCGGGGAGACCGCTTCCCGAACCTTGGAGCCGGAATCCAATGCCCCGCTTTACCGACCGCTTCATTGCGAATCTGAAGCCCGATGGGGCTCAACGCCTTGAGATAAAGGACGACGGCTGTAAGGGGCTGGCAGTGAGGGTCACCGCCTCTCGTAAGACGTTTTGCTTTCGGTTTAAGCGTAACGGGCGGATGTATCGCATAACGCTGGGAGAATACCCCATAATGACGCTCGGGCAGGCCGTGGTCGCCGCAAACCGGCGGGCCGCCGATCTGCACGACGGCCGCAACCCCATCGCTGAGGCCCAGCGGGAAGAGCAAGCCGCTAGGGCAGGCGCGGACGAACTGACTTTCAACCGGCTCGCGGACCGCTACCTGAACGAATATGCCAAGCCCCGGAAGAAGTCCTGGAAGGACGACGAATGGGTTTTGAAGCGCGCCCGGGCGGAATTCGGCCCTCGGGTAGTGTCGACGATCACGCGAAAGGAATTGGTAATCTTCCTCCGGGGGCTTGCGGCAACGTCTGTCCGGAACTGCAACAAAACGCAGGCCTCGCTCTGCACTATGTACAATTGGGCCAATCTCGAAGACGAGACAATCATCAATCCGCTCGCGCGTATACCTAAGATCGGTGGTAGGGAACGGGAAGAGGACCGCGTTGTCAGCGACGCAGAACTGAAGATCGTATGGCCCGCGCTGAGTGCGCCGCCGGAAGACTCAATGTCCGTCGCGGTTGGAATGGCGCTCAGATTGATTTTCCTGACCGCTCAGCGGCCCATTCAGGTCGCGGGTATGCGCGTTGACGAACTCGTCGATCTTGACGGGGATGCGCCGCGCTGGGAATTGCCCGCCTCCCGAATGAAGCGGCCGAAACCTCACTCTGTCCCACTGAGCGCTGACGCCGTGGGTATTATCAAGGCTGCTCTGGCGCTTCGGTTCTACGACGACAGCCCATTCGTTTTTCCGTCAACCCGGGGAGGGGGTAACAAGTCAATTGATCGACATGCCCTTTCGCAAGCTGTGCGTCGATTGCGCCGAAAGCTGGGAATGGCCGAATGGTCTCCGCATGACGCGCGAAGGTCTGCCACGACTTGGGCACGAGCGTCGGGGATAGGCAGGGATGTCACGGAAGCTCTCACCCATCATGCCATAGTCGGGAGCGGCAAGGCATACGACCGATACGACATGCAGGCCGAAAAGCGGGAAGCGGTAGACGCCATTGCGCGTTACGTCGCCCGCGTCACTCATTTGGATGAGGTTGGCTTAATCGATCTTCAAGCAGCGTGATCTGTCCTTTAATTCCCTAACCTGTGTGTCCATTAAATAGACAGTCGAAAACGACCTCCCATATAGTGAAGTAGTTGGAAAGAAGTGTTCGCCTCGCGGTCAAACGCGCAGCGCTTCTATAGCCATCAACAAATAGCCCGGCACGCCGGATCGACCTAACAAACCTGCAAAGCATTTGCGCTGCGGGCAGCGGAGACTCATGCCATGCCTATCGCCGAAACGACGGAACACCGTCCTTCATTCTCAGAACGTCACGTTGACAAACGTAGCCCGGCAGCATTAGCCGGAGAAACTGCCCTTACTGTCGAAGAGGTCTGCACAGCCCTTCGCGTTAGTCGCGCTTGGCTATACAGCCCTGCGGGGCGCGCCGTGGTAGGGGACGGCTTCAAGTTGGGTGGATCGCGCCGCTATCGTTCTAGCGTCATCGCCGCTGTCCTCTCAACCTAACGCATGCTTGAGGCACGTGCGGTCACCCAGGCTCACCGCCTGACCGCCGCGCTCAGCAACACACCCACTGATCCGCTTCTCTGTCGCGCCGTTCTCGCGCGCGGGTGAAGAGACGCGCGACGATCTTATACCGGACACGACCCATGACCAATTCACATAAGCGCTCGCGGGTGGAACTGACCCGCGAAGCGGATCGTATCCTGCTCGCCGACGATCCTGCTTTCTCTCTCGAAGACGTAATGCGCGTTGATAACGTTCACGTTAAAGTCCCGCTCCGCGTCGCCAAGGAATCCGGCGTGTTGCTCGACGGGCCGCTGACCGGAGAGACGACTACACACCCCGGTATGGTTTCCTTCGACGATCCTGCTCACGACGTCCTTGACGAAACGTTCCGGCGCAACGCGCTTGCAATCTCTGCGATTGAGCTTGAAGCGACTAGCAGGCGCAAGGCAGCGCGCCAGTTTTTCGAGAACGGAGACTACGCGGGGGCAGAAATTGCATTTGCCCAGGCTAGCGAACTGCAAGCGCTCGCCCGCAGTACACGCCGTCATGTCAACCGCAACATCCGCTTGTTCGGTGACCGTCTCGCGGGCGTGATGGGGGCAGGAGATGTACAAGCCGCTGAGCGGCTGTTAGTCGAGGCGATTACTTCGGACACGGACTACGCGATGAAACTTGCTTGCGTTCGTGCTCTCGTAGAGTTGCAGGCGCTGATTCCGAATGACATCAGTCCCTGCCATCTGTTCGGTGCCACATGGCTCGCGGCGCGCACCGGCTTGCCGGATCGTGCCGCTCAGCGCCTCGTCAAAGACGCTCGCCAGATCGAGTCGGGCGTGGCTGCATTGCTGATCGAAACCGAATACGGCGGACGAATGGAACTGCAAGCCTTGATGGCCGAAACTCCGTCGTACCGCCGTGACGCGCTTAAAGCGTTAAGCGAGTGTCTGACCGAACGCCGCATTGGACATGCAATCGAGCGGGAAAGCAGACGGCGCAAGATTTCGTTGGCTGAGCTAAGGATTCTAGACGATATCAATCGCAACATAGACGCAATCCGGGAAGAGCTGGCGGACATGTCGGTGAAGGCGGCAACGTCGTGGTTAGCGAAGCGGTTAGACGAATACAACGCGCGGCTAGACCTTAGCGACCAGCGCGGTCGAAAGACCGCCGCTAGGGTAAGCCGCTTAAGCGCGGCTGTCCGTGACAGGAGCGCCGCATGATCGACACGACCGGTTTGCGCCGCAACGCGAACAAGGTACACGCAATAGCGCTCGCCAAGATCGGCGTCGCTGTGTTCCCGAGCAGCGGCAAGGTTCCGCTGATCCCCAGGTTCAACCAACTCGACACCACCATCAGCTCCGAAGATCGCGAAGCCGCCGCCGCCAAGTTCCGCGAGAAGAACGACGGCAAGGACCCGATTCACGTCGGCGCGACCAAGGACCCCGAGACAGTCAAACGCATGTGGCGCGCTCACCGCGACGCTGTGCCTTCGATTGCCTGCGGCCCGTCCGGTCTCGTCGTGCTCGACGCCGACCAAAAAGACAATGGCCCCGAACTCATGGATGCGCTGTTCGAACAGAACGGCGGCGTCCCCGCTGGTGCTCCCGTGCTGCCGACGAAGTCGGGCGGCAAGCATTTCGTGTTCGCCGATCCTGACGGCACCTACACCAACCGCGCGGGCCTGCTCAAAAAGAACTACGGCGCCGACGTTCGTGGCACGGGCGGGCAATTCGTTGCGCCCGGTTCGATCCGCGAGGACGGCAAGACATACGGCACCGAGAAAGACCTTGCCGCGTTCTGTCGCGCCATCGCGAACAAGACGATCCCCATGCTTCCGGGTTACGTCAGCGAGCTTATCGGAACGACGCCTGAAGGCGAGCCTTCTCTTGGCGACAGTGATCCCGTCGTCAGAAGCCTCATGGTGCAGTTAGGAGCAGAGAATTGGCCGGACTTTGAACTGACGTTCGATAGCAGTTTGGGGCGCTTCTGCCTCGAATGCATTCGGGAGCGAGCGCCCGAGTTTGGAGACCTGTACGACCGGCCCACGGATGATCGTTCACAGAATCGCTTCATGGCTTGTCGATACCTTGTCGCCGCGTTCCCCGATATGACCGTGACTGAATATGCAGCTTTCTTGGAGGCTTGGGATGGTTCAGGGGAATACGACCACCGACAGATTGCGCGCGAGTTCGCGAAGGCGAAGCGCAAGCCGATGTCTATCCCTAGTAACGGCGCAGCATTCGGCGCTGTAGAGGATGATGAGGAAAACGAACTGAAAGCCGTTCAGTCTAGCCGTAAGCCCGCGCGTTTCGTCTTTCTTGAGGACATTCGGGGCGCGACTCTGCGTTTGCTCGATTGGTGCATCAAATACTTCATTGCACGCGGCACAACATCAATCGTTTCGGGCCAATGGGGCGCGGGTAAGACGGCGGTGTTCGTCGACATCGGACTGCATATTGCGCACGGGTTGAGCTATCGTGGTCGCAAGGTAAAGAAGTCGGTTTGCGTTTATGTGGCGCTAGAGAACGCAGAGGACGTTGAGCGGCGCGTTCGGACATGGTGTGAGTCGATGACGCAAGCGGGGAACGAGTTGAGCGACGGCGGTGCGTTCGTCGTGCATCGGGGGCCGTGTCGGCTGTTTGATCCGAGCGGGAAAGCTACGCGCGACGAAAAGGAGCTAATCGAGATCGCGAAGCGTGCTTCAAAACATTACGGCTTGCCCGTCGGAATGGTCATTGTTGATACGCTCTCGCAAGCTCTTTCGCCGGGCGACGAGCACAGGGACGGCGCGAAGTTCACTGCGGCGTTGCATCGGATCGCAAACGCGACCGGGGCGAACGTTACGGCTCTGCATCATCCCACGAAGGCGGGCCAGGACGTTCGCGGCGACGGCGCGTTCCAGGGCAATGTTGACACCATCATTGTAGTTTCGAGGGACAGCGCCGGGAAGGGCACCATCGCGGCCGGTTCGAAATTTCGAATCGGCAACCCGGCTAAGGTCAAGTTCGGTTATCGGTTGAAGTCGTTCGTCATTGGTCGGGATGATGATGGGGACGACATTGAAGTCGTGCTTGCTGTTGAGCCGGCCGCTCCCGACTTGTCGGTGACGGACGATGATGATGACGAAGCAGTGACCCTCGCACCGTCTGACCGTCGCGAAGATCGCATTCAAGCGGTCATTGACGTTTTCGACCGTGAGGCGGAACGACAGAAAGCTGATGACGAAAGTCTGCCCGCCGCTCGGAAGCGTCTCGAAATGCAGTCCGGTGAAATCGAGCGAGCCGTCCATGCGCGCCGCCGGACGGATGGTCTTAAAGCCTTGGGGCGCTCAACCGTGCAGGACCACATTCGGGCAGCCGTTGAGGCTGGCAGGCTTGAGGCGGTCGGGACGAAGGCACGGCCGTTGTACCGGCTTGGTTAGCTCTTGATGAAAGGTGATCTGGCGGAAATTGGGCCGCCAGACCTGCGCGGATAGCGACACCACAGAGCATTTAATCCATGTCCGCTTTGTGCCATGAAGCGACATGGTCGGCGTTTTGCAGCTGATTTTTGCACGGGCCAATGGAATTGTTGGATCGAATTATTAGCGCAGAGTTGTTGAGTTTTGCCCGTCACTATCGGCGGTTGGGACAGTTGGAAGCTAACCAACTATTGTCCGCCGCACCTGTGATGCAGGGACCGAACGGACCGTGATAAGCGTCGGAATCTTTTGAGGGCGGTCCCGTGTAAACGCCGCCGCCGGGGCCAGTATAGAGGCCGCCCCCCGGTCCTGTGTACAAGCCCCCTCCGGGGCCGGAATACATGCCGCCGCCCGGCCCAGAATAAAGGCCGCCACCGGGACCAGAATAAAGGCCGCCACCGGGGCCGGAATAAAGCCCTCCGCCCGGTCCAGAGTAGAGACCGCCGCCGGGACCAGAATAACAAGCACCTCCGGGGCCGGTGTAGCCAAAGCATCCAGCTGCATTTGCTGGGCT
>NZ_JAURXB010000082.1 GCF_030654605.1 Bradyrhizobium sp.
GTCGCGCCGGGTGAACACCGTGGAGCCCAGCTGCGGCACGAACGCGATCGGCGCGTCCTTCCGCATCTTCGCCAGCGTCGGGTAAGGGTCGGCCCAGAAGCTGGCGACGTCGATCTGGAAATGCGGGGCGTTGGACATGGGCGCGGGGGGTCCGGGGAGGGGCTGGCCCGCAAGGTGGCCAAGCCGGGCCGGACTGTCAAACCCGTTTCTCGGCACTACTCGTGATGCACGGGGACGTCGATGCCGTCGGCGGCATATTGCCGGATCTTGTTGCGCAGGGTGCGCACCGAGACCCCGAGCACGCGCGCGGCGCGGGTGCGATTGCCGTCGCAGCGCCCCAGCGTCTGCAACACCAGTTCGCGCTCGACCTCGCCGACGGTGGCGCCGATCAGCAACGGCACGATTTCATTGGGAGCCAGCGAAGGCGCCGGAACCGGCGCGGGGACTTGAGTCGAGGCTTGAGTCGAAACTTGCAACGGGACTTCAGACTCACGGATCATTGACACCTCCCGATCAACGCTCGCTCCGGGACACGGAGCGGAAACATCGAGAACGAACGACCCCAGCAACCGCAAGGTGCGGTGATTTGGTTAACGAAATCCTAACGGCCTGGGGGAGCCGGGTAGACGCGGTGCGGCAACAGAAGCGCCACCCGCAGTTGTCATGCCCCGCCACCGGGTCTCGCCTTCGGCGAGCCCGATGACAGGCTCCAGCAGCGCACCCAGTACGCCGCGGCCTCTCGGCAAGATCTCCGCCGTCTCTGGAATACTGGGTCGTCCGGTCAAGCCGGACGATGACAGGAGATGTCGTTGCAAGCGGCCTGCCCTCAAATCGTCCGGTAGCCGCCATCCACCATCACGATCGAGCCGCTGACATAGGCCGACAGGTCGCAGGCGAGGAAGATCGCGGGGCCGACGATGTCCTCCGGCTTGCCGGGGCGGCCGAGCGGGGTGTGGTCCATGAAAACCCTGACCAGATCCGGATTGGTCGCGCGCACCTTTTCGTTCAGCGGGGTTTCGATAAAGCCCGGGCCGATCGCGTTGACGCGCACGCCGTCCTTGCCGAGCTCGGCGGCGAGCGCCTTGGTGAAGCCGAGCACGCCGTGCTTGGAGGCGGTGTAGGCCGGCGAACTCGGCGTGCGCAGATGCACGAAGGACTGGATCGAGCCGATGTTGACGATGCGTCCCCGGGCGGCGCGCAAGGAGCTGAGGAACGCATAGGTCACATTGAAGACGCCGGTGAGATTGATCGCGATGATGTCTTCCCAGTCGCTGATCACGGCCTCGGGCGCGCCCAGCATGCCGTTGCGTCGCGCGATGCCGGCATTGTTGACCAGGATCGAGACCTGTCCGACGGTGTCGGCGATCTTCTTCGCCACCGCGACGCAGTCGTCGCGTTTGGTGACGTCGAGCGCAAAGCTCTCGGCTTTGCCGCCCGCGCTGCGGATTTCCTGCGCGGCTTCGGCCGCGGCCTTTTCGTTCATGTCGAGCAGCACCACCCGCGCGCCCTCCCTGGCGTAGCCTGCCGCGATCGCGCGTCCGATTCCGGAGGCGGCGCCTGTGACGACCGCGATGTGGTTTTCGAGAAGGGGCATGGGGTTTCCTCGGTGTTTTTGGTTTTCTGAATGAATACAAACTAATTCAAATTGACGGCCGCGGAAACGGAAAGCTTTACCGCTGCATTGTATCCATTCGCTCCGGTGTCGCACCATGGATAGCAGACTCGGCGAATGGCAGCTCGAACTCGAGCGGATCTGGCAGGCGGCCGCGCCTGACTGGCGCGAAGCCGCGCGACTCACCGAGGTGATGGCGCGGACCGGCGCCGAGGCGCTGCTGCGGCAGGCGGCCGCCCAGGCGCTGCCGATCCTGCGTCACGCCGCGGCGGCAACCGCCGACCCCGCCATCACCGACGCCGCGCGGCGCCGCCTCGGCGTCATTCGCGAGGCCCTGCATACGCTCACCACGCCAAAATTCGGCCGGCGCGACATCCCGGTGAAGGCGCTGGCGCCGGAAGCGCGGCATCGGCAGCTGCTGGGCCTGCCGCTCGACCGCCGGCTGTCCGCGCCGGAAATCCACCGCGCCTGGAAGCGCGCCGCCAGATCGGCGCATCCCGATGCCGGCGGCAGCGCGCAGGCGTTTTTGGCGCTGTCGGCGGCGCGCGAGGCGCTGATTGCGGAAGTACGATTCCGCAGGGTGTAGGAACGGCAATGGGCACGGCGCTTGTCCGCGCGCGTGCCCATCTTCTCCGCCGATCGAACGGTTTTTCTTACAGCGAACAGCGGCCCTCGCGCAGCATGCCGTCCTTGACGGCTGGGTGGGAGCCGTGAGGCTCACGCGCCCCGGATACCAATGAGTGTTCCGGCCCCGCATCAGGTTCAAGGCGGCGGTCATGGAACCCGCCGCCGACGCAGTGCCGTTAGCCGATCCGCCCCGCGCTTGCTACTATTGCGGCAACGATTCGATTGCACGCACGCCTGCCTGCAGAATCCCGGAGGGAACCCGATCCATGAAAATTTCATCCAGCCTTCGCGTCGCGCTGCTCGCGCTGATGGCTTTCGCCGGCACGGCGCTGTCCTCCGCTCGCGCCGACGAGGGCAGCGTGCAACTCACGATCTACAAGGCCGGCTGGGTGATCGGCGGTTCCGGCGGCGGCGGCACGCTGAATTTTCGCGGCCGCAACTACGCGCTGTCCGCCGGCGGCCTCGACTACGGTCTGGTGTTCGGCGGCTCCAAGACCGTGCTGCGCGGCCGCGTCAGCAACATCAACCGCCCCTCCGACGTCGCCGGCGTCTATGGCGCCGCCGGCGCCGGTCTTGCCGTCGGCCGCGGCGCCCGCGCCATCGTGCTGACCAACCAGAAGGGCGCGGTGCTGGAACTGTCGGGCCGCCAGACCGGGCTGATGGCGAATGTCGATCTCAGCGGGCTCGCGATCACGCTGAAGTAGGATTCTCTCTCTCTCGTCGTCCCTGCGAACGCAGGGACCCATAGCCACCGGCGTGAGACGGGCGACGACTGCGTCATCCATCTCGTTTGAACGAGAGCACAACGCGGTATGGGTCCCGGATCGGCGTTCGCTGTCGCTCACTTGTCCGGGACGACGAGGGTGCGAGCGTCTCGATTAAATTTCAAACAGCAGACACACGCCCGCATTGTCGCGGCGCGATGCGCCCGAGCTTTGCGTATTCGACGCCCTCGAAAACAAGGAGGGCGCAGGGAAAGCCGGGTGCGCGCTGCACCCGCGGTCTCGTGTGCAAATAGTGTAGTGTAGGCGGCACACGAGCATACAGGTGAAGCGGAGGCATCCGGCTTTCCCTGCGCAGTGGTTTACGGATTATACCGCGCTCTCCTCGGCGAGCCCTGCACTTTTGCCGCCGTTGCCCGCGAGAAGTTTTGCTTCTCGCGAACGTGACACCTGCCCTTGGGGTGTCGGGACCACACGTCTTCACCGTCCGCTCGAATTGCGCTCGTCAGTCGCAACTTCCGCGTCCACCGCATCCCACCGCGCGTTCGTGACGATCGCGATCCGCCCCTCTCATCGGGTGAGACGGGCGGGATATAGACCGGCCTAATATTTCTGTAAATCGGAATATTTTTATTTGAACGGCTTGACTTTGATTTCCGATAATCGGAAGTGATTTGCCCGACGGGTTGATTTGTCGCAGGCGACGCGCTCAGGCGTGGCGGCAAGGGCGGGCGCGATCGAGCGTCGTCATGGCGAGCCAACGGGTCGCGCGAATGCACGCCCGATGACAGGCTCCGTGAAGCAATCCAGCTTCGCCGGTTCAGCGAACCCCGCTACCGCCTCGCCCTGCGCCACTGCACAACGGTGTTTGCGACCCCGAAGCCGCAGATCAGCAGCAACAGCACGGTGATGACGGGATTGCCGGCGAGCCAGGCCACCGCCGCGAAGCCCGCGAAAGCCACCATCGCCAGCGCCTGGGAAACCCCGACCCGCTGCCGGATCTCCAGCGGGATCGAACGATTGAACAGCACGTACATCATGTAGTATCGCGACGAAAGCTCATCGGCGAATTGCAGCGGAAAGTAATTGCGCGCATCCGCGTCCGCACGCGCGAGCATCCATGCCGACACCAGCAACAATCCGCCGCCGAACACGACCAGAAAGCTTATCGCGATGCGGACTTCCGGGCTCACGCGTGCCACCTTATCGCGGCCATCATCATGGTTTGCCGCTGGCTGCCGCGACCAGCAGGCCTGCGGGTCCGCGTTGCGAGATGGCGCTACAGTCGGTGCCTTTCTCGCCTTCCCGCGCATTCAGAATTCCGGCCCTGATCAGCGTCGCGCGATCGTCCGGGCAGAACGCGGATGATTTTCGGTCCAGCTCGTCGAGACTATTGGGAAAGGACAGAATACAGGCTTCCGGACTCCTGAGGCCGGCAACCCGCGCGATCGATTTTAGGATCAGCTTGTAGGCACGCCTCGCCGTCATTTCGCCGCCCTGATCGAGCCGCGCCGTGGACAGCACGCCGACATGATGGGGCGTCGTCTCATCGCCGAAGCTGGTGGAAAAGACATAGCGCAAAGGTTCAAACTTCAGGTCATGGGGAATAATGAGATACTTGAAGGATGGCGAGCTGCCCTCGGCGGCCGTGGTCCGGATAAACACCTCTGCGACCTTGCTGACGTCGAACTGGGCCGGCGTTGCCAGCAACTCCGGTCCCAACCGGAGACTGGATGTCTGCGTCACGACCGGCGCCGTGAGCACCGTCTGGAGCGCGCAAACCAGCGGCCGGACGAAATCCGTGCTCTTCAAATCCGCGTGGAGATAGAGCACGACCTCGGCCGGGACGACGAGCCGCTGCGCCATCGCAGAGGATCCGCCGGCGACAAGCGACGCGGCAACCAACAGCAGCCGGACAAGTCCGTGGCTCGAATGCGGGGTCAATTGCTTTCTCACGACATCCCGAATACTCCACCCGCAGGATGGGGTCGAGCGAAGCGAAACCCTTCATGGCCATCGCGACATGTGATGGTTTCGAAAGGGCTAACCCGGCTCACCGGCCTCTAACCAATTCCGCCAGTTCCTGCCAAGGCTGCACCGACCAGTATCGCGTCGCGGCGCCGGACGGCGAAGCCAGCACGAACACGACAGGAAAATCGCCGTCGGCCTGTTGCCGCCCCAGCGCAACCGCTTTCGTCGGCCGGCCGTAGAACAGGCTGGCGGCCTTCTTGCTGGTGAAGGCGATGGTGTTTGGCCGGTAGCGCAGCATCTTGTCCCGGAAGGCCGCGATATCGACGGGAAATTTGAGCGCCTGATGGTCCATGCCCGCGCCGGTCTTGCAGACATCGGTGAAGCCGATGCCGAGCTTCAACAGCGCAGAAAATTCATGCGGTTCGTAGCGGCGCGGCGTGATGCCGACCTCGTGGATGGTGCGCCAGAAGCGATTGCCGGGACCGGCGTAGTAATGGCCGAGGTCGGCGGACCGCTGTCCGGCGGCTGTGCCGACGAAGACGAGGCGGAGGTGGGGTTGGAGTTGGTCGGGGAGTTTTTCCAAGCCAGGTGTTCCCATCGCGAAAATTTTGGTCCTGCGATGGGTATCACAGTGCTCAACCCGTCTACGGGCTGGCGATTACGATGAGTTAGTTGTCGCCAAGGGCGGATAGCACAGCGATGAATTTGCCGAACAAAGTATGGTGCTCAATTGATCCTGATGAAATAGTTTACTGTAATGTTCCGCGGACGTGTTTCTGTTCCGCCTGCAGCACCCGTGCTCGATGATCCGCCGCCGTACCAAGCGTCTTGCCTTCCGGCTCGATTTCCATCGTTGCCGCCGGGTCTAGGCGTTTCGTGAGTGTGAGTTTTGAAGTCGTCGGCTTGAAATTCGCCGAGTTTCTTGTTCTCGGGGTTGCCTCGCTGCTGTTGGTCAGCAGCTGCTAAATCCGAATTACTGCTGCGAAGGAATACGCCACGCAGATCGGGAAGCTGAGTTTTTCCTGTTACAGCCGCGTATTTGCTTCCTGTGGCCGGTTGTCCCTTGGCGAGTACCCAATTACGGCTAATCCCGGGTTGAGCTTGGAATTGCGCTTCCTCAAGCATAGAAGCAACGATAGTCCCAACTGGAGCATCCATTTCTTCCTCCAAAATACGATTTGTTTGCAAATAAAGCTAAAATCTCGTCATTCATGAATAAGCACGTCTTTAACAGATAAACGCATAGGTTGCAATCGACAAAATGAGACCGGGCTCTCGCCCGGCCTCAACCTAGATCGCCTCTCACAACACCCGATTGCTCTCCTTCACCTTCTCCGCATCCAGGTAAACCTGCCCGCCCATGTCCTTGAACTTCTGCGACATCGTCGCCATCCCGTCCTCGATCACGCCCGACATCGTCATGCCGACGGCCCCGCCCGCCACCGCGCGCTTGTCCGGATCGTTCAGCGTGGCCGCGTAATCCCGCACATCCTGCGTGATCTTCATCGAGCAGAACTTCGGGCCGCACATCGAGCAGAAATGCGCGACCTTGTGGGCGTCCTTCGGCAGCGTCTCGTCGTGGTAGCTGCGCGCGGTTTCCGGATCGAGGCCGAGGTTGAACTGGTCTTCCCAGCGGAAGTCGAAGCGGGCGCGGGAGAGGGCGTCGTCGCGCAGCTGGGCGGCGGGGTGGCCCTTGCCGAGATCGCTGGCGTGGGCGGCGATCTTGTAGGTGATGACGCCGACCTTGACGTCGTCGCGGTTGGGGAGACCGAGATGCTCCTTCGGCGTCACGTAGCACAGCATGGCGCAGCCGAACCAGCCGATCATGGCGGCGCCGATGCCTGACGTGATGTGGTCGTAGCCCGGCGCGATGTCGGTGGTCAAAGGCCCGAGGGTGTAGAACGGGGCTTCGCCGCACTCCTTCAACTGCTTGTCCATGTTGATCTTGATCTTGTGCAGCGGCACATGGCCGGGGCCTTCGATCATGACCTGACAGCCTTTCTTCCAGGCGATCTGGGTGAGTTCGCCGAGCGTCTCCAGTTCGGCGAATTGCGCGCGGTCGTTGGCGTCGGCGATCGAGCCCGGCCGCAGGCCGTCGCCGAGCGAGAACGAGACGTCGTATTTGCGCATCAGGTCGCAGATTTCCTCGAAGTGCGTGTAGAGGAAGCTCTCCTTGTGATGCGCGAGGCACCACTTCGCCATGATCGAGCCGCCGCGCGACACGATGCCGGTGACGCGGTTGGCGGTAAGGTGGATGTAGGGCAGCCGCACGCCGGCGTGGATGGTGAAATAGTCGACGCCCTGTTCGCACTGCTCGATCAGCGTGTCCTTGTAGAGCTCCCAGGTCAGCTTGACGGGATCGCCGTCGCACTTTTCCAGCGCCTGATAAATGGGAACGGTGCCGATCGGGATCGGCGCATTGCGCAGAATCCATTCGCGCGTGGTGTGGATGTTGCGCCCCGTCGAGAGGTCCATCACGGTGTCGGCGCCCCAGCGGATCGCCCACACCATCTTGTCGACTTCTTCCTCGACCGATGAGGTGACGGCGGAGTTGCCGATATTGGCGTTGATTTTTGTCAGGAAATTGCGGCCGATGATCATCGGCTCGAGTTCGCCGTGGTTGATGTTGCAGGGGATGATGGCGCGGCCGCGCGCGATCTCGCTGCGGACGAATTCCGGCGTGACGAACGCCGGCACCGCCGCGCCAAAGCTTTCGCCGTCGGCGATGGCGGCTTCGGCGCGTTCGAGCTGCACCTTGCGTCCGAGGTTTTCGCGGGTGGCGACGTAGATCATCTCCTTGGTGATGATGCCGGCGCGGGCGAATTCCAGCTGCGTGATCATGTGGTCGCCTAGCCCACGCAGCGGCTTGTGATGCGCGGTGAATGATTTCGCCGCATGCGAGGCGCCGACATTGCCATTGTCTTCCGGCTTGATGTCGCGGCCTTCGTATTCCTCGACTCCGCCGCGCTCTTTCACCCAGGCGATGCGGCCACGCGCGAGGCCGGCGTTGACGTCGATGGTGACGGCAGGATCGGTGTAGGGGCCCGAGGTGTCATAGACCGGAAGATCCGGCTCGCCGGCGCCCTTGCTGAGGATGATCTCGCGCAGGGGAACGCGCAGGTCCGGCGCTTCATCGGGGGTGACGAAGATTTTGCGGGACGAGGGGAGGGGTCCGGTGGTGACGGCGGGAAGCGTGGTGTCGGGGTTGGAGCGGATGTTCATGGGTTATCCTCCGGTGGATTTTGTTGTCGTTTCCGTCATTGCGAGCGAAGCGAAGATGCCCGCTACAACAAAAGTGTCGTCGCCCGGCTTGACCGGGCGATCCAGTACGCCGCGGCTTCTCGGTCGAACGCGACCGTCTCTGGAATACTGGGTCGCCCGGCACAGGCGAGCGGAAGCGACGCCGTCCTTCGTACGGCTATGCCGGGCGATGACACCGGTGCTCATCTCACGCCGCCTCCGCGTGCAGCCCGAGCCAGGCGCGCACCC
>NZ_JAURXB010000101.1 GCF_030654605.1 Bradyrhizobium sp.
AGGTGTTCGGGGTCAGCACCGATTCAAAGAAGTACAGCTTGCGCTGGTGGTCGGCGACCGTGCGCCATCGGGTCGAGGAAATATTCGGCTGGTCCGGCGTCGAAATGCCGAACGGCACGGACACGTTGCGGATCACGCTGAACACGCTGGCCAGGGCGCGGTCGGGGTTTTCATCCTTCGGGATTGCGTTGACGTAGAATGATGCGCGCGCGAACCGGTCCGCGGCGCGGTTGGTGCCCGGCAGCATCACCGTGCCGCCGATCTCCTTCCAGTATTCGTTCAGCGCCAGTTGCTGTTCAAAGATCGGGGAGTTGGTCATCACCTGGTATTTCCGGTCGTGATGGATGACCGGCTTGCCGTTGATGTATTCGACGATCGCGCTGTCGCCGGTGGCATCCGAGATCGACAAATGAAGCGTGGCGAGCAACTTCTGCCCGGGGACGTTGTCGGTGACGAGCGTGAAAGGGTTCTTCTCGAGTACTTCGACCGCTTCCCGAACGGTCGCGAAATTGTCGAGCACATATTGCGGCCATGCGGCGATGGACAGGCCCGGCTTGCCGGAGTCGAACTTTGGATACTCGGATTCCGTGAGCCAGAGGACGTTGGCGACAAGCCCCGCCTCGTTCATGCCGTCCGACGTCGAGACCTCATAGGCGGAAGCAATCACGCTGCCATATCTGGACTTCCATTGCAGCGAGTTCGGCCCGACCTCTCCGCTACGCGCCATGCCTCTCGGAAAAATCCACAGATTGGTCGGCATCTCAAATCGCCAATCCATCGATCGCGCCGTGATGACCTGGCTTCTGGCGCCGAGATAGATCAGCCGTGTACAGGCGAGCGACAGCGAAGGTGGGGTGGCGATCGCCGCCGCCAGACCGATCGCAAAAATGCGCGAAAGGGCTGATTTTTTCATTTTCATCGACACTTTCCGAGGCTGCTGAAATCAGCCTGCGAAGTTTCGACGATCGTCACCATGACCTGGCTCAAACCGGAGAAGTTTACGCAAATATTCGAGATGCGCGCAAAAACGATCTCGTCCACCAAGCCAGTGGCACGCCCCGCCCGCACCGCTCATGGGTTCCCTACAGCCCGTCGAACCACGTCTTCCACTGCGGCACGGCGGTCGCATAAGTGCCGCGGTGCGAGGTCTGTCCGGTCGACACGGCTTCGACTTGCGGGTTGCCGTTGCCGATGGCGCGCTGATAGGTCATCGCCAGTCGACCCAGGCCGACGGCGATCGCCTCGTCCGCCTCGCCATAATAATTGCGCACCGGCGACTTGATGACCCATCGATAGGCCGCGGTTTGCGCGACGAGCCTGCCATAGGCCGACTCGGCGAAGAACTGCGCGTTGAAATAATCCGGCTTGATCAGCTTGTGCAGATCGGTCGGCACATCGGCGACGTTGAATGGCTCGCGCAGGTAAGCCTTGCGCGCGACATCGTAATACGCATCCGCGAACAGCGAGCGCGCCAACCCCGGCACGCCATAATAATTCTCGAACGCAAACGACGACAGGATGAACAGCGAGTTCACCCAGTCGGCGTCGTTCTTGCGCGGGAAGCTGAGGAAACCATTGAGGGCGACCGCCACGTCGACCGGCGCGCTCGCCGTCGCCGCGGCATCGACCTTTACGCCGGCGGCTTCCAGTTTTTCCAGAAACGCCATCGCGACGAAACCGCCCTGCGACCAGCCGCTGACGAACAGCTTGCCGCTCGAGAGCTTCAGATCGGCGAGCACGGCGCGGCTCGCCAGCAGCATGTCGTAGCTCGCCTGCTGGTGGCTCGCCTTCACCATGTAGCCTTCCGGCTCCTTCGACGAGCCCATGCCGAAATAGTCGGCGCCGATGACGATGTAGCCCTGCCCTGCGAACTGCGCGAGCATCAGCTGCGTCTCCGGCGACTGATCCGGAAACGACGGCACCTGCGTCTTCTCGTAAACCGTGCCGTGCTGATACGACACCATCGGAAACGCGTTGCCTGCGATATCGGGAACGGCCACGAGCCCGGTCGCGACGATCGGCTTGTTGCCGCGCTCCGGCACCACCGACGGATAGGTCACGCGATAAAGCTTCACCGCATTCCTGGCAGCGGTGTATTTCACCGTCACGCCGAAGAACTTTGGCGTGTCGTCGGTCAGAACCTTGTTGAGCTTGTCGGCGTCCCAGCGGCCGATGAATTCATATTGGACTCCCGAGGCGACGGAAACGGTGCCACTCTTGTCCTGGGCGACCGCGCGCGGGACCATGTAAGAACTGCACAGCGTCAGAACGGCAAAAGCCAGCGCGCGCGCAACCATCGCCATCGTGATTCTCCAGCCTGCAACGGAAGGCGGGAGGGTGCATCGCGACATCTTAACTTTCGCTGAATTCGGATCCCCCGTATTGCAAAATGCGCTACAATCGGCTATGTCGATCGGGAACATGGAGTAAGCCGATGCCGCGCGTCGTCAAACGGAAGGAACATCCGCTTTCGATGAGATTGCCCGCGGCGGACATTGCCATCATTGATCGCGCCGCGAACCTGCGCGGACGCTCTCGAACCGATTTCGTGCGTGAAGCGGCGGTGCGTGCGGCGGAAGACGTGGTGATGGAAACGGCGCCCATTCGAATGAGCCCTGCTGGATTCAAGGCGTTCACGGCAGCGCTCTCGAAGCCGGGACTTCCCGTGCCTGAAATGATCGAACTGCTTCAGCGCAAGGCGCCCTGGGAATCCGGGAAGTGACCGGTGGCGATTTCCGGCCCCGAACTGCTGACGGCCACCCATGACGCCTCGCAATTCTCCTGTGGCAAGGCATCGCTCGACCGCTGGTTGAGAACGCATGCGCTCTCCAACCAGCAGAAGGGCTTTACGGCAGTTCTCGTCGTTCACGAAGCCAATCGGATCATCGGCTATTACGGCCTCGCTCCCACCGCCGTTCTGCCGTCCACTCTTCCGCGCTCGATCCGCACCGGCCAGCCGCCCGATCCCGTCCCCTGCCTGTTGCTCGGACAGCTGGCCACGGATCAGAACTGGATCGGCAAGGGAATTGGGACCGGGCTGGTCAAGCACGCGCTGCAGCGTTGCGTCGCAGCGGCCGAACTCGTCGGCGGACGCGCGTTGATCGTGAACGCCGTCGATGCCGAGGCTGCCAGCTTCTGGATCCGGCGCGGCTTTGTTCCGTCGAAGGACGACCCCCAGGTTTTATTCCGATCGATCGCGGATATTGCGGCTTCGATCGCGGCACGATCTGGTTAACACCCGCCGTGGAATCCTCCGTGACGGCTCCAGCCAATCGCGGGGCCATAGTTGCTCGACCGATCTTGCGGGTGGCAGAATTGCAAATTCATTTAAGTATACCTTTCCGGGAACCAAGGAACCTTCTGATGGCGTTGAGCATCAAGGACCCTGAAACCGAGCGGCTGGCACGCGAGCTCGCCCGGCTTACTGGCGAGAGCATCACGACGGCGACCAGACGCGCCATCGAGGCGCAGCTGCGCCGGGTCGGCCGCCATTCCCGCAAGGCCGTCCTGCTGGAGGATCTCGCGGACATCCGCCGGCGCTGGAGCGCTTTGCCGGTGCTGGACGACCGCAGGTCCGAAGACATTCCCGGCTATGACGAACATGGGTTGCCGCGCTGATGGTGATCGACACTCGGTCATCGTGGCGACCGCGCTCAACGGGGCTGATGCGGCGGAGTTCGAGCAACGGATTGCAGATGATCCCGTCCGTCCGGTCTCCGCGGCGACAGCGCTCGAAGCCACCATCGTGCTCGAAACGCGACTGGGAGACGCCGGCGGACGTGAGTTCGATCTTTGGCTGCTCAAGCTCGGCGCGGAGATCGTCCCGGTCGATGCCGAACAGATGGACGCCGCGCGTCGCGCCCGGCGCCGATACGGCAAGGGCGCCATCCCGCCGCGCTGAATTACGGCGATTGCTTTTCCTACGCGCTGGCGCTGACCCGCGGTGAGCCGCTGCTGTTCAAGGGGAGGACTTCGCCGGAACCGATGTCAACCGACGCGGTGAAGGCCCGGCTGGATAGAACGACACCGGACAACTTCCACGTGCTTCGGTTCAATGTGATATCAACTCATCTGCTTAGATGTCACCGCAATCATTCACGGAGGGACGCCATGGCCACCGTCACCATTCGCAATCTCTCCGACGAGGCGCATCGGGCTCTGAAGGTCCGGGCGGCGCAGCACGACCACAGCACCGAAGCCGAAATGCGCGCCATTCTGGAAGCCGCCGTGCGCCCCGCACGACGGCTGCGGCTCGGCACCGCCCTGTCGGAGATGAGCCGGAAGATCGGGCTCACGAATGCCGATGTCGAGGCGCTCGATCAAGCGCGCGCCGGCGCTCCGCATCGGATGGCTCACTCGATTACCGTACCGGCCGAAACGGATTCTTCAGCCTGACTCCAGTGGCTTCGAAATCTGCCGTGTTCCGTGTCACGAGCGTGAGGTCGTTCACCAGAGCGACGGCCGCGATCTGCTTGTCGAGTTCATGCTCCGGATTGGGGACCCTCAGGCGACCCCACACCTGCGCCGCGTCTGCATCGAAGGCCAGGATGTTCCCGCCGAATTGCTCCAGAATATTCATCAGCCACGCCTCCAGCAGCCTGGCCTGATCCGTGTCGCCGCGATGGCGAATAAGTTCGACGCCCCGGCGGAGTTCGCCAACCGAAACCGCCGACAGGTAGACCGGCTCGTCAGCAGCAACAATTTGTTTGAAGAACTCGACGACCCCCGGATTTGCGTTCGCTCGCTTCCGCGCCTCGCTGACAACATTGGTATCAACCAAATACATTCGGCGCCTGCCCGCTCGATTCCACGCGTTCGAAGTCCGCGTCGACGCCGACCTCCGGCATGGCCGCGAGAACCTCGGCAAGGCTGCGCCGGCGGGGACGGACCAGTGCTGCAGCGAGGATCTCTCGGTGTTCGGCCTCGGCGCTACGCCCGTTTGCTCCGGCCCGCTCCTTGAGCGCCCGCACTAGCTCTTCATCGATGCCGCGTACCAGCAAGTCAGCCATCTCAAATGCTCCCAGATCCGATGATATCATTGATATCATCGCCCGGTCAATGATAAGCTGCTCACCGAGGTCGCCGGCCTTCATCGATGCCCGGGTCTTCTTAACTTCCACGACGATTCGCTCTGCCTTGAGTAAGAAATCCACGCGCGACGATCGCCCTGCGTAGCTCGGCGTCCATTCCTCGGGTCGAATATCGTCGAAGTGCAGTCGCAAAAATACATGCAGCAAATCCTGCACGTCATATTCATCATTGATCTCAAGTGTCGTACGCGTATCGTGACGGTGCTGAAGTGTGCGAGCCGCGGCGTGAAAGCGCAAGCATAAGCGTTCGATCAAGCTCAGCTGATCAGGCGCGCCAGCATCGCTACCGGGATCGTCCGGCGCATATTCACGGATTTCATCGATCATGGAAGCGAGAATTGCGTCGGCCTTAGCAATGCCGCGCTCATAGGCTTCCTGGAATGCTTGCTCTGGTGTGTTTGAGGTGTAAGCGCTGAGGCCGTAGCGGATACTTTTGAAGTCGTTGATGTTGCGACTGCCGGGCATAAAGGCGCGCTCGATGGCAATCTCGGTGTCGCGCTGCCATTTTACGAAGTCGGGGCTTCCGCGCCGCTTGCCGCGAAGCGCTTGCGCTGCTTGTCGTTGCCGCTCTAGAATTTCGATCGCACGCGCGGCCTGCATGAATCCCCTCCCCAGGCGATATGAAGCGGAAAAGCCTATCGCTCGATGAATCGTTCGGTCGAGGTGAAATCCCTAGCTATTGCGCTGCACCGCGCGCTATCGCATTCGAGACCCCTACTCCCACTCAATCGTCCCCGGCGGCTTGCTCGTAATGTCATACACCACCCGATTGACCCCCTTGACCTCGTTGATGATCCGCGTCGCCGTCTCGCCCAGAAACTTCATGTCGAACGCATAGAAATCCGCAGTCATGCCGTCGGTCGACGTCACCGCGCGCAGGCCGACGACGTATTCGTAGGTGCGGCCGTCGCCCATCACGCCGACGGTCTTGACCGGCAGCAGCACCGCAAAAGCCTGCCAGATGGTGTCGTAGAGGCCGGCCTTCCGGATTTGATCGATATAGACGGCGTCGGCGTTGCGCAGGATGTCGAGCTTTTCCAGGGTGATGTCGCCGGGGCAGCGGATGGCGAGGCCCGGGCCGGGGAATGGATGGCGGCCGACGAAGATTTCGGGCAGGCCGAGTTCGCGCCCGAGCACGCGGACCTCGTCCTTGAACAGTTCGCGCAGCGGCTCGACCAGCTTCATGTTCATGCGCGCGGGAAGGCCGCCGACATTGTGGTGCGACTTGATGGTGACCGAAGGGCCGCCAGTGAAGGAGACGCTCTCGATCACGTCGGGGTAGAGCGTGCCCTGCGCCAGGAAATCGGCGCCGCCGATTTTCCTCGCTTCGGTATCGAACACGTCGATGAACAGCCGCCCGATGGTCTTGCGCTTCAGTTCGGGGTCGGTGACCCCCGCGAGCTCGCCGAGGAAAAGTTTCGATGCATCAACATGCACCAGCGGGATGTTGTAGTGATGCCGGAACAGGTCGACCACGGTCTTGGCCTCGTCGAGCCGCAGCATGCCGTGATCGACGAACACGCAGGTGAGCTGGTCGCCGATCGCCTCGTGGATCAGCACCGCGGCAACCGCGGAATCGACGCCGCCGGAGAGGCCGCAGATCACCCTGCCCTTGCCGACCTGCGCCCGGATCTTCTCGATCGCCTCCTCGCGGAAGGCGCGCATGGTCCAGTCGCCGGTGAGGCCCGCGACCTTGCGGACGAAATTGCGGATCAGCTTGGCGCCATCCGGCGTGTGCACCACTTCGGGGTGGAACATCAGGCCGTAATATTTGCGCTTCTCGTCCTGGATCACCGCGAACGGCGCGTTCGGGCTGGTGCCGGCGACGGTGAAGCCGGGCGGCATTTTTGTGATGCGGTCGCCATGGCTCATCCAGACCGGATGCTTCTCGCCCAGGCCCCAGGTGGCATCGAACAGCGCGCTTGCGGCCTTGACTTCGACATCGGCGCGGCCGAACTCGCGGTGGTGGCCGCCCTCGACGCTGCCGCCGAGTTGGGCAGCCATGGTCATCTGGCCGTAGCAGATGCCGAGCACCGGCACGCCGGAATCGAAGATCGCCTGCGGCGCGCGGGGCGAGCCCGCTTCATGCACCGATTCCGGGCCGCCGGAGAGGATCACCGCTTTCGGCTTCATCTCGGCGAAGGCCGCTTCGGCCTTCTGGAACGGGACGATTTCCGAGTAGACGCCCTCCTCGCGCACCCGGCGCGCGATCAGTTGCGTCACCTGACTGCCGAAATCGACGATCAGAATCTTGTCATGCGCCGAGGCCACCGAAGGCGTCGACTCGCGGGCTTGTTGTGCTGCTGTCATGGCAAGCAATTACGCGACGGGGGCCGTGCTCGCAACCGCGCAAAACGACGGCCCACATGCTTCTGCAGGCATGGACAAATCCATATAGGTAAGTATCATTGACCTATATGCGCCAACGGAAGCGCACAGCCCAAATCGCCCGGGAGGAACCATGCAAGGCCAGCCTCACGCCGCCGCCGATCTGACCGCCCTCGGCCGGGACTGGATCGCGGCCTGGAATTCCCGCGACCTGGAACGGGTTCTCGCGCTCTACGCTGACGAGTGCGAGATGACCTCCGACAAGATTCAGGCGCTCGGCTTCGACTCCAGTGGAACATTACGCGGCAAGGCCAAGCTTCGGGAATATTGGGGAAAAGCGCTTCGGCTGGTGCCCAATCTGCAATTCGACCTGATCGATTTGTTCGTCAGTCCCGACAGCGTCGTGGTGTCTTACGCGAACGAGCGCGGCGCGAAGATTTGCGAGTATTTGAGGATCGATGCGGAGCGCAGGATCGTGCAAGGTTCGGCCAATCACCTCGCGCATTAGAGCTTGCGAACATTGGCATTTCTATCTGTGCATGGGGTTGTTTTTCGAGTTTTTGGTGTTGATGCCCGGCGGCGGCTCAGGCTGGCATCGCCCGCTTCAGCACCGACACGAAAAACCCGTCCGTCCCGGTCCGGCGCGGCGTCATCAGCCAGCCCTCCGTCGACTGCAGCGCGGCCGCCGCAAAGTCCTCTGCCTTGTCCCACAGCACGGCGGCCGTCTGCTCCGGCAGCACCACCGAAAACTCGGGATGGCGCGCGACGAAAGCCCTGATCTGCTCGCCGTTCTCCTGCGGCAGCACCGAGCAGGTGATGTAGGCGATCCGGCCGCCCGGCTTTGCCAGCGCGGCGGCGCGGTCGAGCACGGTGACCTGGTCCTTCAGCCGCACCTCCAGCGCGCCGGGGCGCATCCGCCATTTGGCGTCGGGATTGCGTCGCCAGGTGCCGGTGCCGGTACAGGGCGCATCGATCAGCACGAGGTCGGCCGTGGCGTGGATGTCGGAGAGCGTGTCGTTCGGGCCCTTCGGGGTGCGGACGTCGCAATTGTGCACGCCGGCGCGCGACAGCCGCTCGTAGATCGGCGCCAACTGGCGCTTGTCGTGGTCGGTGGCGATCAGCCGGCCCTTGCCCTGCATCATCGCCGCCAGCGCCAGCGTCTTGCCGCCGGCGCCGGCGCAGAGGTCGATCACCTGCTCGCCGGGTTTGGCGGCCGACAACAGCGCGGCCAGCTGCGAGCCCTCGTCCTGCACCTCGATGGCGCCCTTGATGAAATCCTCCTCGGCATGGATGCCGGGGTTGCGCGCGTCGGCGCCGAGCTCGATGCGTAGGCCGATCGGCGACCATGGCGTAGGCTGAACGCCGAGATGGGCCAGCGACGGCAACATCTTCTCCCGCGTCGCTTTCAGCGTGTTGACGCGCAGATCGAGCGGCGCCCGGCTCGCCATCGCGGTCGCCTCCGCCACCCGGTCATCTCCGAAGGCCTGTGTCAAATAGGGATCGAGCCATTCCGGATAATCGCCGGCGACGTGCGCGGGCGCCTCCGCCAGGGATCGCGAGGTCAGCGCAGAGCGCTCGGCCTCGGTCAACGGCTCCGGCGCAAAACGGCCGCCGTCGCACAATGCGTCGATCGCCTCGGCGCCGAGCTTGCGCTCGAGTTTCAGCATGCCCAGCACGCGCGCCCGCGGCGTATCGGCGTCCATGATCCAGGCGCTGGAGGCACGGCGGCGCAGCACGTCCCAGATCAGGCCCGCGATCGCGGCGCGGTCGCCGGAGCCGGCATAGCGGTGCGCGGTGCCCCACTCCTTCAGCGCCTTCGCCGCGGGGACCCGCTCTGCGTCGATGGTGCCGATCAGTTCGATGGCGGCCGAGAGCCGCGCTGCGGGAGTCATTCAATACCTTCGGTTCGAGAACGGGTTAGCTCAACAACAGCATCTTCAGCGCGAAGTAGAGCCACATCGCAAACAACACCAGGACGCCGGCGAACCACACCAGCGAGCGCGACCGGACGTCGTTGGAGGTCACGAAGATTCCGGCATGGGCAAAGCGCGTGACGACGAATACCCAGGACAGCAGCACGATGACGAGGTCGGCCTTGCGCAGCGGCAGCGCCAGCGCGATCAGGATGTAGAACAGCACCGGGAGTTCGAACTGGTTGCTGAAACAATTGCCGATCTGGGTGACCCGCTCGGGCCAGTTCGGCTGGCGCAGCGCAATATCCTTGAGGCTGACCTGCCGGCCCGTGACCGCCCGGGTCCGCGCCGAGGCCATCCCCAGCAGCAGCGCGAAGGCAAGCCCCACCAGCACGAAGACCGGCAGCAAGACCATTTGAACCGACATCAAGATTCCCCCTGGAAATTCCCCCGCATGGCGTGCAGGCCCCCGCTATAGCGACCACGCTCCATCATGACAATAAACCCTGACACAGCCGTTGAACCACAATCCTCGCCGCGGTGACCAACTCCATGCGGTTCCACCGATTTCGGTCCGAACCGGCTCCAATGCGACCTTCGAGATGCCCCGATGAACCTGACCTCTCCCACCCTGAAGGGTGCCGCCCATGGTGCCGAAGCGCCCGGCAGCGCCGTGGCCTCGCTGTTCAAAATGGCCGACGACAGCCCGGACGGCGTGCTCGGCATGCTGATGTCGGGGCTGGCGGGCGTAGCCGCCGCCCTGGCGGTAGCGATCGTGCTGACCGTCTATTTCCGCTCCGGTTATCGAAGCTCACGCGACATCCTGAAGCACGGCCTTGCCGCCACGGTGGTGCTCGCGCTGCTCGCGTTCGTGGCTTACGACATGCGGCATGCCGCCCAGGCCTATCTCGGCATCAACCCGGCAAAACCCGCGGTCGAATTCGAAATCCGGCTGCCGAAGGCCGCACTGGCGGCGGTGTCCGAAACCCAGGTCGAACTGGTCACCGACCGAAACCAGAAGCTGGCCCGAATGCAGGCCGCGCTGGCGTCCGACCACAACGGCCGCCCCGTGATCCGGGGGTCGGTGACGCTGGACTACCGGACCACCGACCGCGTCGTAGTGCTCCATCTGCCGGGTCAGCCGCAGCGGCTGTTCAAGCTGCGGCTCGCAGCAAACCCTGGCCATTCCGACCAGTTCGGGCCGTGGCATCTGGTCGATCGCATCGCTTCGCCCGGCGGCGAAGCGGCGCGCGAGCAGAACGACGCCTTCGCGATCCGCTATCGCGTGCTGTAGGTCGGTCCCACCAAGCACACTGTGTCATGCCCCGCGCAGGCGGGGCATCCAGTACGCCGCGGCCTATCGGTTCAAATTCTGCCGCCTCTGGAATACTGGATCATCCGCTTTCGCGGATGATGACAACTTGGGTCAGGCCACCCGGATGGTCTGCAGGAAGCTTTCAACTTCGGTGCTGAGGTGGTTGCTCTCCGCCAGCAGGGAGACCGCGAGGCCGTGAACCTGCCCGGCGGCGGCGCCGGTGTCTGCCGCGCCGCGATTGACGTCGGCGATGCCCCCGGTGACCTGCGTCGCGCCCTGGGCGGCCTGCTGGACGTTGCGGGCGATTTCCTGGGTCGATGCGCCCTGCTGGTCGACCGCTGCTGCGATCGCGGTGGAGATCTCGGAAATCTGGCCGATCGTGGCGCCGATCTCCTTGATCGCGGACACCGAATGTTCGGTGGCGGACTGCATTTGCGTGACCTGGGCCGCGATCTCTTCGGTGGCCTTGGCCGTCTGCGCGGATAGCGCCTTGACCTCGGACGCCACCACGGCAAAACCTCGCCCGGCGTCACCGGCACGCGCGGCCTCGATCGTCGCATTGAGCGCCAACAGGTTGGTCTGCTCGGCGACCGCCGTGATCATCTTGATGACCTCGCCGATCCGGCTCGCCGACTGCGACAGCTCCGCGATCCGGACATTGGTTTGTTCCGCCTGCGCCACGGCGGCCTGCGCGATCGCTTGCGATTGCTGGACCTGCCGGCCGATTTCGGCGACCGAGGAAGCCATCTCCTCGGACGCTGCTGCCGCGGAGCGCACACTCGATGACGATTGCTCGGATACCACCGCGACCGTCGCGGATAATTCCTGGGTGGTTTCCGCGGTTTTCGTCAGGCTGCCGGCCGCCGCCTCGATATTGGAAGAAGCCGACGATACCGTCCGGATGATCCGGCCCACCGCTTGTTCAAATCCGTCGGCCACTTGCAGCATTCCGGCCTTGCGATCCGCCTCGGCCTGCTTCGCCTGTTTCGCATGGGCCGATTCCATGGCCTGCACGCGCAACGAATTTTCCTTGAAGACCTGCAACGCGCTCGCCATGGCGCCGACCTCGTCCTTGCGGCCCAGCGAGGGAATTTCCGGCTCCATTTCGCCGTTGGCGAGCCGTTGCATCGCACCGGTCATCCGGGTGATCGGACGGATCACGCCCTTTGCCACACCGGCAATACCTGCGCCGACGACGAGAAAGACGAACGCGGAAATGCTCCAGAGCAGAATCGTGAACCACTGAACCCGGCCGGTGGCTTCGGCCTCCGCGGCGGCGTTGTCGTCGGTGGCTTGCTTGACGATTTCGTCGATCACGGCGCGGTGCGCGGTATAGGCCGCGGCGATCTCCACATAGGACTTCGCCGCCCGCGCAGTGTCGGCCTTTGCGAGGGCCGGCAGAAGGGACTGTTCCACCAGGTTCCAGAAGCGCTGAACTTCCTTGTGCGATTTCTCGACAAGCCTGGCCTTGTTCACCGGCTCGAGGTCGGAGGTTTTCCAGAATTCGTGACGCTCGTCATACTCCTTCTTGAGCTGCGCGAGCCGGTCACGCCGCGCCGCGACCGTCGACGGGTCCTGGCGTGCAAGCGTGGCTTCGAGATAAGCCTCGATGATATATTCAGGCGGCGGCAGAATGTCCGCGATCAGATCGTTGCCCAGCTTGATCTTGCTGTAGAGCGGCCCTCCGACCTTGAGCTGGGAGAGCGCGTAATTGCTGGCAAGGATCACGGCCAGGAGCCCGACGACGGTCAACGCCCCGAATGCAAAGATCGCGCGCGAAATCGTAATGCGAAGTCTCATGGCAATGGTTCCGAGAGGGTTGCAACCTGAAGCGGACTCAACAAAATTTCGATGCGGAATCGCGTCAATATTACAAATTGATTAAAATCGTCTTTCGCAATCGCGATTGAAATCTGCCTAGTGCTTGGGCAACGGCCCTCAACGAGGGAACCTCGATTCCGGATTTCATCGCCCCGTCGTCGACCGGGATATAATCGGCCCGCAAGGAATGTTGCATGCCCGAATTTCGCCTGACCCAGATTTCCGATACCCACCTCACCCGCCGCTATCCAAAACTTACCGATAATTTTCTTCGGGTGAGCGACTACATCGACGCGACGCGGCCCGATCTCGTCGTCAACAGCGGTGACCTCGCCTGGGACGCGCCGACCAACCCGGATGATTTCGAATTTGCCCGCGAGCTGCATACAGCCCTTCCGGCGCCCTGCCGCTACCTTCCCGGCAATCATGACGTCGGCGACAATCCGACCGGGCTCGGTCCCGTCCCGACCTCGCCCGTCACCGAGCCAAGCCTGCAGGCGTTCCGCGCGCATTTCGGCGAAGACCGCTGGCGCTTCGAGGCCGCCGGCTGGTGTTTCATCGGCCTCAATTCAATGGTGATGAACACGAATCTAGCGAGCGAGGCCGAGCAGTTCGACTGGCTGGCTCAACAGCTGGCGAGCGCCTATGGCAAGCCGGTGGCCCTGTTCCTGCACAAGCCGCTGTTTCTCAATACACCCGATGATGCGGAACTGGCGGGGACGGCGATCCGCTATGTGCCGATGCCGGCGCGTAGCCGCCTGGTGGAGATGCTGGGTGCCGTCGACCTGCGGCTGGTCGCCAGTGGCCACGTGCACCAGCGCCGTGATTTTACGTTTCGTCACACCAGGCAGGTCTGGGCGCCGTCGGTCGGCTTCATCATTCCCGACCGCAAACAGGAAGTGATCGGCGCCAAGGAAGTCGGGCTGGTGGAATACCGCTTCCAGCCCGATGCCTTCGAGGTCCGGCACGTCAGGGCGCCGGGCCAGGTTGATGTCGATCTGGATTCGCTGCTGCGCAGCAGCTAGATGCAGCCACCCGATGCCGGATTGACGGGTCTTGTCGGGCCTATGCGCCCCCGGCGGTATTGAACCGGGAAAGGTCGCAACCGGGTTCGGCATATTGGGTGCGGCGCAGTCCCTCGCGGTCAGTAACCACAGTAGGCCGGCAACGCGCCTGCCAGGCGGCGCGGGCTTCCGCGTCGGCCTTCTGCTGCTCCGGCGTAAGCGCCGGAGCGAGGCGCACGACGCCGCCGCCATTGACGCCAAAATCGGTGGATTGGCTGGGCGTGAGCGGACGTCCCAGGCGGATGGCATCCGCCTTGGCCTTCGCCTCCGCCGCCCGCGCTTTCGCCGCGGCAGCGGCGGCAGCCGCGTTGCCATGGTCCATCTCAAAGGATGGCCCCGCCGGAGGCGGCGTGGCCGGAGCCCGCGCGTTCTGGGCCGACGGAACCGGCGTACCCTGGCTCGGCGCCGTCGATGCTGCGGGCGGGTCCGGGGCCATAAACGCTGGCTGGGCCGACGCCGTCGATATGCCGGCCGCAATCAACAACAAAACAGCCGGAATGATGCGCATGACAGGCCCCGAAAAAGCGTTGGCAACGGGACTTGTTGATATTCCGGGAAGGTTGAAGGCGCGTAAATTTGGCTGATTACCGCCCGGACAACAGAATGCGTCGGATTCTAGCGATAGGCGATGACCGCGCCGGCGCCCGCCCTGTCGAGCGGACGCCGTGTCCCGCGCCTTACGCCTTGTCCGGGCCGACCCGCACCAGCTGCTTGCCGAAATTGGCGCCCTTCAGAAGTCCCATGAAGGCCGCGGGCGCGCTGCCGAGACCCTCGGTGACGAATTCCTTGTGCTTGACCTTGCCCTCGCGCACCCACTGCGACATGTCGCGCAGGAAGTCGCCATGGCGCGCGGCGAAATCGCTGACGATGAAGCCGCGGATGGTCAGCCGCTTGGTCAGCACCGCGCGCATCATCTTGCCGGCCCATTTCGGCGAGGTCTCGCCGAAATTATTGTATTCGGCGATCAGGCCGCAGACCGGCATGCGCGCGAACGCATTGAGCAGCGGAAATACCGCCTCGAACACCGCGCCGCCGACATTTTCGAAGTAGACATCGATGCCTCCAGGACAAGCCTCTTTCAGCTTGGCCGCGAGATCGGGATCGCGGTGATCGAGGCAATCGTCGAAGCCGAGCTCGTTCTTGACGTAGTCGCATTTGTCCTTGCCGCCGGCGATGCCGATCGCGCGCGCGCCCTTGATCTTCGCGATCTGCCCGACCGCCGAGCCGACCGCGCCGGAGGCTGCCGCCACCACCACGGTTTCCCCGGGCTGCGGCTTGCCGATATCGAGCAGGCCGGTATAGGCGGTCATACCGGGCATGCCGAGCACGCCCACAGCAGCCGAGATCGAGCCGAGTTTCGGATCAATCTTGCTCAGGCCCTTGCCATCGGAGATCGCATGGGTCTGCCAGCCGGCGCGCGACAGTACGATGTCGCCTTTGGCGAAGGCCGGATTGTTCGAGGCGATCACCTCGCTCACGGTGCCGCCCTCCATCACGCCGCCGATCGGCACCGGCGCCGCATAGGACGGGCCGTCACTCATGCGGCCGCGCATATAGGGATCGAGCGACAGCCAGATGGTGCGCAGCAGCACCTCGCCGGCGCCGGGCGTCGGGATCGCGGTCTCCTCGATGCGGAAATCCGAGGCCTTGGGTTCACCGACCGGGCGGGAGGCGAGAATGACGCGTTTGGCTTGCTGGGACATCGTTGTTTCCTATGATTTTTTATTCGTCATTGCGAGCGTAGCGAAGCAATCCATCGTCGCCAAGCAAAGAAGGTGGAAGCTGGGAAAGGCTGCGCGAGAATTAAGACTGTCGTCGCCCGGCTTGACCGGGCGATCCAGTACGCCGCGGCTTCCCGACTCATTTCAAACATCTCTGGAATACTGGGTCGCCCGGTCAAGCCGGGCGATGACAGCGGTGTGGGTGCAAGCAGCACATTTCGATTTTAGGCGGTGATCTTCGCCAGCGCCGCGTCGAATGCTGCGGCGGCACTCGGCAGGTCCTTGAAGGCGAGCCCGCTGTCGGCGGACTGCTTCTGCGCCTCAGTCGCGGTCGGGCGGATCTCCGCGACCGGTTTTGCCCCTTCGAGCAAGGCCTGCGGAGCGATGACGTGAAACTCGTGCGCTTCGATCGGCTGGTCCTTGAGCAGGAAGACGCTGAGCGAAACGATGTCCTTGCCGCGGCGGTAGGAAATGTAGCGGTCGACCGCGACCGAGCCGTCGCGCTGCATGCCGCCGAGCTTGGCGTAACCCTTGGCATCCAGCAGCTTGTGCGACTTGAAGCCCTTGACGCCGACCGATCTGGCTTTCGCAGTCTCTTCCGACAAATCGTACTTCCCGGCCATCTCCTTGCCGACGGTGGCGAGTTGCCCGGACATCTCGTGCTCGAATTCCTTCACCTCGGTACGCGGCTTTCCGGCCTTGCGGGGCTTTGCGGCATCGCGCTTTTCCATCTCGGCCTTGCATTGCGCAATGACCTCGGCGACGGATTTGCGTTCCGCATTGACCAGCAGATTCTTCAGATCCTGATCTGAAAGCGCGGCAATCCTGTCGTCCGACCAATCGACCATAGTAACCAACTTCTCTTCTGAATTATGTTGCGATGACTTCGAGGGAACCGCGCTTCGAATCCGAGCCCGGATCCATGGACAGCGCAGTCGTCCGCGGTTCGCACACTACTGCGTTTCGCCTGATTTGGGTGGGCTATTTGGGCCCGAAAACTACACCCCGCCGGGGTAATTCGGGCTTTCGCGCGTGATGGTGACGTCATGGACGTGGCTTTCGCGCAGGCCCGCCCCGGTGATCCGCACGAATTGCGCCTTCGCATGGAACTCGGCGAGGTTTCGCGCGCCGACATAACCCATTGCCGCGCGCAGGCCGCCGGCCAGCTGATGCATGACGTTGCCGACCGGGCCCTTGTAGGGCACCTGGCCCTCGATGCCCTCGGGCACCAGCTTCAACGTATCCTTGATGTCCTGCTGGAAGTAGCGGTCGGCGGAACCGCGCGCCATCGCGCCCACCGAGCCCATGCCGCGATAGGCCTTGTAGGAACGGCCCTGCCACAGGAACACTTCGCCGGGGGTCTCGTCGGTGCCGGCCAGCAACGAGCCGACCATCGCTATGTCGGCGCCGGCGGCGAGCGCCTTGGCGAGATCGCCGGAATATTTGATGCCGCCATCGGCGATCACGGGCACGTTGGCTTTCTTGGCGGCCTCGACCGCATCCATGATCGCGGTCAGTTGCGGCACGCCGACGCCGGCGACGATGCGGGTGGTGCAGATCGAGCCCGGACCGATGCCGACCTTGATGGCATCGGCTCCGGCATCGATCAGCGCCTGCGCGCCTTCCATGGTGGCAATGTTGCCGGCGATCACCTGCACGGCATTGGAGAGCCGCTTGATGCGGTTGACCGCCTGCAGCACCCGCGAGGAATGCCCATGCGCGGTGTCCACCACGATGATGTCGACCCCGGCATCGATCAGCCGCTCGGTGCGCTCGAAGCCGCCCTCGCCGACCGTGGTCGCCGCTGCGACGCGCAAGCGGCCCTGTGCGTCCTTGCAGGCCAGGGGATGCGCGACCGCCTTTTCCATGTCCTTGACGGTGATGAGGCCGACGCAGCGATACTGGTCGTCGACCACGAGCAACTTTTCGATGCGATGCTTGTGCAGCATCCGCTTCGCCTCGTCCTGGCTGACGCCTTCGCGCACCGTCACGAGGTTTTCGTGCGTCATCAATTCCGAGATCTTCTGGCGCGGGTCGGTGGCAAAGCGCACGTCGCGGTTGGTGAGAATGCCGACCAGCTTGCCGGGCACGCCTTTGCTGGCGCCGGTCACCACGGGAATGCCGGAAAAGCCGTGGTCGGTCATCAGCGCCATGGCGTCCGACAGCATGGCGTCGGGACCGATGGTCAGCGGATTGACCACCATGCCGGATTCGTACTTCTTGACCTGCCGCACCTGGGCGGCCTGGCCGTCGACGTCGAAATTGCGGTGGATCACGCCGATGCCGCCGGCCTGCGCCATGGCGATCGCCATCCGCGCTTCGGTGACGGTGTCCATCGCGGAGGCAATGATCGGGATGTTGAGCGGAATGGCGCGAGTGACGTGGGAGCGGATATCGGCCTCGGAGGGCAGGATGTCCGAAAGGCCCGGCTTCAGAAGCACGTCGTCGAATGTAAAGGCTTCGCGAATCCCCTGAAGTCCCTGTACCAGCGCCATTTACCAACTCCTTCGGCGGCTCGTACGCCGCGATAGACCTATGGGATGAGCATGACCTGCGCCGACGCCGTGGCGTCACCGTCGAATCGAAGCCCATCGGTAGGGTTGGCGGTGGTCGATAGCATGGCGGGCCGCCGAATCAAAGGGTTTGCCAGCCATGCACAGGCTTTTGTGAGCGGCCCCCGGGAGCGCCCCTAGTGTTCTGTCACAGACATTTGAATCCCAGCTTGTCGCGAACATGATTCACTCGCGGCATGGCAAATGATTTGATTGTACTTGATCGCAAGGCTCGCAGGGAACTGGAGCAACTGCTCACCGATGGGAACACGGCTCA
>NZ_JAURXB010000102.1 GCF_030654605.1 Bradyrhizobium sp.
AACGCGACCGTCTCTGGAATACTGGGTCGCCCGGCACAGGCGAGCGGAAGCGACGCCGTCCTTCGTACGGCTATGCCGGGCGATGACACCGGTGCTCATCTCACGCCGCCTCCGCGTGCAGCCCGAGCCAGGCGCGCACCCGGGCGTCGGGGTCGGGGTTCTGCGTGACGTCGCTGACGACGGCGATGCTGTCGGCGCCGGCGGCGTAGATCGCCGCGGCTTGCTCCAGCTTGATGCCGCCGATCGCCACCAGCGGAATGGCGCCGATGCGCTTCTTCCATTCGGTGATTTTCGGAATGCCCTGCGGCGCGAAGCGCATCGATTTCAGTGTGGTCGGGAAGATCGGGCCGAGCGCGATGTAGTCGGGTTCGGCGCGCAAGGCGGTTTCCAGCTCGTCGTCGTCATGGGTCGAAATGCCCAGCGTCAGGCCGGCCTCGCGGATCGCCGCGAGATCGGCGTCGACCAGGTCCTCCTGGCCGAGATGCAGATGCTTGGCGCCGGCCACGATCGCCGCGCGCCAGTAGTCGTTGACCACGAGCTTGGCATCGGTGCCCCTGATCACCTCCAGCGCGTCGGCGACGAGCTGCAGCGCCTCGGAATCGTTGAGATCCTTGGCGCGCAGTTGAATGGTGCCGGCGCCGAGCAGCGCCAGCCGCGCCACCCAGGCGACGGTGTCGACGACGGGATAAAAGCGATCAGGATACGGCATGCCAGAACGGTGTCCCAACGACAGGGGTTGAAGGGGAGGCGAAGTCGCGGGCTTCCATCAGGCCCGCTTCGTAAGCCGTGCGGCCGGCCTCGACGCCGAGCCTGAAGGCATTGGCCATCGCGACGGGGTCGGCGGCTTTGGCGATCGCGGTGTTGAGCAGCACGGCGTCATAGCCGAGTTCGAGCGCCTGCGCGGCGTGGGAGGGCGCACCGAGGCCGGCATCGACCACCAGCGTGATGTCGGGCAGCCGGTCGCGCAGCAGTTTCAGCGCATCGCGGTTGACGATGCCCCTCGCGCTGCCGATCGGCGCTGCCCACGGCATCACCACCTTGCAGCCGGCATCGACCAGTCGCATCGCGACCGAGAGATCCTCGGTGCAATAGGGAAACACCTCAAAGCCGTCCTTGATCAGGATGCCGGCGGCTTCGACCAGCCCGACCACGTCGGGCTGCAGCGTGTCGTTGTCGGCGATCACTTCCAGCTTGATCCAGGGGGTGCCGAACAATTCGCGCGCCAGTTTTGCCGTGGTCACCGCCTCGCGCACGCCGCGGCAGCCGGCGGTGTTCGGCAGCACCGTGACATCGAGCTCGCGGATCAGCGACCAGAACGCATCGCCGGTCTTGCCGCCGGCGGATTCGCGCCGCAGCGACACGGTGACGATGCCGGCGCCGGAGGCCCGGATCGCGTTCTGCATGATCGCGGGGGAGGGATACAGCGCGCTGCCGATCAGCAGGCGGGAGGTGAAGGTCTTTCCGTAGAAGTTCAGCATGGCGTCGGTGCCCTATCCTCGTCGTCCCTGCGAACGCAGGGACCCCAAGCGTGAGCGCAACTGCGCTCATCGCGGCGCCGTGTATCCTCGTTGCGGTAAACTGGCCGAGACCTTTCGTAGCCCCAACCGCCTGTGGTTATGGGTCCCTGCGTTCGCAGGGACGACGGGTGGAGAGACATTGCGGAATCGAGACGCCGCGGCGTACTGGGTCGCCCGGTCAAGCCGGGCGATGACAGCGGAGTTTGGTGATGCAGGCGACTGCCTATCAACCCGTCGTCCCTGCGAACGCAGGGACCCATACGCCGTGTATCCTCGTTGCGGTAAACTGGCCGAGACCTTTCGTGGCCCCGCCATCCTGTGGCT
>NZ_JAURXB010000105.1 GCF_030654605.1 Bradyrhizobium sp.
CTCGCCTGGAACCTGATCACCAGGGATTTCGGGCTGAAGAAGGACAAGCTGCTCGTCACGGTCTATCACACCGACGACGAGGCGGCCGGCCTTTGGAAGAAGATCGCGGGCTTGGGCGACGATCGCATCATCCGCATCCCGACCTCGGATAATTTCTGGGCGATGGGGGATACGGGGCCCTGCGGCCCGTGTTCGGAGATCTTCATCGACCGCGGCGAGCACATCTGGGGCGGACCGCCGGGCAGCCCGGAGGAGGACGGCGACCGCTTCCTCGAATTCTGGAATCTGGTCTTCATGCAGTTCGAGCAGGTGACGAAGGAGGAGCGCCAGCCGCTGCCGCGCCCCTCGATCGACACCGGTTTGGGGCTCGAGCGCATGGCCTGCATCCTGCAGGGCGTCGACAGCGTGTTCGAGACCGATCTTTTCCGTCATTTGATCGATTCTACCGCGTCTGTGCTGGGGGCCGGACCGGAAGAACAGACCGTAGCATCCTTCCGCGTCATCGCCGACCATCTGCGCTCCTCCGCCTTCCTGATTTCCGATGGCGTGCTGCCGTCGAACGAGGGCCGCGGCTATGTGCTGCGCCGGATCATGCGCCGCGCGATGCGCCATGCGCAGTTGCTCGGCGCGCGCGATCCGCTGATGCATCGTATCGTTCCGGCGCTGGTGCGCGAGATGGGTCAGGCCTATCCGGACCTGGTGCGGGCGGAAAAGTTGATCGAGGAAACGCTGCGGCTGGAAGAAACCCGTTTCCGAAAGACGCTGGAGCGCGGTCTGTCGATCCTCGACGAGAAGAGCAGTTCGCTGAAAAAGGGCGACATGTTCGACGGCGACACCGCGTTCACGCTGTACGACACCTACGGCTTCCCGCTCGACCTCACCCAGGACGCGCTGAAGTCGCGCGGCATCAGCGTCGATATCGCGTCGTTCACCGATGCAATGGAAAGGCAGAAGGAGAAGGCGCGCGCGTCGTGGTCGGGCAGCGGCGATACCGCCAGCGAGAACATCTGGTTTCCCTTGCGCGAAAAACTCGGCGCGACGGAGTTTTTGGGCTACGAGACCGAGACCGCCGAGGGCGTGGTCGCAGCGCTGGTCAAGGACGGCAAGGATGCCGACAGCCTCAAGGCCGGCGAGACCGGCTCGATCGTTCTCAACCAGACCCCGTTTTACGCGGAGTCCGGCGGTCAGGTCGGCGACACCGGCGTGATGATCGGCGAGGGCGTCAGGTTCCGTGTCACCGACACGCAGAAGCGGGCCGGCGATCTCTTCGTGCATCAGGGTACGGTGGAGCAGGGCACACTGACGGTCGGCACCGCCTTGCTGCTGGAGGTCGACCATTCGCGGCGCTCATCGATCCGCGCCCATCACTCCGCGACGCATCTCTTGCACGAGGCGCTGCGCCAGGTGCTCGGCGACCACATCGCCCAGCGCGGCTCGCTGGTGGCGCCCGATCGCCTGCGGTTCGATTTCGTGCATCAGAAGCCGATCACGGCGGAAGAGCTCGCCCGCATCGAGGACATCGCCAACGAAGTTGTGCTGGCGAATGACGAGGTCACCACGAGGCTGATGGCGGTGGATGACGCGCGCGATGCCGGGGCGCGGGCGCTGTTCGGCGAAAAATACGGCGATGAAGTGCGCGTGGTGACGATGGGCCGGAACGCGCGCGAGCATGGCAGCAACGCGCTCGGCTGGTCGGTGGAATTGTGCGGCGGCACCCATGTGCGCCGCACCGGCGACATCGGACTGATCTCGGTGACCGGCGAAAGCGCGGTCGCCTCGGGCGTCCGCCGCATCGAGGCGCTGACCGGCAACCACGCGCGCAGACACGCCAACGACACCATGGCGCTCGCCAGGACCGCGGCAGGCGAGTTGCGCACCACGCTCGACGAGATGCCGGCGCGCATCGCCGCCTTGATGGAAGAGCGCAAGAAGCTGGAGCGCGATCTCGCGGAGGCACGCAAGCGGCTGGCGATGGGCGGCGGGACTTCCGTCGGCAACGGTGCTGCGACCGGTCCCGCCGGCGTGCGCCAGGTCGGCGACGTCAAGCTGATGGCGCGCGCGGTCGAAGGCATCGAGATGAAGGACCTCAAGAGCCTCGCCGATGACGGCAAGAAGCAGCTCGGCTCCGGCGTGGTCGCCATCGTCGGCGTCACCGCCGACGGCAAGGCCGGCGTCGTGGTCGGCGTCACCCCCGATCTGACCTCGCGTTTCAGCGCGGTCGATCTGGTCAAGATCGCCTCCGAGGCGCTCGGCGGCAAGGGCGGCGGCGGGCGTCCCGACATGGCGCAGGCCGGCGGCCCCGACGGCGCCAGGGCGGATGCGGCGCTTCAGGCCATCGAAAACGCGATGGGCAGCGCCTGACAGACTCAATCCGGGGAACAGCGCGATGCAAAGTCACGATCTGTGCCGCCGAGTCTACGATCTCCTCGAACATGACAACGTCCCCCACACGGCGAGCGCGCGGCTCGCGCATCTGATCATCGCCATCGTCATCATCAATGTGATTTCGATGTTGCTGGCGTCGGTCCCCGAGATCAGCGCGCACTACGGCCCACTGCTTATCGCGGTCGAGGTAGGGTCGCTCGCGATCTTTGCCGTCGAGTATGCGGCGCGGTTCTGGAGCGTGGCCGGACATGCGTCGGTTCGGGAAATGAGCCCGTGGCGCGCCCGGCTGGACTACGCGACCTCCAGCCTCGGCATCATCGACCTGCTGTCGGTGCTGCCGTCCGGAGTTGCATTGCTCGGCAACGAGCGTCCGATGCTGGTGGTGCTCGGCATGCTGCCGTTCTTCAAGCTGGTGCGCTATTCGACCGCGATGCGGTCCCTGCTGGAGGCGATGCAGGCAGAGCGTCGCACCTTGTTTGGATGCCTGGTGATCCTCGTCGGCGCGGTACTCACCTTTTCGACGTTGCTGTACGCGATCGAGCACGAGACCCAGCCAGACAAATTCGGATCGATTCCTCTCGCGATGTGGTGGGCGATCGTGACGCTCGGCACCGTCGGCTACGGCGACGTGATTCCGGTCACGCCGATGGGCAAGACGGTCGCCAGCTTCGCCATCGTCGGCGGGTTGATGATGATCGCGCTGCCGGTGGCGATCATTTCCCGTGCCTTCGCCAATGAAGTCGCCCGTCACGACTTCATCGTGACTTGGGGCATGCTGGCGCGGGTGCCGCTGTTCGCGCATCTGCGCGCCGCCGAGATCGCCGACATCATGCGGCTGCTGCGCGCGCAGACCATCGCCACCGGGGAGATCCTGGTGCGACGGGGTGAGCCAGCGTCATCGATGTATTTCATCACCGCCGGCGAGGTCGAGATCGAATTGCCGACGCAGCGGGTACGGCTCGCCGACGGCAGCTTCTTCGGCGAGATCGCGCTTTTGCAGCGAACCCAGCGCAGCGGCACCGTCACCGCGATGCGCAAGTCGAACCTGCTGGTGCTGGACGCGCAGGATTTCCACGCGTTGATCGCGCGCGCCCCGAAACTCGCCGCGCATGTCCAGGAAATCGTCAAGGCGCGCCTTGCCGATACGGCGCAGGCGCAAAAGGGTGACGTCGGCGCCGACGAGATCGCACTGGCGACGCAGCCGGACAAGGGCTCGGACTAACCTGCGCCCGGCCGCAGCCCCCTGCAAAAATTGCGAAAACGACCCCATGCATAGAAAGGAACGCCTTGGATTCGTTACGCTTTTCATTTGAGCCAAAACCGGTCACGACCTTACCCTGATACCATTTTTCTCCAGGGGTTGCCGCGACAGCGCGCTTGTCCGCCTACGCCCGCCTTCGGGCGACGGCGGATGCGACGAAGCACTCCATCTCGCACCGGCGCCGGTGTAAGATGGATTGCTTCGCTGCGCTCGCAATGACGTTGAGGGAGGCTCGCACAACCACAACTGTCATCGCACGGCTTGACCGGGCGATCCAGTATTCCAGAGACGTCAGAGATGGAATCGAGAAGCTGCGGCGTACTGGATCGCCCGGTCGAGCCGGGCGACGACAGCCTTGCTTATGGCAAATACTTCGCGGAGCACTGAGTGTGCCTGCGGTCTCCTCGAGACCGCAGGCGCAATCGTCAGGCCATTTCCTTGGTCAGGTTCTCCGCGACCTTGTCGAGGAAGCCCGTGGTGGAGAGCCAGCGCTGGTCGGCGCCGACCA
>NZ_JAURXB010000106.1 GCF_030654605.1 Bradyrhizobium sp.
GGCCGAGGTAGCGACGCTGATGGACAATCAGCTTCGGTCACTCAGCCGCCAGGTGCTGCGCGGAGGAGGTTCAGTAAAGACGGCTCTAGCCAAGGAACATGCCTTGGAGCAAAATCGAGCCTATAACTAGAAGCGGAAAGCGGCTCGGCACGCTGCGGCGGATGCAGCCTTTGCGGCGCTTAAGGCGCAAGATACACTGTTGCCAAAATCTCCGAAAAAGCGGAACTGACGATAGCCCTGCTGAAAATGCGAGAACCTTATGGCTAATGGGAGCCTTACCCGTTCTCGACCATTTCGGCCGGATCAGCCGCCCAGCATCCGGCTGACGATGCGCGCCGCATAGTCCACCGTCGGGATCACGCGGGCATAGTTGAGGCGGGTCGGCCCGATCACGCCGAGAACGCCGACGATGTGCCCCGCGGCATCGCTATAGGGCGCGATAATGGTGGACGAGCCGGACAGCGAAAACAGCTTGTTCTCCGAACCGATGAAGATCCGCACGCCTTCGGCGCGCTCGGCGCGGCCCAACAGGTCGATCACGCCGCGCTTGGTCTCGAGATCGTCGAACAGCGATTTCACCCGCTCGAGATCTTCCAGCGCGTGGAGGTCTTCCAGCAGATTGGCGTGACCGCGCACGATCAATTGCCGGTCGTCGCTGGTGCCGCCGGACCAGCTCGCGATCCCCGCCGATATCACCTTCTGCGTCAGCTGATCGAGTTCGGTCCGGCTTTCCGTCAGCGCGGTTTCCAGCTCCAGCCGGGCCTCGGCCAGCGTCCGCCCCCTGATCCGCGCATTGAGAAAATTGGTGGCTTCGATCAGCGCCGAGGAGGGAACGCCCGGCGGCAGCGTCAGCACCCGGTTCTCGACCTGGCCGTCCTCACCTACCAGCACCACCAGCGCCCGTTCCGGCTCCAGCCGCACGAATTCGATGTGTTTCAGCCGCGAATTGGATTTGGCGGTCAGCACCACGGCCGCGGCCCGGGTCAGGCCGGACAGCCGGGTCAGGGCCTCGCCCAGCGCCGCCTCGACCGATTGCGCCTTGCCGACGGAAGCCAGCTGGTTCTGGATCGACTCCCGCTCCGGCTCGGTGAGGTCGCCGACCTGCATCAGGGCGTCGACGAAAAACCGCAGGCCGAGTTCGGTCGGCAGCCGGCCGGCCGAGGTATGCGGCGCGTAAATCAGGCCAAGCTGCTCGAGATCCGACATCACGTTGCGCACCGAGGCCGGCGACAGCGGCATCGCGATCAGGCGCGAAATGTTGCGGGAACCGACGGGTTCGCCGGTGGCGAGGTAACTCTCGACGATTTGACGGAAAATGTCCCGCGAACGCTCATTGAGCTGGGCTAGCCCGGCATGCGGAGCGATCAGGCCGATCGGATCGTGGTGGGCCACAAAATACTCCCCTTAACTCAGCCTAATCTGTCTATCACAGCAGCCGGGGACAAGCAGGTATTACTCCCTATCGGACCGCCGGGAGAGGCCCAAAAGCCTTGCCGCTGCCGCTTCCCCCTCCTACAAGCACCGCGAGCCTGTCTTTGCTGTATTTTTTGGAGGATTTCTCATGCGGCCAAGCCGCCGTGCGCCCGACGAATTGCGCGCCGTGTCACTGGAACGGGGCGTGGTCAAATACGCCGAGGGTTCCTGCATGGTCAAATTCGGCGACACCCATGTGCTGGTGACGGCCACCCTGGAAGAGCGGCTGCCGCCGTGGCTGAAGGGCCAGGGCCGGGGCTGGGTCACCGCCGAATACGGCATGCTGCCGCGCGCCACGCTGGAACGCACCCGCCGCGAGGCCGCCGCCGGCAAGCAAGGCGGACGCACCGTCGAAATCCAGCGCCTGATCGGCCGCAGTTTGCGCGCGGCGGTTGACCTGGAAGCACTCGGCGAGCGCCAGATCACGGTGGATTGCGACGTCATCCAGGCCGATGGCGGCACCCGCACCGCCTCGATCACAGGCGCATGGGTGGCATTGGCCGACTGCATCGCCTGGATGAAGACCCGCAACATGATCAAGACCAGCCCGCTGCGCGACAATGTGGCGGCGATCTCCTGCGGTATCTACAACGGCACCCCGGTGCTCGATCTCGATTACGCCGAGGATTCCGAGGCCGACACCGACGCCAATTTCGTCATGACCGGCGATGGCCGCATCATCGAGGTGCAGGGCACCGCCGAGAAGACGCCGTTCTCGCAGGACGAGTTTTTGGCCTTGATGGCGCTGGCCCGCAAGGGCGTGGGGCGGTTGGTCGATTTGCAGAAAATGGCCGTAGCGTGATTCACAGAAGCTCGTCATGCCCGGCCTTGTGCCGGGCATCCACGACTTCCTTTCTTTCAAGACGTGGATGGCCGGAACGAGCCCGGCCATGACGGAATATAAATATCCATGACTCAACATCGTCGAATCACCGGCAAGCTCGTGATCGCGACCCACAATCCCGGCAAGCTCGCCGAGATGCGCGAACTGCTGGCGCCGCATGGCGTCGAGGCGATCTCGGCCGGTGAACTCGGCCTCGGCGAGCCCGACGAAACCGGCGATACCTTTCGCGCCAATGCGGTGATCAAGGCGGTGGCGGCGGCCCGGGCCGCGCAACTGCCGGCTTTCGCCGACGATTCAGGATTGGTGGTCGACGCGCTCGACGGCGCCCCCGGCATTCTCTCGGCGCGATGGGCCGGACCGAACAAGGATTTCACCGCGGCGATGACGCGGATCGAGCGCCTGCTGCAGGAGCGCGGCGCCACCACGCCGGACCGGCGCAGAGCGCATTTCGTTTCCGCGCTGTGCGTGGCCTGGCCCGACGGTCACCTCGAAGAAGTCGAGGCCCGCGCCGACGGCACGCTGGTGTGGCCGCCGCGCGGCAGCGCCGGGTTCGGCTACGACCCGGCGTTTCTGCCCGACGGACACACGCGCACTTTCGGCGAAATGACCAGCCTCGAAAAACACGGCCTGCCGCCGCTGGGGCTCGGCCTGTCGCACCGCGCCCGCGCCTTCGTCAAACTCGCGGAGATCTGCCTTGACCAGCGCTGACAGAGCAAAAGCGTTCGGCGTCTATGTGCACTGGCCGTTCTGCCTGTCGAAATGTCCGT
>NZ_JAURXB010000114.1 GCF_030654605.1 Bradyrhizobium sp.
AATTGGCGTCGCGCGCCGAAGAGATCGCCGCAGCGAGCACGCCTGCCCGGCCATCGACGTCCTCGGCGCCGTCCTCGCGCCAGACCCGTAAGGAATCCAGCACGGTGGTGATGCCCGATGTCGCCAGCTGCGCGTCATAGGAAACCACCGCCGCGATCGGATCCCAGAATACCTTTGGCCGGGGCACGTAATGGGCTTCCAGATGATCGGTGTGCAGTTCGATCAGGCCGGGCATGACCATGTCGCCGGCCGCATCCTCGCTGCCGGCGGGGGCGTCGCCCTCGCCATATTCCGCGATACGGCCATTGGCAAAGGCGATCCAGCCGCGTTCGATTACGCGGTCGGCCAGAACGATCCTGGCGTTGCCGATAACGGCGTCGGAACCGGTCGAAGTCATGTCAATTCTTTCCCTATGCCGCTGAGGCAAACGACGTCACGTCGACGATGCGGTCGGCGATCAGATGGCGGATCTCGTCATCATGGACGATGGCGACCATGGCGACATCGGCACGTTTCTTTTGCTCGATCAGTTCGACCACGACAGCGCGGTTGGCGGCATCGAGCGAGGCGGTCGGCTCGTCCAGGAGCAGGATCGGCAGATCGGAGATGAAGCCGCGCGCGATGTTGACGCGCTGCTGCTCGCCGCCGGAAAAGGTCGAGGGCGGCAGCGCCCACAGCCGCTCCGGAATGTTGAGGCGGCGCAGCAGCTGCCCTGCCCGCGCTTGAGCCTCCGGACGCGCCATTCCATTTGATATCAGGGGCTCGGCCACCACGTCGATGGTCGCGACCCGCGGCACCGCACGCAGGAACTGGCTGACATAGCCAATTGTGGCGCGGCGCACGCTGAGGATCTGCCTGGGTTCGGCGCTGGCGAGATCGACCAGCGCGCCCTGGTGGCGGATGCCGATGCGGCCGCCGTCGCAGCGGTAATTGCCGAAGATCATCTTCAGGATCGAGGATTTGCCGGCGCCCGAGGGGCCGGACAGCACGACGCATTCGCCGGGCTGGACCTGAAAGGTGACGCCGCCCACGACCGGCAGCTCGACCCCACCCTGCAAATGCATGGTGAAGGTCTTTTTCGCACGGCTGATATCGATCATCGCGGTCATAGGCTTGTCAGTCATCGACTTGGCCTCACGCTGGCAGGATCGAGGAGACGAGCAACTGGGTATAGGGCTCGCGGGGATCGTCGAGCACCTGATCGGTCAGCCCGGTCTCGATCACCCGGCCGCCCTTCATCACCATCACCCGGTGCGACAACAGCCGCGCCACCGCGAGGTCGTGGGTGACGATGATGGCGGCAAGACCGAGTTCGCTGACGAGATTACGCATCAGATCGAGCAGCCGCGCCTGCACCGAGACGTCGAGTCCGCCGGTCGGCTCGTCCATGAAAACAAGGCGCGGTTCGGTGACCAGATTGCGCGCAATCTGCAGCCGCTGCCGCATGCCGCCGGAATAGGTCCGCGGCGCATCGTCGATGCGCTCGACATCGATTTCGACGCGTTCCAGCCACGACGTCGCGGTGTCGCGGATGCGGCCATAGTGATTCCAGCCCACCGCCATCAGCCGCTCGCCGACATTGGCGCCGGCCGACACCGCCATCCGCAGTCCCAGCACCGGGTCCTGATGCACATAGCCCCAATCGGTGCGAAACAGGAACCGGCGCTCGGCCTCGCCCAGCGCGGCCAGATCGCGCATCACCCCGTCACGCATCCGGTACGACACTTTGCCGGCGCTCGGCGCCAGCTGCGCCGACAACAGCTGCAGCAAGGTCGATTTGCCCGAGCCGGATTCGCCGACGATCGCCAGCACTTCCCCGGGATAGAGCGCAAAGGACACGTCGCGGCAGGCGCTGAGCCTGCCATAATTCTTGCCCAGCCCCTCGGCCTGCATCAGCGGCTGGTCATTGTCCTGCACGGCGGTTGTGTTGTCAGCCATGCGGCCTCTCCTTGTGCGGGGCCGCGCTTTCGCTGCCGCGATGCCCCTCTGCCTGGCGGCCCTCGCAATAGTCGGTGTCGGAGCAGACGAACATCCGGCTGCCCTGGTCGTCGGTGACGATTTCGTCGAGATAGGAATCGCCGGCGCCGCACAGCGCACAGGGCGCATCGAAGCGGTAGCGCGTGAACGGATGATCCTCGAAATCCAGCGACACCACCGAGGTGTAGGGCGGGATCGCGTAGATGCGCTTCTCGCGGCCGGCGCCGAACAGCTGCAACGCCGGGCAATTGTCCATCTTCGGATTGTCGAATTTCGGCGTCGGCGACGGATCCATCACATAGCGGGCGTTGACCTTCACCGGATAGGCATAGGAGGTGGCGATATGCCCGAAGCGCGCGATGTCCTCGTACAGCTTGACGTGCATCAGGCCATACTCGCCGAGCGCATGCATGCGCCGGGTCTCGGTCTCGCGCGGCTCGAGAAAGCGCAGCGGTTCGGGGATCGGCACCTGATAGACCAGCACCTGGCCGCCATGCAGCGGCGCTTCGGGAATCCGGTGCCTTGTCTGGATCACGGTCGCGTCCGCCGTGGCGGTCGTGGTCGCGACGCCGGCGGTCCGGGCAAAGAATTTCCGGATCGAGATCGCGTTGGTGGTGTCGTCGGAACCCTGGTCGATCACCTTCAGCACATCGTCAGGCCCGAGGATCGCCGCGGTCACCTGCACGCCGCCGGTGCCCCAGCCATACGGCATCGGCATTTCGCGGCTGGCGAACGGCACCTGATAACCGGGAATCGCGATCCCCTTCAGGATGGCGCGGCGGATCATCCGCTTTGTCTGCTCGTCCAGATAGGCAAAATTGTAGACCGGCGCGTTCATTCCGCGGCCTCCTGCATCGGCTCCGGGATCTCCACCGTCGCTTCCGAAAACTCCTGGCGCAGCTTGCGCAACAGGCCGAGTTCGGACTGGAAGTCGACATAATGCGGCAGCTTGAGATGTTCGACGAAGCCGGTCGCCTGCACATTGTCGGAATGCGACATCACGAACTCCTCGTCCTGGGCCGGCGCGACGATCTCCTCACCAAGTTCGCGGGCGCGCAGGCTGCGGTCGACCAGCGCCATCGACATGGTCTTGCGTTCCGACTGCCCGAAGGCGAGCCCATAGCCCCGCGTAAAACACGGGGCTTCCGTCGCCGAGCCCTTGAACTGGTTGACCATCTGGCATTCGGTCAGCGTGACCGCGCCGAGCGGCACGGCGAAACCGACGTCTTCGGCCATGAACTCCACTTCGACCTCGCCGAGACGTATCTCGCCGGCGAACGGATGGCTGCGACCGTAGCCGCGCTGCGTCGAATAGCCGAGCGCCAGCAAAAACCCTTCGTCGGCGCGTGCCAGATTCTGCAGCCGCAAATCGCGATCGGCGGGAAAACTGAGCGGCTCGCGCGTGAGGTCGCCCACCGGTGAATTGGCGTCCAGCTGTGGCGAAGGCTCGATCAACCCGTCGCGGCCGAGAATGTCGGTGACGCGTGGCATGGTCGCGGCGGATGCTTCCGCGGTCGCGGGGGCCTCGGGCTTTGATCCTTCCGCCAGTTCCGGGTCCAGCAGGCGGTGGGTATAATCGAAGGTCGGCCCGAGAATCTGGCCGCCCGGGATATCCTTGAAGGTCGAGGAGATGCGGCGGCGCACCTGCATCTGGCCGGTATCGACCGGCTCGGAGGCGCCGAAACGCGGCAAGGTGGCGCGGAAGGCGCGGACCAGGAAGATCGCCTCGATCATGTCGCCGCGCGCCTGCTTCAGCGCCAGTGCCGCGAGCTCGCGGTCATACAGTGAACCCTCGGTCATGATGCGATCGACGCCGAGGCTGAGTTGTCCGGAGATCTGGGCGAGCGAGAGTTCCGGGACCTCGCGGTCGCCGCGGCGCTCATGCGCCAGTAGCCGATGGGCGTTCTCGATGGCGCGCTCACCACCCTTGACGGCGACATACATCCTTTAGTCTCCCTTCGCGACAAGCCGCGTGGTGCGCGGTATCGCGACAACGGCATCGTCAGCCACCAGCACGATATCGATACCGCGCGGAAACAGCGTGGCGTTGACGGCGAGCCGTTCGAACAGGTCCGCAGGCTGCAGCGTCGCCCGCAACACGGCGGTGCCGTCGATGCCGGGACCGCGCAACTCGAATGCAGGGCCCACCGTCAGGCTCTCAACCTGCAGAATTACCGTCGTCGAACGATCGGGATACTCACTGCTGCCAAAGGCAAAACGGTCGAGCGCCGGGAGGGCTCGCGCGTCACCGACGACCGCAAAGCTGGAGATCGACGAATCCGAGATCACCGGCGCGCTGGTGTGAAATTTGAGCCATTTGGCGACATCGGAGGTTTCGGACAGAAGCGGGTCGAGCCAGACCGGCGTATCGTGGTCGAACAATGTCAGGGCGATGGCGGCGGTGCCGCGCATCAAACTGGCGGGCGCGCCAGATTCGGCGATGACGCGCTGGACGCTGCCCGGGCGCGCCATCGCATCCATTACCGAACGGAAGGTAGTTTGCGCGGAAAGAACCTTGTCCGCAAACCCGGCAGGCAGTTCGGCAACCGTCGTCATCGTTCAGCCCTCACCGCGCACCATCGTATAGAAATCGACCCGCGTCGCCGCGGTCTCCGAAGCCCTGCGGTCTCGCTCGGAAATCATTGCGGCACGAAGCGGCGCCAGCACGTTTTCTTCAACCGCCACCGAAAACTCACTCGATTGCACCAATGCGTCGCACAGCGCGATCATCTGCGCCTTCCGCCTGTCGCGGCCGAGCGTGTAGCCGAAACCGACCTCACCTGAGGCAAGCCGCACCGCGGCACGCGAAACCGTGGCCTCGCCGAGGTTGAACGGCGCCCCGTCGCCGCCGATGCGGCCCCTCAGCATCACCAGGCCGTTCTCGGGCTCGCGCAGGTTTTCGTAAGCCGGCACAGCGATAGGCTCGAGACGACGGGCAATCTCCGCAGCATCGGAATGCGCGAGCACCGCCATGGCCGCCTTGCGTTGCGCCTGTTTGCCGTTTTCGTCCGCGACGGTCATATCAGCCTTCATATCGGCCTTGCCGGAATCAAGTTGTCTATGTTATTAGACAACTTGATAGCGAAGCGCCATGACTGTTTCGTGACATCAGGATGATTTTTCCAATGCCCCTCCCCGGCTTTTTCGCGCCATGAGCATACAGGACGCAGCTTCCGGCGTGGCGTTGTGGCGCCAGGTCGCCGACGGCATCGAGCGCGGCATCGCCGACGGCCGCTTTGCCGCGGGCGAGCGGCTTCCGGGCGAGACCGAAATCGCCGAAACCTACCGCGTCAACCGCCACACCGTGCGCCGGGCGCTGGCGACGCTGGCCGAGCGCGGCCTGGTGCGCGCCGAGCGCGGCAGCGGCACCTACGTGGAAGCGCCGCGTATTGCCTATCCGCTGCGCTCGCGCACCCGGTTTTCCGAGATCGTCGGCGCCGGCGGCCGCGAGCCGCGCGGCCAGTTGATCGGCGCTTCCGAGGAGCCGGCAACGCGCGAACTGGCGAAGCAGCTCGGCCTCAAGACCGCAACACCCCTGATTCGGATCGAAGCGCTGCGGCTGGCCGACCGCACCCCGATCTGCATCGCCACCACCTGGTTGGCTGCGGCGCGCTTTCCCGACGCGGGACGCACCTACGAGCGGGTGCGCTCGATGACAAAGCTGCTGGCGCATTACGGCATTCGCGACTATCGCCGCGCCTCGACCCGCGTCAGCGCCGCCATTGTCGACGCCACCGACGCGATCAGGCTCGACCTCGCGCTCGGACGCCCCGTTCTGGTGGTCGACAGCACCGACGTCGATGCCGGTGGAAAGCCGCTGCTGACCACGCGCGCGCGCTTTGCCGCCGAGCGGGTAGAATTTCTGGTCGAGAACGGCTAGCCCCGCGAGATACTACGCGATTTCCCGCCGGCCGATGATCGCGAAACGGAGTTTGCCGGAAACCCAGTCAATGGAAGATACCGTGATGAGAATCAGCAGAATCAGGAACGACACCTTCTGCCATTCCAGCACCCGGATTTGTTCGGCGAGTTGAAGACCGATTCCACCGGCCCCGACGATTCCGATGATGGTCGCCGAGCGCGTATTTGACTCAAAATAGTAAAGCACCTGACTGAGCAGGATCGGAATGACCTGCGGCAGCAATCCGAACCGGATGCCATGGAGATGGCTGCCGCCGGCCGCAAGCACACCTTCGCCGGGCTTCTTGTCGGCAGCCTCGATGGCCTCCGAGAAGAGCTTTCCGAAACTTCCGAAATCGCTGCAGATAACTGCGAGAATCCCTGCGAACGGACCCAATCCCACGACGCCGACCCAGATGAGAGCCCAGATCAAGGTATCGACACCGCGGATGGTATCGAGGCTGCGTCGGGTCAAAATGTGGATGATGCGATTTGCAACCACATTGCGCGCCGCCAGCAGGGCAACCGGAAACGCCAGCAGCGCCCCGCCCAGCGTGCCCAAGAAGGCAATCGCCACTGTCTCTCCGAGCGCATGTAAATAGATCAACGCCTGCGCCCATGAACCGGGATCGGGCGGCACCATCAACTTAAGGAAACCGCCCAGCCTGACCATCCCGTCAGAAAGCCGGTGAAACGGAATGTCGAGCTGGACGATCCCGAACACAAACAGCGCGGCGGCCGCGCCGAAGCCCAAGGTGATCTTCCCCCTGTTCCACCAATCAGGGCGAAACAGCTGCGGATGGCGTTCAGCGATGGAGGCCTGGTTTTCAAAATTGAAGGAACTCATCTACCGGCGCCCTCCAGTCCAAGGAGGCGGTGGCGCACGCGCTCTGTGACAAAGTCGATCAGCATAACGGTGACGACAATGAGCAAGAGGATGGCGCTCACATCCGTGAAGTAGAATTTGCGGACGGCCTCGATCAAATCCTGTCCGATGCCGCCGGCGCCGACAAAACCCATCACCGCAGCGCCGCGCACGTTGATCTCAAATCTCAACAGGGCGTAACTGACAAAATTCGAAAGTACCTGAGGCACCGCACCGAACCGGACAATCTGAATCCAGCTTCCTCCGCTCGCGGCCACTCCCTCGATCGGGTTATTGTCGATGTTCTCGACAACTTCGGCGAACTGTTTGCCCAGCGCGCCGGTGGTATGGATTGCAATGGCAAGAACGCCTGGCAATGCCCCCAGACCGAACGCCAGCACAAAAATCAGGGCAAAGACAATCTCCGGCACAGTCCGGCAGACTTCGAGGACGCGTCGCGTAACGAAAACGATCGTGCGCGACTTGACGAGATTGGCCGACGCCAGAAAGCAGAGAACGAAGCCGCATATCCCCCCTGCAAGGGTTCCCACATACGCAATCAGCAACGTATCGCCGAGAAGCCGCGTCCAGCGAGGCAGCCCCCAAAGCCATTCCGAGAGATCGACCCACGCCGACGAGAACGAAAACTTCGGGGCGGTACCCGCAAAATAGGCAGGGAATCGCCAGAAATTCTCGGCGAGCATCCTAAGATTGACGTCACCCATCCAGCCGGCGGCAAGTGCGGCGGCGATCAGGACGAGCGAACCCAGCCACAGGCGTCGTCGCTTGGCGGCAACCGCGACCGCATAGCGATCGGCAAGCTCTTGCAGCCTGGCTTCCGGAAATTCGGGGACTGCGGTTCGCATGGGATTTTCTGGCGAGAGTTCAGGCAGGTCTCACGACCTGCCCAAACCATCTCGACCCGTGGTCTTGCTCAGGATTTGTGCTTGCGAATGCTGTCGACAAACCTGGTCAGTTCGATCACCGGCTCATAGGCCTTGTGCTCAACCGCGACGAAAGGCAGCTGCTTTCCCTCGTAGATCTTGTCGAAAGCGGCCTTGTCCTTCACGGCAATTTCCAGCACGGCCTTCTTGATCGCCGCCTTGAGGTCGGCCGGCAGCGTGCCGAGGTAGGCCATCGGCGAATTCACGATCTGCTCGGACTTCAGGATGACCTTGAAATCCGCAGCCTTCGCCATGCCCTTGCGCTCCATTCGCAGCAGGTTCGATTCCTTTTCATCGTTCCACCAGTTGAACGCCGCGTCGCAGGTGCCCTGGGCAAGTCCGATCACCGCGTTTTCATGGCTTCCCGAGTAAACCACCTTGGAGAAGAACTTTTCCGGGTCGATGCCCATCTTGTCCATCGCGAAACGCGGCACGTTGTTGCCCGACGTCGAATTGGGATCGACGAGGCAGAGATTCTTGCCTTTCAGGTCCTTGATGTCCTTGTAGCTCGACTCGCTTTTGACATAGAGAACCGAGTAATAGCCCTTGGTCCCGTCGCCATTCACTTCGATTGCGAAGGGCTCGACCTTGGCGCCGATGATGTAGGCACGGGCGTAGGACGCCGGACCGTACATTGCGATGTGGATATTGCCGGCGCGCTGGCCTTCGATGACAGCGGCATAGTCGTTGGCGATCCGCAGCGTGACTTTGGTGCCCAGCTCCCGGGTCAGATACTCCGCCAAGGGCGTCCAGCGATCGGTGGTGCCCGAGGCATTCTCATCGGGAACTTTTGCGAACACCAGTTCGGGGTACTTTGCCTTCCAGTCCTGGGCCGATGCAGCGGAGGCTGTGAATGCCAGTCCCGCCACGACGGCGAGAATCATACGACGGTCGATCATGACGTCTCCTGTTTTGCAGCGATGTAGCTGGCGGATTTCAGTCCCGCACAACTGTTGATTTACAGACACAGCACTCAGGCTGCGGCAGCCGTACCGAAAGCCGGAATCGGCGAATGGGTCGGCACGTGCCCGGGTGCCACGTCCATCACCTCATCCGCCTCGAGATCGTAGAGCTCGCGCGCGATCTGATCGGTCAGCATCGCCGGTGCCCCGTCGAATACGATGCGCCCCGACGCCATGCCGATCAGGCGATCGCAGTAGGTCCGTGCCAGATCCAGCGAATGCAGGTTGCAGATCACGGTGATGCCGAAGTGCTTGTTGATGCGCAGCAACGCATCCATCACGATCCTGGTGTTGCGTGGATCGAGCGAGGCGATCGGCTCGTCGGCGAGGATCATCGCGGGCTGCTGAACCAGCGCACGCGCAATGGCCACGCGCTGCTGCTGACCGCCCGAGAGCTGATCGGCGCGCTGCGCCGCAATCGACGCCATATCGAACTGCTCGAGCGCCGACATCGCAATCGCCTTGTCCTCGTCGGGCCACAGCTGCGCCAGCGACCGCCATGTCGGAACCGTTGCGAGCCGTCCCATCAACACGTTGGTCAGCACATCGAGCCGACCGACCAGATTGAACTGCTGGAAGATCATCGCCGACCGTGCGCGCCACTGGCGCAGATCCCGGCCGCGCAGCGCGGTCACGTCCTGGCCCTCGAACAGAATGCGTCCTTCGGAGGGTTCGGCGAGGCGGTTGATCATCCGCAGCAGGGTCGACTTGCCGGCGCCGGAACGGCCGATCACCCCGACGAAGCCGCCGGGCGCAATCGAGAACGATGCATTGTCGACCGCGGCCTTCGTGCCGAAACGGCACGTCAAACCTTCCACCACCAGCATGCAATGCTCCAATGCCCGAATTGGTACCATCGCTAGCGCCGGCGTTTTACAGTTGTGTGACAGCCGCGCTGCGGTGTGGTCGCCATCCACAGCCGAGCCGACCGTCATTCTTTCGTCATGACGTTGTCATCGAGCCCATCGATGACGTGCGGGCTCTCGATCAATCCGCATCGCCTGTGGGAATTCGCATGACCGGAAAAATGCTCGCGGTTGAACCAACTGTCGACCCCACGGCGAACCTGCACGACACCCGCCTCGGCGCCTACTGCGAAGTCGGCGCGCGCACGATCCTGCATGAAGTGACGATGGGCGACTATTCCTACGTCGTGAACGACTCCCAGATCACCTACGCCACGATCGGAAAGTTCTGCTCGATCGCGGCGATGACGCGAATCAATCCGGGCAATCACCCGATGCAGCGGGCGTCGCAGGCCCACTTCACCTATCGCGCCAGCGCGTATTTTCCGGGAGAAAGCGACGATACGGAGTTTTTCGCCTGGCGGCGCGAACATCATGTCCATATCGGCCATGACGTCTGGATCGGGCACGGCGCCGTCGTGCTGCCGGGTCGCAGCGTCGGCACCGGTGCCGTGATCGCGGCGGGTGCGATCGTGACCAAGGACGTTCCGGCCTACACCATCGTCGCCGGAAACCCGGCGCGGATCATCAAGCGGCGGTTCCCGGATGACATTACCAACCGGCTCGCGGCGCTGGCATGGTGGGACTGGGACCATGAAACGCTGCGCCGCGCCCTGCCCGATTTCCGGAAACTGACGATCGAGGATTTCCTCGAAAAACATGAGGCTGCGACGATCCCGATGCGTTCGCAAGCCGTTCGTGCCGCATCATGACGAACCTGTCGATCGAAGGCGGCCGGGCTCTCGTCGGCGAAGAGTTTCAGGAAACCTCGCTGCGGATCGCCGGACGTGACATCAGCGCCGTGGGTTCGGACCATGGGCACGGGCCGTTCGGCATCGATGCCAGCGGTCTGAAGGTGCTGCCGGGCATCGTCGACCTGCACGGCGACGCGTTCGAGCGGCAGATGATGCCGCGGGCCGGCGTCGATTTTCCCGTCGATGTGGCGCTGGTCGACAGCGACCGGCAGGCGATCGCCAACGGCATCACCACGGTGTTTCACGCCACGACCTGGTCGTGGGAGCCGGGGCTGCGCAGCGCGGACAACGCACGGCAACTGCTCGAGGCCATCGAGGCCCTGAGGCCGCAACTGGCGGCGGACACCCGCTTCCACCTGCGCCATGAAACCTACAACCTCGATGCCGAAGCCGAAATCGGCCAATGGCTGTCCGACGGACGGATCGACCTGTTCGCTTTCAACGACCACATGGAGTCCACCGTCGCCAGCCTGGCCAGGCCGCAGAAGCGCAGCCGCATGGTGGAACGCACCGGCCTTTCCAGCGAGGCCTTCGATGGTCTGGTGGCGAACGTGGTTTCCCGCGGCCACGACGTCCCGGCATCGGTCGCACGGCTGGCCGGAGTGGCGCGAGCGGCCGGCGTCCGCATGCTGTCGCATGACGACGAAAGTCCGGCGATGCGAAAGGCGTTTCGCGATCAGGGCGTGAACATCGCCGAATTCCCGGTCAACGAGGAGACCGCGCGCGAAGCCGCCGCGTCAGGCGATTTCATCGTGTTCGGCGCGCCCAATGTCGTGCGCGGCGGCAGCCATACCGGCTGGACCAGGGCGTCCGACATGATTGCCAAGGGCCTGTGCTCGATCCTGGCGTCCGATTACTACTATCCCGCGCCATTGCTGGCAGCGTTCCGCCTCGCCGCCGACGGCGTGCTGCCGCTGGCGCAAGCCTGGCACCTGATCTCGGCGGCGCCGGCCAGCGCCGCCGGTCTCGCCGATCGCGGCGTCCTCGCGGCAGGCCGGCGCGCCGACATCATCCTGGTCGATGACGCCGCGCCGCTGCGGCCGCGAATCGTCGGCGTCATCGCCGCCGGACGCCTGGTTCATATCACCGAGGCCGACCGCCTGATCCGGTTCGCAGCCGCGCCGCGCAAGGCTGTTGCGGCCGCGTGAAGCGGCTCTATGGTGCTGGTATGGCCGACTATCCGCGCTACGCGATCTACTATGTTCCGGCGCCCGACAGCGGCCTCACTCGTTTCGGCGCGCACTTGCTCGGCTATGACGCCTTTAGCGGCGAGGACCTGCCCTTCCCGGACGGCATCCTGCAGACGACGCCGGATTGGCGCGAGCAAACCAGCGATCCCCGAAAATACGGTTTTCACGCCACTCTGAAGGCGCCGATGTCGCTGGCGCCGGGCAAGACCGAGGTCGATCTGCTTGCCGCATGTTCCGCGTTCGCCGCAACGCCCCGGCCTATCCCGGCGATCCGACCGGTCGTCGGCTCGATCGAGGGCTTTATCGCGCTGGTTCCGGCGGCGCCGACGCCGGAGCTGATCCGGCTCGCGGCCGATTGCGTCAGCGCGTTCGATTCGTTCCGCACGCCGCTCACCGAGCAGGATCGTGCGCGGCGAAAGCCTGCGCAATTGACGCCGACACAACTCGCGCATCTGGATCGCTGGGGATATCCCTATGTGATGGACGATTTCCGGTTTCACATGACGCTGACGGGACGGCTCGGCGCCGAGCGCCGCGAAACTCTGTTGGCGATGCTGGCGGAGCGCTTTACCGCGCTCGACCTGCCGACGCTGTCGATCGACCGGATCGCCGTGTTCCGCCAGGAGAATAGCGCTGCCCGATTCCGGATCGTGAACCACTGGAAACTCTGCGCGCAAGGGTTGCCTGATCGCAGCGCTCTTCCAATATGACGTTTTCATGAATGATCTATCGCAATGAAACCGTCGCCAATGCGGTGCATATGCCTGTCATAACCGTTGAAGGCAGGCCATGAAATCGCAAATCATCGAGCAGCTCGGACAAGCTGACATCCTTCTGCCGTCGCTCGTTGCCGAGGGGCTGGCAGCGAATGATCGCATCAAGGTGCGCATGAGCGCGCTTCAGGCTGCATCACAGCATGCGCAACAGCCGGATCGACCGGCCACCGATTTGCACGTCGAATGCAACGCCGCCGGACTGGCGCCCGCGGCGCTGGCGACGTTGATCGGCGGTGCTCATCTTGCCGGCGATGGCCGAATGGCCGCGCCCAATCTGGCCAAATTGATGAAGGAAATCCACGACGACGTGGCGGCGATGGTCCGCGCCGTGAGCGCGGGCAACGCCGCCGAGGGTGAAGCCATGAGCGCACGGCTCGCGGCGATCCGCAACACCGGCGCGCTCGAGGCGTTGAATGAAATCGAAATCCAGCGGGTCGCCAAATTGACCGGCGTGACGCAGGAGGGCGCCGACAGCCTGCATCGACTGGTGATGGATCTGCACAAGGCGCTCAACCGCCTGGCCGCCGGCTGCGCCGAGGAAATCCTGGCGGGCGCCCATGTGTTCGGCTTGCACTCCGAAGACCGTACCCCGGTGGAACGCTTCATGCAGGGGCTCAACGAGACGCGCGTCCTCAAATTCGACCATCCCGGCCTCGACACGATGGCGACGAGATCGGGCGGCCGGTTGCTGATTCAGAACGATATCGGCACGACCGACGCCCATGTGGTGGTCATTGCGGTCAAGAAGAATTCCGTGACGGTGACCTATACCGACGTGCATCGGGCGCGCGCAAAATTCTTCATCGGCCTGTTCGATAAATTCCAGGCGAAATGGAGCGGCCTCGATCGTCATACCGCGGCGGGTCTTGGCGACGATAACGCCTTTTTCCTGGTCACCGGGCAGTACAAGGCCGAGAGGTCCGAGGATCGCAACGATTTCCTGGCCGCGCTCGGCGCTGCGCTGGTATTCCTGATCGACTGGAACAAGGCGCGCAAGCTGTTGCGCAGCTGGGTCGCAAAGGAGGATGCGACCCGCATTCTCGAATGGGCCGCCCGGCAGCGGATCGGCCACCGCGCTTTCCTGGAACTCGGCGGCAATGAACTGATCGGCACCGCGGTTCGCAATGCGGCGCCGACCCGCATCGGATTCGGCGAGCGGCTGGATCAGGCGCTCGGACGCGACGCCGCGATCGATTTCCTCAAGACCGCGATGCGCGCCTCGACCGAAGCTCTGCGCGCGGGCCGATCGGTCAGGCTGGTCCGCGACCAGATCGAAGCCGATCTGGTCAGGCATCTCGAACGCGTCGACAGCGCCCTGCTCGCTATCGTACTGCGTCAAATCGGATTGGCGCACGATGTGGCCGCTGCGATCGCCCAGCACGTTGCCGCGCTGCAGGCGGGCCGTCCGGCGGACGGCACGCTGCTGACCACCCGGGCGGGCCTCATCGAACGCAAGGCCGACCGCATTGCCATCCAGGCCCGCAAGGAAGCGACCCGCCTCGACGCCGGCCCCATCATCGAACAACTGGTGGACCGCGTCGAGGAAGCGGTCGATGAACTGGAACAGGCCGCCTTTATCGCCTCGCTGACGCCTGCCGCAATCGACCCATCGCTGCTGTCGGCACTTGCCGGGTTGTGCGCCATCGCCACGACGGCGACCGAAGCCGCGGCGTCCGGCCTCGCCGCCGCCATCGAAGTGCCGGAGGGACGCCGCGCCGACTCCGAAGACGCGTTGGACGCCGTCGTTCGCCTGATCGATGCCGAGCATGCGGCGGATTCCCGGGAACGCGAGGTCACCGCGCGGGTGTTCGCCGGCGGGTTCGACGTGGCGACATCACTCTCCGTTCTCGAACTTGCCCGGGCCATCGAGCGCGCCACCGACCAACTGGCAGGTTTCGGGCATCTGCTGCGGCGTCACATCATGGCCGAACTGTCAGCCTAGAAAGGACTCGAGCCGATGCATATCGTGCGTATTGGCGGTGTATCGACCGAACAGCATTCCGCCGAAGTGGTCGGCGCCAAAGCCGCCAATCTGGCGCGGATGGCGGCCCTCGGTCTGCCGGTGCCGCCGGCTTTCGTGCTCCCGGTGAAGCTCTGCGCTGCGATCATCGACGGGGATGGACATGCGGAGCGCCACCTGCGCGATGGCCTGAAAGACGGTATCGAGTTCCTGGAGAACGCGACCGGAAAGCACCTCGGCGATCGCCGGCAGCCGCTGCTGGTATCGGTACGCTCGGGAGCGGCGCGGTCGATGCCGGGCATGCTGGACACGGTGCTCAACGTCGGCTGCACGTCGACCGCCGTGCAGGGTCTGATCCGGGCCACCGGCCGGCCGCGACTGGCGTGGGATTGCCGGCGGAGGTTTATCGAGAGCTATGGCGAAGCGGTGCTGAGCCTCGACCCCGAGCCGTTCGCGGCCTGCCTTGCCGAGTTGACCGCCAGCGAAGGGGTTGCCAGCGACCGCGAGCTGGACAGCGAGGCGCTCGAGCGTCTCGCTGCAGACGAGCAGGCATTGATCGAGGACGGCGATGACAGCTGGCTCGAGGATGCGATGGTGCAGCTCGACAGCGCCGCAAGGGCTGTCTACCGGTCGTGGATGAGCGAGCGCGCGCAGGCCTACCGCCGTATCGAGAAACTCGACCATCTCCTGGGTACGGCGGTTACGGTTCAGGCCATGGTATTCGGCAATGGCGGCCTTTCATCCGGCGCCGGCGTGGCGTTTTCGCGGGATCCCTCGACCGGCAAGGCCCGGCCGATGATCGACCTTGTGCTCGACGCCCAGGGCGAGGACGTCGTCTCGGGCCGTCGAACGCCGGATACGGAAGAAACCTTCGTCCGCACGCTGCCCGCGGCCGCGGCCGAACTCGGCGATACCCTCAGGCGCCTGGAACGGGAATTCGGCGATGTGCAGGATGTCGAGTTTACGATCGAGGACGGCAAATTGTGGATCCTGCAGACGCGCGCCGCGAAGCGGACCCCGCGCGCGGCGCTCCGGATCGCCATCGACCTCGTGCATGAAGGACTGATCACGGGGCCCGAAGGGCTGCAGCGGCTCGACGGCATCGACCCGGCGGCCCTCGTCCAGATCTCGCTGGCATCCGCGGATGATCCGGTCACCGCCGGCATCGGCGCGTCGGGCGGCATCGCGGTGGGACGGGCGGCGTTCTGCTCCGAGAGCGCCCAACGCCTGGCCGCCGCCGGGGACCCGGTGATCCTGATGCGGCCCGATACCAGCACCGCCGATGTCGCGGGCTTTGCCGTCGCAGCAGGCATCGTGACTTCCGTCGGCGCCCGCACCGCGCATGCCGCGCTGGTCGCGCGCCAGATGGGCAAGCCCTGCGTCGTCGGATGCGGCAGCATGGCGATCGACGTCGCGGCCGCCCGGGCAAAGCTCGCAGGCACGGCGATCTCGGAAAGCGACTGGATCACCATCGACGGCGACAGCGGCAAGCTCTACCTCGGGCAACGCGAAGTAATCGTGACGCAGCCCGACACCGAGCTCGACGAAGTCAAGCGGTGGCGCGACGAAGCCGATCGAGAGCGCCCCCGCAAGCCGAATCCGCTCCACGGGAATTCGCCGACCTGAATTCCAGCCGCGCCCGGACCAATCTGCCTCTCGCTAGTTCGAACCCTGCGGCAGCAGATTGCGTGAATGGAAGAACAGTTCGACGAGCTTTCCCTTGGCGCCGAACAGCGAGAAAATATACTCGGGGACCTCCACGTCCATCTCCGACACCACCACCTTCGCGATCCGGTCGACCCGGCTGGAGCCATGCTCCCATATGAAACCGATGCCGAGCTGGTTCGCCACGGCTTCCAGCATGCCTTCGCGGGTGTTGACGACGATGGCCGGCTCGATCCGCAGTCCGGCCGCGCGGAACGCCTTGTCCACGACGCGTTGGGTGGAGGAATTGCGGCTGCGAAACACCAGCGGGTATTGCGTCAGCTCGGCGACCGACACCTGACCCAGCTGATTGAGGCGGTGTCCGGGATGACAAATCGCCACGACACGCTGATTGAGACAAACCTCGCATCGAAAGCGGCGGTCCTGAGGCACCTCGGGCAGCACCGCAACGTCAACGCGCCGATCGATGACGGCAGCCATGATGTCCGACCAGTTGCCGATTTCCACGCTAATCCGGATTTTCGGATAGAGCGCCTTGAACGCGGAAATCAGCACCATCCCGGGCATTGAATTGCCCAGCCCCACGCGCAACTCGCCTCCCGCCAGCTCCTCGCGCTGCTCGAGAATCGCCACTGCGTCGGCTTCCATCGCCTGAATTCGGTTGGTCGCGGTGTAGAGCTGGCGGCACAGCGAAGTTGCCACCAGATTGTGGCCGTGGCGCTCGAACAGCCTGACATTGAACTCGGACTCCAGCTCGCGAACCAGCTGGGCGATCGAAGGCTGCGAGACGCCGAGACGTCTTGCCGCAGCGGAAAAATTGCCGGCTTCGAACACGGCGTTTACCGCGCGAACGCGCGAAGATGTCAAAGCCATTTCAAATCAACCTCTAACTCCGATCGAATCCCGGATCGCGCGGGAATGCGCCAGAAGGAAACTCCTGTGTTTAGGATAGGGAAATCCTTTGACTGTTATGTGACTGTCAAGCGCCGCCCCTAATCAACGTTCGTTGCTGCATTGCAGTTGGGACACCGGCGAAATGGCGAAGATCGAACTAAACGGGGTCCGCAAGACCTTCGACCAGACGGCAATTCTAAAGGGAATTGATCTGACGATCGAAGACGGCGAATTCATCGCGCTGATCGGTCCATCGGGCTGCGGCAAGTCGACATTGCTGCGCATCATTGCGGGTCTGGAACCCCAGAGTTCCGGTGAGGTACGCATCGACGGCGTCCAGGTCGACGGCGTCAGGCCCAGCGCCCGCAACCTCGCGATGGTGTTTCAGTCCTACGCGCTGTATCCTCACTTGTCCGTATTCGACAACATAGCGGTGCCGCTGCGGATGCGGCGCCATTCGGCGCTGGCCCGCATGCCCCTGATCGGCAGGCTCCATCCCGAACGCGGTCGGACCGAGCGTGGCATCCGCGAGGATGTCGAGCGCGTTGCCGCCCAGCTCGAACTTGCCGCACTGCTCAAGCGCAAGCCGGGACAATTATCCGGCGGCCAGCGCCAGCGCGTCGCGGTCGGTCGCGCCATCGTGCGCCAGCCCGTCGGCTTTCTGTTCGACGAACCCCTGTCGAATCTCGACGCCAAGCTGCGGGTACATATGCGCGCCGAGCTGGCCCAGCTGCATCGCCAGCTGAAGGCCACCTTCGTCTACGTCACCCACGACCAGGCCGAGGCGATGACGATGTCGAGCCGCATCGCCGTCATGATCGAGGGCAACATCGTCCAGATCGGCACCCCTGCCGAAGTCTACGAGAACCCGCGGGACATCCGCGTCGCGGAATTCGTCGGCAGTCCAAAGATCAACGCCATGCCGGGTGTCATCCGCGAGGACCGCGGCCTGGAAGTGCTGGGACGGCAACTTCGCCTCAATACCACGGCCGCGGCGGGCCGCTGTACGGTCTGTGTGCGTCCGGAGCGCATGGAGCTCGGTCCCGGCCCGGGCGCCATTGCAGGCATCGTGACGCATCTCGAGCATCTCGGTGCCGAAGCATTCATTCACGTCAAGGTCGATCGCATCGACCTGCCCCTGCTCGCACGCGTCAGCCCCGATCAGCAGCTGCCGGAGATCGGCAGCGCCATCCAGCTCGGCTTTTCCGCCAGCGCCGTCAGAGCATTCGACGCAACCGGCAAACGCATTGACGTCACGGCGCCGGCTCGCAGCGAGCGCGTGCGGGAGAAAGCCCTTGGCTGACGCCCTCGCCGCCGTTGCGATACCTGCCGAACGCCACGTGGCCCCGGCCACCCCATCGCGGGTTCGGAGCCACAATCGTACACGACCTGCGCTGGCCATGGTGGCGCCTGCCTTCACCCTGATGTGTTTGCTGTTGCTCGGACCATTGCTCGGCGTCATCGCGCTGTCGTTCACCGACTACCAGCTCGGAAGCCCGCAATTCTCATGGATCGGCCTTGCGAACTATCAGGACATGTTTGGCGACCGGGTGTTCTGGCTCTCGCTGCGCAACACGCTGACCTATGTCGCGATCGTGGTGCCCGCGGCGGTGGCGCTGGGGCTAGCCGTGGCGCTTCTGATCGAGAGCGGTGGTTCCTTGCGGACCTGGTATCGCACCATCTACTTCCTGCCTGTGATGGCGACGCTGATCGCGATGTCGATCGTCTGGGAATTCATGCTGCATCCGCAATTCGGCCTGATCAACGGGCTGCTGCACGGCATCGGGTTCGAGGGTTTCAGCTGGCTGCAGGACCGCCGCACCGCGCTGTACGCGCTCTGCGTGATCGGCATCTGGCAGGCGCTCGGCTTCAACATGGTGCTGTTTCTCGCCGGCCTGGTGTCAATCCCCCGACAGCTCTACGACGCAGCCGAGATCGACGGCGCGCATGGCGCCTGGGCCCGGTTCCGGCTGGTGACCTGGCCGATGCTGGGACCGACCACCGTGTTCGTGGTGGTCATCACCGGGATCCGCTCGTTTCAGGTGTTCGACACCGTCCACGTGCTCACCAAGGGCGGGCCGTCGAAATCGTCCGAGGTCCTCATCCACACCATGTACGTCGAAAGCTTCGAGTTCTTCCGCTCCGGCTACGGCGCGGCTTTGACCGTGGTGTTCCTGGTGTTCGTGCTGCTGCTGACACTGATAAAGTCGGCACTGGCGAACCGCGGAGTGCATTACGCATGACGCCACGCCATCGTTCCATCGTCTGGTCCTTTACCCGGCATTCGCTGCTGCTGTGCGGCGCCGCGTTCATCCTGCTGCCGTTCCTCTGGATGATATCGACCGCGTCGAAACCGCAGACCGAGATCTTCACCAAGAGCATTCACTTCATCCCGCACAGCTTCGCACTGTGGGACAATTTTGCGACTGCCTTCGGCAAGGCCAATCTGTGGCGGTTCCTGGTCAACGGCGTCGTGGTCACCGTGTCGATCTTCCTCCTGCAGGTGTTGATCGCGCTGCCCGCCGCATATGCACTGGCCAAGCTGCGGTTCGCCGGCCGCGAGGTACTGTTCGCGCTGGTGCTGTTCTGCATCCTGATTCCGCCGCAGGCGACCGCGATCCCGGTGTTCCTGCTGTTTCACAAGCTCGGAATCCTCGACAGCTATGCCGCGCTGATCGTGCCGTTCACGATCTCGGCGTTCGGCATCTTCCTGATGCGGCAGTTCTTCAAGACCGTACCGGACGACCTGATCGAGGCCGCGCGCATGGACGGCATTTCCGAATTCGGGATCGTCTGGCGCGTGATGCTGCCGACAGCGATCCCGGCGCTGACCGCGTTCGGCATCTTCTCGGTGGTGGCGCACTGGAACGACTATTTCTGGCCGCTGATCGTGCTCAACAGCGAGCACCTGCGCACCCCGCCGCTCGGCGTCGCCAGCTTCCGCAACGAGGAAGCCGGCACCAATTACGGCCCGCTGATGGCGGCAGCCATCGTGATCATCGCGCCGCTCGTCGTCGCGTTCCTGCTCGCGCAACGCCGGTTCATCGAGGGCATCACGCTGACCGGTATCAAGTAGACCTCAGGTGCAATCGTAACGAAGGAGCTATCGATGTTGAAAAGACTGACTGTCGCCACACTGGCCGTGCTTGCCGGCGTCGCCGGCGCACACGCCCAGAGCCAGACCGAAGTGGTGCTGCAATATCCATATCCGGAGCTGTTCACCGAAACCCACAAGAAGATCGCCGAAGAGTTCGCCAAGGTTCGTCCCGACATCAAGGTGTCGATGCGTGCTCCCTATGAATCCTATGAGGACGGCACCCAGCGCGTACTGCGCGAGGCCGTCACCAGCCAGATGCCCGACGTCAGCTTCCAGGGCCTCAATCGCATCCGCGTTCTCGTCGACAAGAGCATCCCGGCGCCGCTCGATGGCTACATCGCCGCAGAGAAGGATTTCGACAAGCAGGGATTCCACCAGGCGATGTTCGACATCGGCACTTCCAGCGGCAAGGTCTACGCGCTGCCGTTCGCGATCTCGCTGCCGATCGTCTATGTCAACCTCGACCTCGCCAAAAAGGCCGGCGCGGATCCGGAAAAGCTGCCGGTGACGTGGGACGGCATCATTGACCTCGCCAAGAAGATCAAGGCCAGCTCGCCCGACGTCAACGGCATCACCTACGCCTGGGACATCACGGGCAACTGGCTCTGGCAGGCTCCGGTGTTTTCACGCGGCGGCTCGATGCTGAACGCCGACGAGACCAAGGTGGCGTTCGACGGACCGGAGGGCCAGTTCGCGATCCGCATGCTGGCGCGGCTCATCACCGATGGCGGCATGCCAAATCTCGATCAACCCTCGATGCGTGCCGCGTTCGCCGCCGGCAAGACCGGCATCCACGTCACCTCGACCTCGGATCTGAACAAGGTGACGCAGATGATCGGCGACAAGTTCACGCTGAAGACCCACACCTTCCCCGATGTCGTCGCCAGCAAGGGCCGGCTGCCCGCGGGCGGCAACGTGGTGATGATCCTCGCCAAGGACAAGGCCAAGCGCGACGCCTCCTGGGAAGTCGTCAAATTCTGGACCGGTCCCAAGGGTGCGGCGATCATGGCGGAAACCACCGGTTACATGCCGCCCAACAAGGTCACCAACGAGGTCTACCTGAAGGACTTCTATGTCAAGAACCCGAACAACTACACCGCGGTCAAGCAACTGCCGCTGCTGACCAAGTGGTACGCGTTTCCCGGTGACAACGGTCTGAAGATTACCGACGTCATCAAGGATCATCTCAACACCATCATTTCGGGAACGCGTACCAAGGAACCCGATGCCGTTCTCGCCAACATGGCCTCCGACGTGCAGAAGCTGCTGCCGAAATCGGTCGGCTCGGCGCGCTGACTTGAAATTTGCGGGCATCACGCCCGCTTACCCAAACCAGCGGGGCGCCACGGCGCCCCGCTTCTCATACCAGCGAGGTTGATCATGAAACTCATCCATATGAGCGACATCCATCTCACCGCTCCCGGTGGCACCATCGGCGGCCGCGACCCCCGCCATAACTTCGAGCGCGCGCTCGGGCACGTCCTGGCCGACCACAGCGACGCCGAGCTGATGGTGATCACCGGCGACCTCTCCGATTGGGGCGACCGGGCGGACTATGAATGGCTGCGGAGCCGGCTGGATACCTTTCCGCTTCCGGTTCGTCTTTGCATCGGCAATCACGACAATCGCGCGGCGTTCCTCAGCGTATTCCCCGAATACGCGGAGTCCGACGGTTTCGCGCAGGGCGTTCACGACACCGCCGCCGGCCGCTGCCTGTTTCTCGACACCACCGAGCCCCGGACCCATGCCGGTCGCTATTGCGCGCCGCGGCAGGACTGGCTGGAGCAGCAGCTGTTCGAACATGACGGTCCGCATCTGCTGTTCATGCACCACAATCCGATGCCGACCCATCTCGGTCCGATGGACCGGATCCGGCTGTTGGACGATGCGGCATTCCGCCAGATCGTCGGCCGGCATCGCGACAAGATCCGGCATATCTTCTTCGGCCACTGTCATCTGCCGCTCGGCGGCTCGGTCGCCGGCGTCCCCGCCACCTCGCTGCGCGGTACCAACCATGCCAGCTATCCGCTGTTTTCGGAGAAGCTGATGCTGAGCGCGTCCGATCTGCCGGAGTCCTATGGCGTCGCATTCGTCGGCCCGGACTACGTCACCGTGCACATGGTGGAGTTCGGCTACCAGGGCGCGATTCGGACCGAGGGCTCGCCGGATTTTGCCATGTGGGACCGGGAGACCATGCAGCGATGAAATTCGTCATTCTCACCGACACCCATTTCGTGCCGCGCGGCAAGAAGCTCTACGGGCTCGACCCGGCGGAGCGCCTCGCGGTCGCCGTCGAGAAGATCAACGCGACGCACGAGGACATCTCCTTCGTCATCGTATCGGGCGATCTCGCCCATTGGGGCGAACGGGCGGCCTATGCCAGTCTCGCCGGCGTGCTGGCCGGACTCGACGCCCCCACCATTCTGATGATGGGGAACCACGACAAACGCGATGCGTTCCGGAGCGAATTCGTCGGGGCCGACCGTGATGCCGACGGCTTCGTTCAGGGCGTGCACCTGTTCGATGCCGCGACCGTCGTCACGCTGGACACGCTGAACGAAGAGACGCCCGACCATGCCGGCGTCCTGTGCGAAGCGCGGCTGCATTTTCTGGAAGAAGCGCTCGGCTCCGCGCCGGCCGACCGGCCGCTATTGCTGTTCCAGCATCATCCGCCGTTCGACAGCGGCCTGCGCTACATGGACACCATCAAGCTCGCCAACGGCGAGGCCGAATGGGACATCATCGCCCGCACGCGAAGACCCGATTACATGTTCATGGGCCATCTGCACCGCCCGATCGCCGGCACCTGGCGCGGCATACCGTTCCATATCCAGCGCGCGCTGACCCATCAGGTCGCCTTCGATTTCGAAACCGAGGGCCATATTCCGGGCACGCACGAGGCGCCGGACTATTCGCTGGCCACCGTGGGCGATGGAAACATCGTCATCCACCAATGCTCGTTTCTCTACGATGGCCCGGCCTTTTCGCTGCACGACCCGAAAGCCCAGAGCTCTCAATCGATCGGAGACCTCGTCAAGGTGATGGGGTAGAGGTCAGGCGGCCCTGACCGAGTTGAGAAATTTTCCGACTTCGAGCTTGAGCCGGTTGCTTTCGCTCGACAGCGATTTTGCCGCGGAATGAACCTGCGCGGACGCCGAACCGGTCTCGGTCGCGCCATGCTGCACTTCGGCAATGTTCGAGGAAACCTGCTGCGTGCCCTCTGCGGCGTGCTGGATGTTGCGCGATATTTCCTGCGTCGCGGCGCCCTGCTCTTCCACCGAGGAGGCGATGGTCGAGGAGATCTCCGACATGCGGCCGATGGTGTTGCCGATCTCCTTGATGGCCCCCACCGAATCCTGGGTGGCGGCCTGAATGCCCGATATCTGCTGGCTGATTTCGCCGGTCGCTTTCGCCGTCTGTTCGGCGAGCGCCTTCACTTCCGACGCCACCACGGCAAAGCCGCGACCGGCCTCGCCGGCGCGCGCCGCTTCGATGGTCGCGTTCAGCGCCAGCAGATTGGTCTGTCCGGCGATGGTATTGATCAATTCGACCACGTCGCCGATGCGACTGGCGGCCAGCGACAGCGCGCTGACGCGGTTGTTGGTCTCCTGCGCCTGGTCGACCGCCTCGCTGGCGACCCGGGATGATTCCTGGACCTGCCGGCTGATCTCGTTCACCGACGCGGTCAGTTCCTCGCTGGCCGCGGAAACCGATTGCACATTGGTGGATGCCTCTTCGGAAGCCGCGGCAACCACGGTGGCAAGATTTTGCGATCGCTCGGCGGCCTTCGTCAGCGTATCGGCGGAGGCCTCGAGTTCGGTCGCCGCCGAAGACACGGTCTCGACGATCTCGCCCACCGCCCCCTCGAAAGCGTCGGCAAGCTCCTGCATGTCGGCCTTGCGCTGTTCCAGCTGCCGTTGCTCCGTCTCGCGCTGTTCGGCGCGCAGCCGCTCCGCTTCGGTCATGCTGTTCTTGAACACTTCGACCGCGCCGGCCATTTCGCCGATCTCGTCCCGGCGGCCGAGGCCCGGGATCGCGATCCTGAGGTCGCCCGTCGCAAGCCGGGTCATCGCCGAGACCATCGAAGCGATCGCCCCAGAGATCGACCGTCCGATCAATAGCGAAAGTCCCATCACCAGGACGACCGCCAGGGCGAACGCGATCATCATCCACGTGCCGACCGAGCTGCGCGTCGCCGCCTCATGGGCTTCAGCCCCAGTGTACGCCTGCTCGACACTTTTCTCGACCTCGACGATCACAGGCTCGATGTCGCGAAACGTCTGCGACATCGCAGCGCCAAGGCTCGCAACTTCCAGCGCGCCGGTGGCCCAGGCAGAGAAATCCGCCTGATATTTTTCCAGCTTCCCGGCGATGTCCGACTTCAGCGCCGGTTGTATTCCGGTCCCTGCCAGCGACTTCGAGAAATTCGCCGCGGTCTTTTTCAGTTCACCGACATACTTCTCGTTGCGCCGCAGCATGAAATCTTTCTCATGCCGCCGCATCATCAGCATCAAGCTGGTCAGTCGCGGATCGTCGATTTCCTTGAGCCTGGCTTCTATGTCGTGAACCGCACCGCGCAGCGAACCGGTCAGGCCGAGCTTCTCGTTCAGGCCAAGCCTGATCTCGGCTTGCGCCAAACCTGCAAAGTTCTTCACGTAATTTGCGAAGCCGCGCTGCGCGATCTCGACCTTCCCAAGGATGGCGTTGAAGTCGCCGGATCGCATCATGGATTTCAGTTTGTCGATGTCGCGGTGTATTCCGGCAGACAATTCCGAATGATGCTTCAGGTAGGACTCGTTGCGACGGAGCTGAAAATCCTTCTCGGCCCTGCGCGCCTCCAGCATCTTGATCGAAATCTGCTTGTTCAGGCTGGAGATGGCGCGGCCTTCGCTTGCGACAATCCGCGACGCATCCTGCAACCCGTTTCCAATCTGGTAGATCGCCCCGAATGCGAGAAGCCCGATCAACCCGACGATGCCTATCGCCATGATCCTGTGTGTGAGACGAACGGAAAAGCCGCTCATGATTGTTTCCTGGTCATTTTGGGATTCGTAGGATCTATGCCGAACCGACAGTGCACATTTATTCGGCAATTCTAATCGATCAGATTTTACGCTTCGCTAACGCTGACGAGTGGGCGGCCCGCAACGGACCGTAGAAGTACGGAAATCAGCGTTTGAATTGAGCGCTGAAATTGCACTGAACATTGATGCAACCGACGACACAAGGCGCGGCGCTAGTTGAAGCGACAGCGCGAATCGAGCGCGGGCCCAGAGACGAATTGACACCGAGCGTTGCGCAGAACGTGGTGATGCACGTAGGCGGACCCATCGAAAAGGTTGGCTCGCCGCCACCGGCGTATGGTCGCGGCCGCCGTCGTCCTTATCGTTGGCGTAGCTCCCTCATAAACACGGGCGCATTTCAGACGTGCGTCGAAGTTCTCCGCGACCATTGCGGGCCGGATCGGCCCAATCTAGGGTCATGTCATGGAAGACACAGTTACAGAGGCGGTCAGGAAGCAGTACGAGGCGTACAGCTATCCGCCGCCAATCGAGGACGCCGAGAAATTCCTGAAGCAATGGGGACCGCTGACATGTGACCCCAGATTTGCCGGCATTCAGTTGTGGCCAGAGGGCCGGCCCCGGCAAGACCTGCGCATCTTGTGCGCCGGTTGCGGCTCTTCCCAGGCGGCTCTGATCGCCCTTAACAACCCGGATTGTTCTGTCGTCGGTATCGATCTTTCCGAGGCCAGCCTCGCTCAGTCCAACCGTCTTCGCGAGCGACACAGCCTCGGCAACCTTGAACTTCGGCAGATGAGCCTGCTCGATGTCGGCCAGTTGAACCGCTCCTTCGACCTGATCGTTTCCACCGGCGTTCTTCATCACCTTCCCGATCCGGATGCCGGACTGAAGGCACTCGCGGATGTACTCGATGTCAGGGGCAGCATGGCCATCATGCTGTACGGGACGGCCGGGCGCGCCGGCGTCTATCTGGTGCAGGATATCCTGCGGCGGCTTGGCGCCGGTCCGAATGCCGAGGGCGTCAGGATTGCGCGCGAGCTTCTGAAGGCTGTCCCCTCGTACCACTATTTGGTCTCGACCAACGGCAAGCTGCCCAACGACCTGACCGACGATGTCGGCGACGCGGGGCTGGTGGACATGCTGCTTCACCCGCAGGATCGCGCCTACTCGGTGCCGGAGATCATGGCGTTTGTCGAAACGGCCGGGCTGATCTTCTCCGGCTGGAACGACAACGCGCTGTACTGCGCCGATCGCTATCTCAGCGGAGAGATGCTGGAAAGAATTCTGGCGCTGCCGGCCGCCGAACAGTGGGCGGTGATGGATAATCTGGCCGTGCTGACGTCAAGGCACGATTTTTTCGTCAGGAAGCCCGAGAGCGCGCGCTTCCTCATCCGTTTCGATACCGACGATTTTCTGGCGTATGTCCCGCTGGTTCGCGCCGGCACCAGGCTTGCCGGCGTCGCCAACGCATTGATCCTGACGCGCGCTGCGTCGCACGGCGAAGTCGTTACCCCGATATCGAGATCGGAAGCCTTGCTGCTGGAGCGCGCAGACGCAAACAAGAGCATCTCGGAAATTCTGTCCGACGCCGTGTTCGTGCCGTTCGAGCCCGAACAACGGACGAAATTCGCGCGCGCCGTCTGCGAGCGCATGTGGCGGTCGGGGCATCTGCTGTTCGGCAGACGCAACGCCTAGCCCGAGCCCGGAAAACCGGACGGCGCGAAAGCGCCGGTCGGAGCAGGCTTTCGACGCGCCGAATCCGAGGCTAATTCCTCGCTGTGCTGCGATCAAGCGTGACATTGGCAAGCAGCGACACCACTTCGGCCTGGCGGGCGCATCCGGTTTTTTCCAGCACCTGACGCAGTTGCGAGCGGACCGTGGAGATGGCCACTCCGCCGCTGACGGCAATCTCCTCCAGCGTCTCGCCGACGGCAAGCCCGCGCGCCACCCGGGCCTCCGACACGGTCAGGTCGAACAGCGACCGCATCAGTTCAACCGGCGGCGCTGCCGGGGCCGACACCGGCGTCACCACCAGCAGCGCGTAGCTGCCGGCAAAGATGTCGTGGGCGGAGCGCCGGATCGGAATGAGATGAACCACCAGGACCGCTCGGTCGTCGGCGTCACGTAGCGGAAACGAGCGCACGGACAATTCGGCATGGGTATCGAGCGCCACAAGTGCTGCCCGCAACAGCTCGTTGGCGCGGCTATCCGCCAGCGCGATGCGGTTTTGCGCACGCCACTGCAAATGGTCGGGCAAATCTTCGATCAGGGGATTGGCTTCGATCACCGTGCCGTCCTGGCCGAGCAGCAGTGCCGGCAATCCCATCGCCGTGAGCGCCTCCTTGGCGCCCCTGGCGCGCTGCAACCCCAGCCGCGCCGCCACGAAGGCGCTGCGCGCCAGATGGGAACGGAGTTCGTTCAGCAGCTCGACCCGTTCCTTTTCGATCGGTCCACGGCTGTGATCGCGCTCGATGCTGAAGACGATATGATCGCCGGTGGGCAATTGCAGACCGGTACCGGCCGACCAGCCGAGCCCGTGCGGGCGAAAGAAGTCCCGATAGATCGGATTGCTGTCGAGCTGTTCCTGCGTCCAGAAATCATGTTCGACGAAGAATCCCGGCAGCGTCCGTCCAAACAGGCAGATCCGGCGCGGGCAACGCGAAAACCAGCCGTCCTCGACATAGGACCGAAAGATATCATTCAGGTTCGCGGACGCGGTCCATTTCAGGACCCGATCGCGGGCCGAGAACAACAGCCCGCCGCGCGAACCGGTCAGTTGGGCCAGTTCGTCGAGGACGCCCGGCCAGAGTTCCGGCACGAAGGAGCTTTCGTAGATGCGGTCAATCAATTCAGTCTTCACGGAGATCCCATCAGGAAGCAATTGCAGTCAATCAGCAGCGACCAATTCGACGGTCCCGCTGCGGCGCTTTTAGCCATCATGCCGTTAATCCGCCACCCCGCCAAGCCGTTGTCGCCAGCCCATCTCCCAGAACTCGGCTTCGAGCCGGGTGGCCTCCTTGAAAATCGCGACCAGATCCTGCTCCCGGGCCGGCGTGGCGTAGAGATCGGCGAGGCCATCCAGCTGCGTCAGCGCTCTTGCCGCGACCTCCTGGTAGGGTGCACCGGCATATTCCGATATCCAGACGCTGTAGGGATTGGTGGCGGCGAGCGCGCCGGGGTGCGCGGCAAGCCGGGTCGCGATGTCAGCGTAGCCGATCACGCAGGGCGCCAGCGCCACCTTGAGCGCCAGCAGATCGCCGCGCATGCCCGCGTCGAGCACGTAGCGCGTATAGGCCAGCATCTCGACCGCCGGAGGGGCGCGTTCGAGATCATCGGCAGACAGCCCCCACCCCGCGCAGAGTTTTACGTGCAGGTTCATCTCGATGTCGATGATGGCCGACAGGCCGGCTGCGGCTTCACGCATGTCGGCAAGCCTGGGCGACTTGTAGACGGCGAGCGCATAGGCGCGGGAAAACTCGATCAGGAACAGATAGTCCTGGACGAGGTAGTAGCGGAACGCCGGCTCGGCGAGCGAGCCGTCCGCCAGCGCGTTGGTGAAGGGGTGCTCGGTGTAGGCCCGCCACTCGGCGGATGCTGCGCTCTTTAGTCGCTCGAAGAAACTCATGATCTCTCGCAGGGTTGGGCTCTCGACGAGTGTGCTGGGCGCGCTACCGGGTTATAGCTCAGGTGGATCGGCGGGGAAGCTGCGAATGACGAACGGGAACTGTTGATGAGCATCGGACTGATCGCCCTGCTCGACGATATCGCTGCGATCGCAAAGGTCGCGGCGGCTTCCCTTGACGATGTGGCGAGCCAGGCCGTCAAGGCCGGGGCAAAGGCGGCGGGTGTCGTCATCGACGATACCGCGGTCACACCGGGCTACGTGATCGGGTTTACCGCCAGGCGCGAACTGCCGATCGTGGGCAAGATCGCGGCGGGATCGCTGCGCAACAAGCTCCTGATCCTGCTTCCCGCCGCTCTGGCCCTGAGCTATTTCCTGCCTTCGGCGATCACGCCGCTGCTGATGTTTGGCGGCGCCTATCTCTGCTACGAAGGGGTGGAAAAACTGCTCGAAGCCTTCCTGCCCCATCATGCCCAGCAGCACGAAGCCCAGCTCGGCACGGTGGCGTTGAATGCGCAGACCCTGGAAGACGAAAAGGTCGCAAGCGCCATCAAGACCGACTTCATCCTCTCGGCGGAGATCATGGCGATCACGCTGGCGGCACTTCCCGTTGGCAGCCTCCTGACGCAGTCGCTGGTGCTGGCGCTGGTCGGGATCGGGATCACCGTCGCTGTGTACGGCGTGGTCGCCCTGATCGTGAAGGCCGACGATGTCGGCTTGGCGCTGGCAAAAAACGATGGCGCCTCGCCGTTCGGCGGCATCGGCCGGGCGCTCGGACGCGGCCTCGTTCGCGGCATGCCCGCCTTCCTGACCGTGCTCGGCGCCGTCGGCACCGCTGCGATGATCTGGGTCGGCGGCGGCATCGTGCTGCATGGCCTGGAGATCTATGGCCCACCTTCGATCGGACACGCCGTCCACGCCGCCACGGAAGCGGCGGCTCATGCACTCCCGGCGGCCGCCGGCCTGCTCGAATGGATCGCCCATGCGGCGATATCGGGGGTCATCGGCCTGTTGATCGGAGCGGCCTGCATCCCGGTCATTGGATTTGTCGTGGCACCCGCATGGAAGCGGTTGAAGGGATGGTTGCCGCGCCGAGTCAGCGAGAAGTGAAATCCGGCTCTCATCAAGGCGCCGGCAACGCAAGGCGGCAAATCCTTCAGCCCTGCCCGTCCTCCAGGCCGTACTCGCGATAGATCGTCAGGGGATCGCGGTCGGGAAACAGCCGGCATTTGGCCTGCGCGAGATGCACGGTGACGGTACCTTGCTGGCAGCCGGCGATCAGGAGCTTTTTGATATCCTCCATGTGAGGCCGTGGCTGGCTTGCCGGCGGCAGCTGCTCCAGCGCAACCAGCGCGGTGGCGAGCGCTTCCGTGAGCACCCACTCGTCGTGGCCGGTAATTCCCTTTTTCGGCATTTGGACAGCCTCATTCCAGGGTGCAGCCACCCATCAGCCCGATCCGCAACATCCTGACGACGAGCAGGCTCGTGCCCTGAACGCGCGGGCTAGCGCTTATCGAACGGAATTAGATGGTGGTACTCCTTCGGCACCGAGCTGCGATAGCGCGCGGGCACCGTGCCGCTGTCGATCGATTTGTCGATCTCCTGCTGCCGGGTCATCTTTTTCGGGGCATTCTTTTTCGCCGGCTTCGCGGGTTCGGTTGTCGTCGTTTCCGTCTTCGCGGCTGGCGCCGCGGCGGCAGCTGCGGCTGGCGGCTGTGCCGCTGTTGTGGCTGGCGGGGTGGTCGCTGCCGGCGGCGTGGCCGCTGTCGCGGCCGGCGCCGCGCCGGTGTTCGGCGTGGACTGGGCCAGCACCAAGCCGGCCGGCAAGGCCACCAGCGCCATCGTCGCTGAAATCAACGATAGCCTCTGCATCAGAGAAAATCCTTGCATGAAAACCTCCAGAGTTGACCCGACCCGCAATGCGGTCAGCGTAGTCCCGTGGCGTTGACCCATGCAACCCGCCTTCAGTGGCCTTTTTGCGGCCCGACGCCCTCGCAAACCGCTGTCGCAAACCTCGGCCCGACCTGTTGATAACCCGGTCGCGCGGGCACCCCCGGCGTGACAGACAGTGGCGACGTGTTATCGACGGGACGCCTTGCTCTGGACGGATCAAACACCATGCGGATTACCCTGGTCGGCTCCCGCCATTTCGGCGTGACGACACTGAACATGCTGCGCCAGCACGGCGTCGAAATCGCTGGCGTCGTCGTCGCTGACGCCGAGGACCGGCTCGCCGCCGCGGCCCGCGACGCCGGAATCGCGGTCACGGTGCAGGCCGATCCGAAACTCGTGGTCGCCGGGGAGATCGCGGCCGATACCGACCTGATCGTCACCGCGCACAGCCACGCGCGCATCGGCAGGGACGCGCTGGCGGCGGCCAGGCTCGGGGGGATCGGCTACCACCCCTCGCTGCTGCCGCGGCATCGCGGCATCGCGGCGGTCGAATGGACCATCCGGGAAGGCGACCCGATCGCCGGCGGCACCGTCTACCATCTCGCCGACCGCATGGATGCCGGCGCGATCGCCGCCCAGGAATGGTGCTTCGTCAAGAAAGGCGAAACCGCGCGGGAGCTATGGGAGCGCGCGCTGGCCCCTCTCGGCCAGAAGCTGCTCGGAGAGGTAATTGAGTACGCCAAGGCCCATCAATCGCTGCCGGCCAAGCCACAGGACGAGCAATTTGCCACCAGCGCGCCGAATCTGCCGAAGTAATATTTTACCGGCGACAATCGACGCTTCCGACCAGCTTTTCGTTCCCCGACTGGAACCAATCCCGCCATCAAATGTTTGATTTGTTGGGAACTTTTCGTGTTGTCGCGGCGCAGCAAACTTTGGACACATTGTGCCCCAATAAGCCGCGTCATCACACATACATATTCAGGGATATGATTCATGCGCCTCAATCGCATTCGCAACGCGGTTCTTGTTTCCACCTTTGCCGCCGCAGGCGCCCTCACCGCTGCCCCCGCCATGGCCGACAGCAATGCCTATGATGGGCTCTGGAATGTCACGGTGGTGACCAAGAGTGGCAGCTGCGAACCGACCGTCAGCTCGACGCTGACCGTGACGGACGGCAAGGTCTCGGCCGGTGGCGCCGCCGTCTCCGGCAAGGTCGGAAGAGAGGGACTTGTGCGAGTCTCGATCAATGGTGCATATGCGAACGGCCAGCTCAGCGGCAAGACCGGTTCGGGGAAGTGGAATGGCTCATCTGCAGGCGTTCCGTGCAGTGGTCGATGGGAAGCGTCGCGGCAGTAAGCCGGGCTCCGCCACAGCACTAATCATTCTGAATGCGCGACGGCTGATATTCGCAGCCGTCGCGTTTTTTTTGGCGGTTTTGGTGGTGTCGGTCGCCGGCACCGTGGGCTTTGCGGAATCCGGGGCGTTCGCCGGCATGGGCGGCAACTGGTCCGGCGGCGGCACCATCACGCTGGACGACGGTTCCAGCGAGCGGGTTCGATGCCGCGCCAGCTACGCCGTCCGCGCCGACGGCAACGCCATCAACCAGACCCTGACCTGCGCCAGCGACAGCTTCAAATTCAATCTCGCCAACAACGTCGTCGCCCAGGGCACGGCGCTTTCCGGGACCTGGAGCGAAAGCATTCGCAACGCCAGCGGCAACCTTGAAGGCCGCGGCGGCGGCGGCCATTTTCACCTGACCGCGAGCGGCGCCGGATTCACGGCGCAGATCTCGTTGACGACGCGCGGTAACAAACAATCCGTCGTCATCAAGTCCGAAGGCGCATTCCGGGTCACATCGATTTCGCTGACCCGCTCCTGAGCGCCTCACCGCGATCGGCTAGCTGGTCTTGCTAGCTGGTCTTGGGTTTGGCCAACCGGTTAGCGGTTTCCGTCATGGTCTTGGCGACCAGCAGGGCCTGTTCCTTGTTCAGCGCAAAATCCTGAACGCCCCTGTGCGTGGTCAGCGACAGCACCATGATATCGGGCTGGTCCTCGGGCCAGCCGGTGGCGAAGGCGGTCACAAAATCTGCCGACGTGGATCGTGTTGTCATCGTGAAATTCCCTATGGCGCTCTGGAGCGAAGTGGATACGGGTTCGCGTAGATAAACGCGCATTAAAACAATAGTTTATGGCGCGGTCCTGATAAATCAGAACCGGGATCTAGGCATTCGGTACGAAGGCGGTGACCTCGATTTCGACCTTGGCGCGCGGATCGACCAGTCCCGAAATGTAGAGCAGCGTCGAGGGCGGGAAGTTGCGCCCGAGCGTCTCCTTCCAGGCGGTGCCGATGCCGGCGCCCGCGGCCTGGTATTCCTCCCGGCTGGTCAGGTACCAGGTCAGGCGGACGATATGCTCAGGACCCGCGCCGGCCTCATTGAGCAGCTTGATGATCCGGTGCAGCGCGGTGCCGGTTTGCGCCGCCATGTCGGGCGCATAGTCGCCCTTCTCGTCGCCGCCGGTCTGGCCGGCGAGCACGACCCAGCGGCCGGGACCATCGACCGCGACGCCGTGCGAAAACCCGCGCGGCTTCGACCATTCAGCCGGTTGAAGAGTGAGCATGAAGGGGTTCTCCGAAGGTTGAGGTCGTCGTTCCGGGATGGTCCGAAGGACCAGACCCGGAACCTCGGGATTCCGGGTTCGCGTCCGCGACGCGCCCCGGAATGACAGGAGGAATGTCGTGTTCCTTAGCATCGATCGCGCGGGCTCTCCCACCCCGAATTTTGCCGCCGCGCAGCACAGCCCCGGCACATTTGCGCGTTGCAAATCCGGCCGGAGTCGACGATACCGGCCTGCCCTCTCCGTATCCCGCGCGGCCCCCGACGCGGCAATCCTGGCAATCACCTGACGATGGACCGAACACCTTCCATGCCGAGGGCCGCGCTGTGGATGGCGGGCTGGCTCGCCTTGATGCTGATCCTGACGGTGGCCGGACGCGAAACCACGCGTGAAATGAACGTCTTCCAGATCATGGAAGTGCGCTCGCTCCTCGGCCTCTGCATGCTATACCCGCTGATCCGCATGAGCGGCGGCTTCGCAACCATGAAGACCGCGCGGCCGCTGCAGCACATCTCGCGCAATCTCATTCACTATGGCGCGCAGCTCGGCTGGTTCTTCGCGCTGACGCTGATTCCGCTCGCCCAGGTGGTCTCGATCGAATTCACCATGCCGATCTGGACCGCGATCCTGGCCGCGGCCTTTCTCGGCGAACGCATGACGGTGTGGAAGATCGCGGCGATCGTGCTCGGGGTCGTCGGCGTCATCGTAATCGTTCGTCCCTCGACCGGCGAGGTCAATCAGGGCCAGTTGATCGCGCTGGCCGCCGCGGTCGGGTTCGGGATTTCCATCGCCATGGTGAAGTCGCTGACCCGCACCGAAAACACCCTAGCTATCATCTTCTGGATGCTGGTGGTGCAGTCGGTGGCCGGATTTTTCCCGTCGATCCATGTCTGGGTCTGGCCGTCGGCCTGGGCATGGGGCTGGACGGTCGTGATCGCGATCTGCGGCACCTTCTCCCATTACTGCATGGCGCGCGCAATGCTGTATGCCGATGCGACGGTGGTGATCCCGATGGATTTCCTCCGGGTTCCCCTGAGCGCCGCCGCCGGCTGGCTGATTTATTCGGAGCGGCTGGACATGTTCACCGTGCTCGGCGCGACGCTGATCCTCACGGGCAATCTGTTGAACCTCAAGGCGGCGGCTCCCGCGCGGGTTCAGGCCTGATCGACCAGCCGTGCCGGCGATCCTCTCGAACTGATTTTCTTGAGACGGCGCGTCCGACTGTGATCTAGATCACTCAATGCAGCCCGCCTGCCGGCTAGTGTGGTCATTCGGCGACGGGGCAGCTCAATTCAGACGACGGCCTGATTTTCGACACGATGCGTGGCTTTTTCGTGTAGTCTGTTGCAATGCGTTGCTCCCATAGTCGCGCGATTCCACCGGGGGATTTCAAATGCGCTACCTCACCATATTTCTTTCCCTGATTTGCATGGCGTTATCAGTCCATTCGGCCAAGGCCGACCGGCGTGTTGCCTTTGTCGTAGGCAACGGCGCCTACAAGAATGTTCAGCCGCTCCCCAACCCCTCGATCGACGCCAAGTCGATGGCGGGCGTGCTTCGCAATGTGGGGTTCGAAGTTGTCGAAGGCACCAACCTCACCCGCGACAAGATGACAGAACGGCTGCTCGAGTTCGGCAAGAAGGCGCAGGGCGCCGACGTCGCGGTGTTCTTCTACGCCGGCCACGGCATCGCCATCGGCGGCGTCAACTATCTGTTGCCGATCGACGCCGACATCAAATCGGAAATGGACGTCAAGCTCGGCGCCGCCATTAACATCGACCTAACGCTCGACCAGACCATGGGCGACGCCAAGGTCAAGCTGGTGTTCCTCGATGCCTGCCGCGACAATCCGTTCGCCGCCAAGATCAAGGCGAATGCCGGCGCCACCCGCAGCGTATCGGTGCAGACCGGCCTTGCGGAAATGAAGTCCGGCGAAGGCACCCTGATCGCCTTCGCCACCGGACCCGGGCAGACCGCGCTCGACGGCAAGGAAGGCGCCAACAGCCCGTTCACACGCGCGCTGATGGCCAACATCGCGACCCCCGGGATGGAAATCCAGCAGGCGATGACCAAGGTCCGCGCCCAGGTCAACGAGGAAACCAACAAGGGCCAATTGCCCTGGGGCCACACCAACCTGATCGGGACGGTCTATCTCAATCAGGCCGCGGCGCCCGCAGGGACTGCCGCGGCGCCTTCGCAGGCCGGCCCGGCCGTTGCGACGGCGTCCCAGGGTTCGGAGGTCGAAGTCGAATTCTGGCGATCGGTCAAGGAATCCAACAAACCCGAAGAACTCAACGCCTATCTGGCCACCTATCCGAACGGCCAGTTCAGGTCGCTGGCGCAGGCCCGGATTGCCTCGCTGCAGGATGGCGCTTCGGCGAACGCGACCCGCAATCTGACCACCGGGATCGATCCCAAGACGTTTGATGCGGAAGCCAACCAGACCACGGAAGACCAGATCGGCCTCGACAAGGGCCAGCGCCGCGACGTGCAGCGAAGACTCAACGGCCTCGGTTTCGATACCAAGGTGACCGGCACGTTCAACCCGGCGACGCGCGCGGTGATTACGCGCTGGCAGACCGCACGAGGCTATCCCAAGAGCGGCTACCTCAACAAGTTCCAGCACAAGGCGCTGTTGACGGAAATCGTCGCGACCGCGCCAACCGCCTCGAGCGACGACGGGGAAGAGAAAAAGCCGGCTCGCCGCGCGCAGCAACAGCAGCGCAGCAGTGGCGGTGGCGGCGGTGGCGGTCACCGCGGCGGGGATCCCGGTGCAGCCTTCGTCGGCGGAGTGGTCGGCGGCATGTTGGGCGGTGCGTTCCGGCGCTGATCATCCGGCCCGTGAATATCGAATCCAGCAAAAAGCCCGGCTCGCGCCGGGCTTTTTTTGTTGCCGTCATGGCCGGGCTTGTCCCGGCCATCCACGTCTTTCTTGCGTGAGTGAAGCACAGACATGGATGCCCGGGACAAGCCCGGGCATGACGAGTTTGCCATCATGGGCTGCCGCCTATTTGCCCGCCACCTTGCGCAAAGCGTCGTTGATGCGGTCCTGCCAGCCGGGGCCACCCTCCTGGAAGTGTTCGAGCACGTCCTGATCGATCCGCAGCGAAACCAGTTCCTTCACGCCGGGAATCGCTGATGGTTTCGGCGGCGCCTCCACCACCTTGGTGGTTGTCTTCTTGAACGCCGCTTCGGCTTCGGTGCGCGCGTCGTTCAGCGTTCGCGGTCGCCTCGGTTGATCCGCCATGGTCTCAGATTCCCTCGAACAGCACGGTCGACAGATAGCGTTCCGAGAACGACGGCACGATCGCCACGATGGTCTTGCCCGCGGCCTCGGGCCGCTTGCCGATCTGCAGCGCCGCCGCGATCGCCGCACCCGATGAAATGCCGCCGGGAATGCCTTCGGTGCGCGCCAGCGCGCGCGAGGTTTCGATCGCGGTCGGGCCGCTGATCTTCACGATCTCGTCGATCACGGAACGGTCGAGAATATCGGGAATGAAGCCGGCGCCGATGCCCTGGATCTTGTGCGGGGTATGCTGGCCGCCCGACAGCACCGGGCTTTCTTCCGGCTCGACGGCGACGATCCGCAAGCCGGGCTTGCGCGGCTTGAGCACCTGCCCGACGCCGGTGATGGTGCCGCCGGTGCCGACGCCGGCGACGAAGTAGTCGATATTGCCGCCGGTGTCGTTCCAGATTTCCTCCGCCGTGGTGCGGCGGTGAATTTCGGGGTTGGCGAGGTTCTTGAACTGCTGCGGCATCACGGCATTGGGCGTGGTGCGCACCAGTTCCTCCGCGGTCGCTATCGAGCCCTTCATGCCCTGGGCCGCCGGCGTCAGCACGATTTCGGCACCGAGGAACGCCAGCATCTTGCGCCGCTCGATCGACATCGATTCCGGCATCACCAGCTTCAGCCGGTAGCCGCGGGAAGCGGCGACAAAGGCGAGCGCGATCCCGGTATTTCCCGACGTCGGCTCGATCAGCACGGTATCGGCATTGATCAGGCCGGCGTTTTCCATCGCGATGATCATGGCCGCCCCGATGCGGTCCTTCACGGAGGCTGCGGGGTTGAAATATTCCAGCTTGGCCAGGATGGTCGCATTCACCCCATGCGCTGGCGGCAATTTGCGCAGACGGACGATCGGCGTATCGCCGACCGCGTCGACGATCGAGTCGAAAACCCGGCCCCGGCCGGGACGGTGCAGTGCACTCGTGGGTGACGGCGCGTCCATGACAATACTCCTGTGGCGGCAATGTGCTGTAAGTTTGAAGCTCTTCCATCATTACGGACAGGTTGTGGCGGCGCGCAAGCGGGAATCCCTGCGTCCGGCTTTCGCTGCAATGCAAAACTGGAAAGCCGCCAAATAACGTAAAACGAACGCATTTGTGTTGCGACAACGTCAAGCAAATCAGTGTATGCTAAAGTCTAAGTTGAGAGCGCAAGGAGGTCACGATGCCAGCAGTCGCTGAAGTCATGTCGACCGTCGCGTGCAACCCCAGTCCCCGTGGGTGTGATCTGCCGACCTGCCCGGTTTGCGCCGACTCCATGGTCGCCGCGGAAGGCTCCGCCTATTTGTCGGAAAACGTCATCAGTTACCTCTGGACCTGCGATACCTGCGGCTACGGTTTTGTCACCAAGCATGCGGTGAGCAAGCGGTTCGTCTGTAACTGATCGCTGAGGCTTCAGCGCGGCGCGATGTCGCCGCGCGCCCAATCGGCGCGGGTGCGTGCGCGAAAATCTTCAAATGTCCCGGTCGACACCGCGTTCCTGATGTCCAGCATCAAGCGCTGATAATAGGCGATGTTGATTTCCGACAGCAGCATCGCGCCCAGGGTCTCACCCGACTTGACCAGATGATGCAGATAGGCGCGCGCGCAATCGCGCGTCGATGGCCATTCGCTGGCCTCGTCCAGCGGCCGTGGATCGTCGGCGTGGCGGGCGTTTTTCAAATTGATCTGGCCGAACCGGGTGAACGCCATGCCGTGACGCCCGTTGCGGGTCGGCATCACGCAATCGAACATGTCGATGCCGCGCGCCACCGCCTCCAGCATGTCCTCGGGCGTGCCGACGCCCATCAGATATCTCGGACGGTCGACGGGCAGGATCGGCGCCACCTCCTCGATCATGGCCAGCATCACCGCCTGCGGTTCGCCGACCGCAAGCCCGCCGATCGCGTAGCCGTGAAACCCGGTTTCGACCATGCCGCGCGCGCTGGCGTGCCGAAGTTCGGGCACGTCGCCGCCCTGCGCGATCCCGAACAGCATGTAACCGTCAGGCGCGCTCTCGAAGGCGCGCTTGCTGCGCTCGCCCCAGCGCAGCGAGAGCTGCATGGCGCGTTCGATGTCGGCGCGCTCCGCCGGAAGGCGGATGCATTCATCCATCTGCATGGCGATGTCCGAACCCAGCAGGCGCTGCACCTCGATCGATCGCTCGGGCGACAGCTCGATTTTGGTGCCGTCGATATGGGAACGAAAGGTCACCGCGTTTTCCGTGACTTTGCGCAGCTCCGACAGCGACATCACCTGGAAGCCGCCGGAGTCGGTCAGCATGGGGCCGTTCCAGCCGCTGAAGCGCTGCAGACCGCCGAGGCCGGCGATGCGCTCGGCGCCCGGCCGCAGCATCAGATGATAGGTATTGCCGAGCACGATGTCGGCGCCGGCATCGCGTACCTCGCGCCAGTGCATGCCCTTCATCGCGCCCGCGGTGCCGACCGGCATGAAGGCCGGCGTACGCACCACGCCATGCGGCGTCGTCAGCCGTCCGGTGCGGGCGGCGCCGTTGGTGGCGATCAGATCGAAGTGATTGGGCAGGCTCATGGATCAGCTTATCGCGTGACAACGGCATTCGGTTCAACCTCATTGCCCCCTTATTTTCCGCCCGAAACCCGTTGACGCCGGTAAAATTCTGCCGCATAAGCCCGCGCCATGACCACCAACACCAAACGCACCGCGAAAACCACCAAGCCCTGCCGGGCTTCGGGAGATTTGCGCACGTAGTTGGACGACCCGCATCATCTGAACCGAAGCCCCGCCTGAAAAGGTCCGGGGCTTTTTTATTGCCCGCGGACGATCCGGCTCAAGTAAATGGAGACCAAAGTGAGCAATTATCCCGTTGTTGCCATTGCCGGCGTGACCGGCGCCGTCGGCGCCGAATTCATCGCCACCATGGACCGGCGCGGTTTTCGCGTCGGCAGACTGAAGGCGCTGGCCAGCGCCCGCTCGGCCGGCAACACCATCGACTTCCGCGGCCAGCGCATCGTCATCGAGGAGCTCACCGAGCACTCCTTTGCCGGCGTCGACATCGCGCTGTTTTCGGCTGGCGGCGGCATTTCCCGGAAGTTCGCGCCGATCGCGGTGAAGGCCGGCGCGGTCGTGGTCGACAATTCCTCGGCCTTCCGGATGGACCCCGACGTGCCGCTGGTGATCCCCGAGATCAACGCTCGCAGGATCAGGGAGCACAAGGGCATCGTCGCCAACCCGAACTGCGCCGCGATTACCGCGCTGGTGCCGCTGTGGCCGATCCACCGCGCCAACCGCATCAAGCGCGTGATCCTGTCGACCTACCAGGCGGCCAGCGGCGCCGGTGCCGCCGCCATGGAAGAGCTGGTGGAATCGACCCGCGCCAGCCTCAACGGCGAGGCCTATCAGCAAAAGGTACTGCCACACCCCTACGCCTTCAACCTGTTCAGCCACAACACCGCGATCGATCCCGCGACCGGCTACAATGACGAGGAGACCAAGGTCATCCAGGAGACCCGAAAGATCCTCGAGGACCAGCGGATCGCGGTCGGCGTGACCTGTGTGCGGGTGCCGGTGCTGCGCGCGCATTGCGAGGCGATCACCTTCGAATGCGAAAATCCGATCACCGAGCACGACGTGCGCGAGCTCCTGTCGGGCGCGCCGGGCGTGAAGATCGTCGACGACCGGGTGAAGAACTACTTCCCGATGCCGATCGATGCCTCCGGCCAGGATGACGTGCTGGTCGGCCGTATCCGCAAGGATCTCAGCGATCCCACCGGACATTCGATCTCGATGTTCGTGGCGGCGGACCAACTGCTGAAGGGCGCCGCGCTGAACGCGATCCAGATCGCGGAATTGCTGCCGCAGCGCGTCATGGCGTGACTGGATCGTAGCGTGGGCCAAGGTGCGCTCTTCGCGCCGTGCCCACCATGAGAGATCATGAGCTGGATAGATGGTGGGCACGGCGCAAGCGCGCCTTTGCCCACCCTACGTTTCAGGCGTTGCGCGAAACAGCAGGCACGCATCGCCATACGAGTAGAAGCGATAACCGCTGCCGATCGCGTGCGCATAGGCCTGCTTCATCGCATCGAGTCCGGAAAACGCCGACACCAGCATGAACAGCGTCGAACGCGGCAGATGGAAATTGGTCAGCAGGATATCCACCGCGCGAAACCGATAGCCCGGCGTGATGAAGATCGCGGTATCGGCGCTGAACGGCTGGATCGTGCCATCCTCCGTTGCAGCACTTTCCAATAGCCGCAGCGAGGTGGTGCCGACCGCGACGATGCGGCCGCCCTTGGCCCGGGCTGCATTCAAGGCGTCAGCAGTCTCCGGCGATATTGTGCCCCATTCGGCATGCATTTTGTGGCCCACGGTGTCGTCCACCTTGACCGGCAGAAAGGTCCCCGCCCCGACATGCAATGTGATCCGGTGCATCCCGACACCGCGCTGGCGCAACGCCGCTTCCAGCGCGGGCGTAAAATGCAGCCCCGCCGTCGGGGCCGCGACCGCCCCCTCATTGGCCGCGAACATGGTCTGGTAGTCAGCGGCGTCATGCTCGTCGGGGGCGCGCTTGGAGGCGATGTAGGGCGGCAGCGGCGGGCTGCCGAGATCCGATATCGCCTGATCTAGCGCCGGCCCGTGGAATGAAAATGACAGCGTGACCTCGCCGTCCTCGCCCTTGTGCTCGACCTGCGCATCCAGATGGCCGAGCAGGCACACCCTGCCCTCGTTGCCGAAGCGGACCACGTCGCCGGGCGAGAGCTTTTTCGCGGGCTTCACCAGCGCCTGCCAGCGCGAACCGTCGAGGCGCTTGATCAGTGTCGCGTCGATCTTCGGCTCGGTGTCGCGGCCGATGCGGCGGCCTCTGAGCTGGGCCGAGATCACCTTGGTGTCGTTGACCACCAATTGGTCGCCAGGCTCGAGCCATTGCGGCAGCTCGGCGACGACGCGGTCGAGCAAGGTCGCGTCGGGACGCACCACCAGCATGCGCGCAGAGTCACGCGGACTCGCTGGCCGCAGCGCGATATTCTCGGCGGGAAGTTCGAAATCGAACAGATCGGTGCGCATGATATTCGGGGCTCACAGCCGAGCCATGAGGCACGGCCTCTTACCCTCCCCTGGAGGGGAATTATATACTTGACAAAAGTAAGTCAGGCCTATAAAACGTGGTCATTGGAGCAAATCGATGACCACATTCAACGCGCCCATGTTTACTGACGAGGATAAGGCCCGCGAAGCCCTTGAGGTTCTGCGTTGGCCCGATGGTCCCTATTGCCCTCATTGCGGTAACTCCGATCAAACCAAGGTCGCCAAGATCGAAGGCGCGAAGCACTCGCACCGTCCCGGCCTGTACTATTGCAACGAGTGCAAAGGCCAGTTCACCGTGACGGTTGGCACCGTATTCGAGCGGTCTAAGGTTCCTTTGACCAAGTGGTGGTTTGCCGCCCATCTTCTCAATTCGAGCAAGAAAGGCGTTAGCGCCCATCAAATCCACCGCACGATTGGCGTCACATACAAGACGGCGTGGTTCATGATGCACCGCCTGCGCGAAGCCATGGCCGACCTGAAGCCCGCTGGCCCCATGGGCGGCCCCGACAAGATCGTCGAAGCTGATACGACTTTCATTGGCGGCAAAGAGAGCAACAAACACAAGAGCAAGCGCAACTCGAAGAACATCGGCGGCAAGGGCAAGCAAATCGTTCATACGCTTGTCGAGCGCGACGGTAGCGCCCGATCGCACCACGTTGCCAGCATCAGCGGCGAAGAACTGCGCCCCATCCTCACCGCGAATGTTAGTCGCAAATCCTCCCTGATGACTGATACCGCTGGCGGCTACATGGGCGTCGGCAAAGAGTTTGCGCGACACGAAATGGTTGACCATGGCATTGGCGAATACGTTCGCGGCGATGCTTACAGCAACACGGTCGAAGGCTACTTCTCAATTCTCAAGCGCGGCATCACTGGCGTTTACCACCACGTCAGCGAAGCCCATTTGAAGCGTTATCTTGCGGAGTTTGATTTCCGCTACAGCAATCGTTCCAGCCTTGGTGTTACCGATGGGGAACGGACGGCAAAAGCTCTCAAGGGTATCGAGGGCAAGCGCCTGACGTATCGGCCGACTAACTAAGATCGTTCACAAGAAGCAAGCCGCAAAGCGGTTCAGAGCGTGGCGAAAACGATCTGTGCATAAAAAGCACGGATCATGAACGCTACCCCTCGACTCCTGACCACGACTCAACGCTTAGTGAAGTCTTGAATTGGAAAAACCGCCAGTTGACGCTGGCGGCTTCCAGTCTCCGCACTATCCAGCTAGGGGCTGGTAGCGGGGCATAGGGTAGTGAGAGCCGGACAATGAGTCTGGAATCGCCTTTAGTCAATACCAGTCCCTAACTTTTGAAGGGACTAATAATGTCAAACTACAACGTGACTTGTCGCATCGCCAATAAAACGATTGGCGGTAAAACCTATGATGAGCGAAGAAAAACTCTCATCGACAACATGCGCAAAGAACAATTGGGATACTGGGAAGAACCAACGTCGTTCTTCTTAGTAGAATCGAATTTGAACACCGATGACTTTGCTGCAAGGTCCTGCAAAGGCTTGAGCGCGAAGGATGATCTAGTTCTCGTCTTTGACTCATCGGACATGTCAGCTTCCTATTTCGGCCCTGTAACGGAAGTTGACGTTCTTGAGAGTTTCTTCCCGAAGCTCAAAAAGGTACTTTGAACCTCGATTGGAACTGCGAAAAAGCGCGCCATCGCTAATACGAGACGTAAGCGCATTAACCTCATAGTGCCTCGCTAACGAGAGGCTCGGCTCACTTGCCGGGCTTCTTCTCCGGTTTGGCTTTCTTGGCCTTCTTGCCAACCTTCATTTCCTCGTGCGGCTTTGGCTTCATACGCACTAGCGCGCCCATAAGGCGCTTAGTCTCATCCAGGTCTTGATCGGATTTACCCATGGCAATTAAATCCTACCCTAGCGTTGGTGAGGCTTATGCCGATGTAACTTTCGCATTGGGATTTGCCCTCACTCAATGGCACACCATCGAACATAAGCTGTACCAACTTTTTGTCTATTTATGCGGCAACTCCGACGAAAAGGCGCTGAATGCGATTTTCCATGAAATGCCGCTCGAATCGAGATTGCGCGCCTTGACCGAATTGGTTCGTCTCCGCGACGAAAAATCGCTGTCTGCATGGGATGACGTACTTAAACAGGTCACTAAACAGAAGCGCTTAAGAGACAAACTTGCTCACTGGACGGTAGAAACCGGACCCCACAAAGACGGCGGCTTTACGGCTTGGCTTTCTCCCCCAAGCACAGACGAAAGAGCCAAGATTGTATTTGAGAATGTTCAAAACGCCTTGGGCGCAGATGATCTAAAAATCAAATGCATGGAATTTTTGGCCGCCAGCCACGCCATACATGGGTTTATGATGGTTTTTCCAAAGATCGCATAGCGCGGTAAATTTCAGCAGCGACACCACCCTCACAGCCAAGCGGGCTGCCGCTTGGCCCGAAAGCAACAATTCCAGATTCGCATAGAACCAACCGCCCCGCCTCAATCATCTGAGGCGTGATTTCAATTTCGGTAGCGCCGCCCTGTCGTCGGCCACTAGAGGGTGTCTCGACCACTTTTGTCAAGTATATAATTCCCCCCTGGAGGGGAAGGGTCGATGCGACTGAAAGGAGCGGCGGGGTGGGGTGACGGTCTATCGTTTCGGGCGGTGTTCGAGTTGAGAGACTGTCACCCCACCCCGTCTCGCACTTCGCTATGCTCAATGCGAGCCGACCCTCCCCCTCCAGGGGAGGGTGAAGGCAGCCCCTACTCCGCGTCCAGCGCCATGCGGGCCTTGACGATCTTGTCGGGATTCTGCACCGGCTCGCCGCGCTTGATCTTGTCGACGTTCTCCATGCCTTCGCTCACCTTGCCCCACACCGTGTATTGGTTGTTGAGGAACGAGGCATCGTCGAAGCAGATGAAGAACTGGCTGTCGCCGGAATCCGGGCTGGCGGCGCGCGCCATCGAGGTGGTGCCGCGCACATGCGGCTCCTTGTTGAATTCCGCCTTCAGCTTCTTGCCGGAACCGCCGGTGCCGGTGCCCTGCGGGCATCCGGTCTGCGCCATGAAGCCCTCGATCACGCGATGGAACACGATGCCGTCGTAGAAGCCTTCGCGCACCAGTTCCTGGATCCGGGCGACGTGGCCGGGTGCGAGGTCGGGACGCATCTCGATCTTGACGGGCCCCTGGGTGGTTTCGAGGATCAAAGTATTTTCGGTGTCAGCCATGCTCGGTGCTCTCTGGGTTTGGGTGAAGGTTTCTTGCGGGTTCTGAAGGGGATTGCGAGCGGCCGGCCGGCGATGGCGCCGCCCAGTGCTTCGGTAAATGGCAAGGGCGTGCAGCGTTGCAACGCCTCCATCACGGCCACGCGGTGCATCAAACGGTCATTGTCGCTGGCCTGTTCCGATTCATGGGTGATTTTCGGACGTCCAAGGATCGCGCCCTGGCGGTTGAAGCTGACGACCACGGTGATGTCGATCGGATTGGCGCGCGAGCGCGGCGGCGGCGTCCAGCAGGAATGCAGTTTGGCGAAGACGTCCCTGATGCTGTCGAGCCGCTCCGGTTGGCCCTGCGCCGATCCGGTCCACAAGGGCAACAGCAGCGCCGCGGCAAACCATGGAAGCGGTTTGCGACGCGGCGCCATCATCGCTTACTTGATGTCGGATGCGACTTGCACCTTCACCATCTTGTCAGGATCGGTCACCGTGCCGCCGGACGATCCCGGCGGCGCCTTCTTGAGCTTGTCGACCACGTCCATTCCCGACACCACTTCGCCGATCACGGTGTACTGGCCGTTGAGGCTGGAGCCCGTCGCGAACATGAAGAAGAACTGCGAGTTGGCGGTATCGACGCTGTCGCCGCGCCGGGCCATGCCGACGATGCCGCGGGTGAACGGCACCTTGGAAAATTCCTGCTTCAGGTTCGGGTATTTCGAACCGCCGGTGCCGTTGAAATTCTGGCCGTCGCCGGTCTGCGCCATGAAGCCGTCCATCACGCGGTGGAACGGCACGTTGTTGTAAAAGCCCTCGCGCGCCAGCGTCTTGATCCGCTCGGCATGCTGGGGGGCGATGTCGTTGCGCAGCTTGAACACGATGCGGCCCTTGGTGGTGTCGATGACGATGGCGTTCGCCTTGTCGAGACCCGCGGGCAGCGGTTGCGCGATCGCGGGGGCCGCGCAGATCAGCGCGGCGAGCAGGCCAAGAATTCGGATCATGATAACTCCGGATCAGAGATGAGGGCTCAGGTGGCGAATTTGGTCTTCAGGGCGGCAGCAACCGCCGGCGGCACGAACGCCGAGACATCGCCGCCCATGGCAGCGATCTGGCGCACCAGTGTGGCGGTGATCGGGCGGACCGCCACCGAGGCCGGCAGGAACACGGTATGCACGCCGGGCGCCATGGTCTCGTTCATGCCCGAAATCTGCATCTCGTAATCGAGGTCGGTGCCGTCCCGAAGCCCCCGAATCATGATCGTGGCCCCGGCTTTCTGGGCCGCCGTCACGGTCAAATTGTCGTAGGTGGTGCAGTCGAAGGCGCAGTGGGCCGCGGCGGCGACCGGGGCAAACACCCGTGCGACCATTTCCAGCCGCTCCTCGGTCGAAAACAGCGGTTTTTTGCCGGGATGGACCCCGATGGCGACGATCAGCCGGTCGCACAGCCCGACGGCGTGCCGGACCACATCCAGATGTCCATTGGTGACGGGGTCGAATGAGCCGGGATACAGCGCGATACGGGGCATAAAACCCTCTACCCCGCCCCGGCTACGCCCGCAAGCCGGGTTTGTTCCAGCCTCGGGCCCCAAAACCCCTGTTTTTATATTCCGCCCGTCCCTGAACCACTTCAGGGGGGACGGCGTCATCTAGGCAGGCAGGCAATGTTTCATCGCCTCTGCGGCGACGAAACAAAACTCTGGCGGGACGAAACCATTTCGCGGGCGCGCGAAGACAGCCGGAAACCGGCTCTGGCTATCCATTAACCAACGAAACGGCGGGCCAAAAAGGCCCAATGACAGGGGACCGTCATGATCAAGACTTTTTCAGCCATCGCCATCGCCGCGTTGATTGCAGGCGCCCTCACCGTTCTGCCCGGCTTTGCCCCCCAGGTCGAAGCCAGCGTGCCGGTAGCCCTCGCCAAGGGCGACCGCCTGGACATCAAGCAGATCGGCTCCAACTGCTCGCAGCAGGCCTGGCCGAACTTCGAGGCCGCCTGCCTGCGCATCGCCGGCAAGAAGACCATGATCCGGGAAGCCCGCCTGGTCACCGCCGACCGCACGCCATAACGAATTCAGCTGCCAGGTTGCTCTGGTTCGAGGCCCCCGGGATGCCCCCCAGGGGCCTCTTTGATTCCGGCGGTGCGCAAGGTGGCTACGCGAATGGACGCAACACGCGTTTCAAATCGCTTTAACCTACCTCCTCAGCGTCTTGGACATGATCGCAATTCTCAGTTGGTGGTGGTGCGAATACTCCATCAGCTCCCACCCCAGGCTTGCATACAGTTTTTCGCTGCTGGGCGTGAACAAATAGATCCGGTCCGAGCCCATCCCGGCGGCGGCACGTTCGACCCTTCCGACCAATGCCGAGGCAATTCCCCTGCCGCGATGCTGCGGATCGACATAGACGCTCGACAGCCAGGGCGACAGATGCGGATGGGTGATGGTCTGGCGCACCAGCGAGGCGGAACCGAGCAACTTGTCATCGTCCAGCGCGATGAAGGCGGTCGGCAAGTCGGACTTTTGCAGCGCAGCCGTCAATCGCTCGATATAGCGTTCGAGCGTGTTGGTCGGATTCAAATAGCCGAACTCGGCGAAATGCCATTCGGCCAGTCGCGGCAGCTGGGAACCGTGATCCGCGAGATACTCAATTCGCAAACGACATCCCTCACCTGGCCTGTTGGGCGACGGCACCGCGGAAGGGCGAATGCCGTGCGGCAAATCGACTATACGATACTCGCCGACGGCTGCGTCATGAAGCCGTCGAAGAACGTTGCCAGCGCCTCGTAGCCGTCGAGCGGAAGAACCTGCGCCACGTACTGGTCCGGCCGCACCACCACCATGCACCCCGCTGCACGGTCGATGCCGCGCATAGCGAAGATGTCATTGCCGCTTTTCAGGTCGGCGCAGAAGATCTTTTCGTAGTCGCGAAGTCCGTAACGCCCCTTCCGCGGCAGCAGCAACGACGGCATGGCCTCGACGGCGAGCGAATGATGATCTTGCTGGAAGACCGCGCGGACGTCGATCACCGAGTCGATGTCCCCGCCATCAGGGGTGTATTTCCGCAACGGCGAATCCTGCGCCCCGGCAAGAAAGTCGCACAGGGCCCGGATACCCGAGTTGGGCGCCGCGGGATCCTCGGCACCGGCAAAGGCGAAGATGCGCCAGCGGCCGTCCGCCTTGACGGTGTGCCCGAGGTGAACGGGCCTGGCGTCGGCGAGGCGGATGACCGGCGCGGAATGAAAGCGCATGCCGATCGTCAGTCCCCCGGCCAGATGCTGATGGGTTGCTTCGCCGGTGAGGAGCGAGGGACTGTAACGGGCCGCGGTCCCCGCCGTGTAGCGCCCGTGCCTGATGAAATAACGTTGCGTCTCGGCCGGATCGAACCCATGGCTCGATGCCAGCAGGCTGGCCCATTCGCGGTCGAAGTCGATCAGCTCCCTGGCGATGGCCTGGCGTTCCGCCGAATAGGTATGAAGGAGGTGCGGTGCGCTGCCCTTGCGCAGCACCGATGCCAGCTTCCATCCCAGATTGAAGCCGTCCTGCATCGATACGTTCATGCCCTGGCCCGCCTTCGGGCTGTGAGTGTGGCAGGCATCGCCGGCGATGAACACACGCGGCAAACGCTTTGCGACATCCCCGTCCGGGACATCATCGAACTTGTCGCACAGACGCTGGCCGATCTCATAGACCGACCACCACGGAACCTGTTTCACGTCGAGCGAATAGGGCTTGAGAACACGCTGGGCCGCCGCGATCAGATCGTCGGGCGTGATACTGCGATCGGAAACCCTTTCACCGGCATCCAGCTTGTCGAGCTCGATGTACAGCCTGAAAAGATAGCCGCCTTCCCGCGGAATGATGATGATGCTGCCGTCGTTGGCGGACTGTATCAAGGACTTGAAGCGGACATCCGGAAAGTCGGTGACGGCCAGCACGTCCATGACACCCCAGGCGTGATTGGCGGAGTCGCCGTGCAGCGTGCGCCCGATACTCCTGCGCACGGTGCTGCGCGCGCCGTCGCAGCCCACCACATAGCGCGCCTTGATCGTCTCGATCTGCCCCGCCTGCGCGGAATCGAGGCGTTCGAGCCTGGCGGTCACCGGATAGGGATCGGCGCTGTCGCCGGCTGGAGCGATCTGAAGATCGAGCAGTTGCCGCGCGTAATATGGCTCGAGACGCGACGGCGATTTGCGCATGACGTCGAGGTAGAAATCGTGTACCCGCGCCTGGTTCAGAACGACATGCGGAAATTCCGACAGCCCGTCTTCGGTGTCCTGGACCCATCCGCTGCGAATGATGTTGTCGGTCTGCGTGGGGTCGGGCTTCCAGAACGTCGTCTCATTGATCCAGCAGGCTTCCTTGAGCATCCGCTCGCTGAAACCAAAGGCTTCGAACATCTCCATCGTGCGGCAGGCGACGCCGTCAGCCTGGCCGAGCAGCAACGGGCCCGGCTTCTGTTCGACGATGCAGGTTTTGATGTCTGGAAAAGCGGATAGTTGCGCCGCCAAAGTCAATCCGGCCGGACCGCAGCCGACGATGAGGACGTCGACCTTCGCCGGAACGGTGCCGGAAGCTCCTGACGCAGGATGCCGCTGCGACGTGTCTGAAATTTCGGGGTCACCGGGCTCGAATCCGTTGAGATGGAATTGCACGAAACCCTCCCCTGGCCGACGCGCCGTCCGGGCCGGGAGTTGCCGATCCGCGGCGCCCAAAAAGCCGTTGCTGAATTTGATCAGTATGCTTACTATCAGTATACGTGTCAACGGCCGGCATGGAGGGTTTGGTGACCGATAACAACGACAAGCCAGGGCACCTGGCGCGCCGATTCCAGCAGATCGCGGTGGCAGTCTTCCATGCCGCGGTCGAAGATGCAGGCTATGACCTCACGCCCGTACAGTACGCGGCCCTCACCACCGTCGGGATGCAGCCGGGCATCGATCAAGCCACGCTTGCCGGATTGATCGCCTACGACCGGACCACCATCACCGGCGTCGTCGATCGGCTGGTGCAGAAAGGATTGGTGGTGCGGCAAGCCAGCCGCACCGACAGGCGCGCCCATGCGTTGCGGATCACCAATGAGGGACGTCGGACCCTCGACGGGATAGAGCCGGCAGTCGAGGCGGCGCAGCGGATGATGTTGGGTGGCCTGTCCAAAGCCGAAGCCGCAACGCTGATGCGGCTGTTGCGCAAGGCCATCGCTGCGGGCAATGAACTAAGCCGCGCCCCGCAGCAAACGGCTCTGGATGCTGCCAGGAAATAGGGGCGTGGCGATCCGAAACGCTATTCGCCGCTCGCGCTTCCATTGCCGTTTTCGGCGTCTTCGCCGATATGCTCGACCGACACCACGTGCTCGTCCTCGGCGGTGTCGAACACGATGACGCCCTGGGTGGAGCGGCCGGCGACCCGGATGCCCTCGACCGGACAGCGGATCAGCTGACCCTTGTCGGTCACCAGCATGATCTGATCGCTATCCTCGACCGGGAACGACGCCACCAGCTTGCCGTTGCGGTTGTTGACCGACATCGCGACGATGCCTTTGCCGCCGCGGCCGGTGGTGCGGTATTCGAACGACGAGGTGCGCTTGCCGTAGCCGTTGACCGACACCGTGAGCACGACCTGCTCCTGCGCCGACATCTCGATGTAGCGCTCGGAACTGAGCTGAATGGCGCCGGAGGTCTCTTCGCCCTCGGTTTCCGCGCCCTCTTCGGCGGCGGCTTCGCCCGCGACGGCGCGGCGCATCTTCAGATAGGCCGACCGCTCGTCCGATGTCGCCTCGACATGCCGCAGGATCGACAGCGAAATCAGTCTGTCGGCCTCGGCCAAGGCGATGCCGCGCACGCCCATCGAGGTGCGGCCCGAAAATACCCTGACGTCGGTGACGGGGAAGCGGATGCACTGGCCGCCGGCGGCGGTCAGCAGCACGTCGTCATGCTCGGTGCAGATCTGCACGTCGACGATCGCCTCGTCCTCGTCGAGCTTCATGGCGATGATGCCGGAGCGCCTGACGTCGACGAAATCCGACAATTTGTTGCGGCGGACGTTGCCTCCGGTGGTGGCGAACATCACGTCGAGATTGGCCCAGGAGGATTCATCCTCGGGCAGCGGCATGATGGTGGTGATGCGCTCGCCCTGCTCCAGCGGCAGGATGTTGATCAGGGCCTTGCCGCGGCCGTTCGGCGCCGCCACCGGCAGGCGCCATACCTTTTCCTTGTAGACCTGGCCGCGCGACGAGAAGAACAGCACCGGCGTGTGCGTCGACGCGACAAACAGCCGGCTGACGAAGTCCTCGTCGCGGGTCTGCATGCCGGAACGGCCCTTGCCGCCGCGGCGCTGCGCCCGATAGGCCGACAGCGGCACGCGCTTGACGTAGCCGGCATGCGAGACCGTGACCACCATGTCCTCGCGCTGGATCAGGTCCTCGTCCTCGACCTCGTCCTCATGCTCGATGATTTCGGTCTTGCGCGGGGTGGCGAATTCCGACTTCACCGCGGTGAGTTCATCCTTGATGATCGACTGGACCCGGGCCCGCGAACGCAGGATTTCCAGATAGTCGGCGATTTCCACCGCCAGTTTGTCGAGCTCTTCGCCGATCTCCTCGCGGCCGAGCGCGGTCAGGCGCGCCAGCCGTAAATCGAGAATCGCTTGCGCCTGCTCGAACGACAGCCGCGCGGTGCCGTCTTCGGCGAGCCGGTGCCGGGGATCGTCGATCAGGGTGATCATCGCCGACACGTCCTTGGCCGCCCAGTTGCGCTCCATCAGGGTGTCGCGCGCGGCGGCGGGATTGGGCGAGGTCCGGATCACGTGGATAATCTCGTCGATATTGGCGACTGCAATCGCGAGACCAACCAAAATGTGGGCGCGGTCGCGCGCCTTGTTGAGCAGGAACTTGGTGCGCCGCGTCACCACCTGTTCGCGGAACGCGACGAAGATGGACAGCAGGTCCTTCAGGTTCATCACTTGCGGGCGGCCGGCGTCGAGCGCCACCATGTTGCAGCCGAAATTGGTCTGCAGCGGCGTGAACCGGTAGAGCTGGTTCAGCACCACTTCCGGCACCGCATCGCGTTTCAGTTCGACGACGACGCGAAAACCGTCGCGATCGGATTCGTCGCGCAGCGCGGAAATGCCCTCGATCTTCTTGTCGCGATTCAATTCGTCGATACGCGCGACCATGGAAGCCTTGTTCACCTGGTAGGGAATTTCCGAGATGATGATGGCTTCGCGGTCCTTACCCCAGTTCTCGATCTTCACCTTGCCGCGCATCACGACCGAGCCGCGGCCGAGATGATACGCTGAACGGATGCCCTGGCGTCCCAGGATGATGCCGCCAGTCGGAAAATCCGGTCCCGGAATGATGGCGTTGAGATCGTCGATCGACAGCGCGGGGTCGTCGATCAGCGCAACGCAGGCGTCGATCACCTCACCGAGATTGTGCGGGGGGATGTTGGTGGCCATGCCGACGGCGATGCCGCCGGAGCCGTTGACCAGCAGATTGGGAAATTTGGCGGGCAGCACCCGCGGTTCGCGAAACGCGCCGTCGTAGTTGTCCTGGTAGTCGACGGTGTCCTTGTCGAGATCGTCGAGCAGCAGTTGCGCAATCTTGGTCATGCGCGATTCGGTGTACCGCATCGCGGCCGCCGTATCGCCGTCGACCGAGCCAAAATTGCCCTGGCCATCGATCAGCGGCACGCGCATGGAGAATTCCTGCGCCATGCGGACCATCGCGTCATAGACCGACTGGTCGCCATGCGGATGGTATTTACCGATGACGTCGCCGACGGTGCGCGCCGACTTGCGGTACGGCTTGTTGTATTCGAACCCGTTCTCGGACATCGCGAACAGAATCCGGCGATGCACCGGCTTCAATCCGTCGCGCGCATCCGGCAGCGCCCGCGCCACGATCACGCTCATGGCGTAATCGAGGTAGCTGCGCTTCATCTCGTCGAGGATGGATACGGGGCGAATATCGGACGGCGCCGGCGGTTCGCCGGGCTTCTCATCTTCAGGTTCAGACAAAGGGGGAATCCGGTCAGTTTTGGCTCAGAATCATATAGCGTATCGAGGCCTTTCTAACCACCCCTAACTGCCGTGCGCCAGCGGTTTTTCCCTTCGTTTTTTCATGGACTTAAGGGCAGGTTGATGCAGCCTGCCGGGCCCGCGAATCCAGCCGGGCGAAGTGGGCGAGAAACCGCTCCCCGGCCCGTCTCTTTTTGCGGCCCATCAGGACCCGAACAGGACGTCGTGCATCAGCCGGCCGGGCAGCAGTGTGAACAGCCCCGCCAGGATCAACGCGCCGGCATAGATCGAGATCATCGTGATCTTGTGGGCGCGCACGCGGTGCCTGCGGGCTGCCACGACGCCTACCACCAGCATGATGGGCGTGAACACCGAGATCAGGTGGATCGGGCTCCAGGGCCCCCACAATTTGATGCCGTGGATCAGGAACGAGGACGCGCTGATCACCAGCATCAGCGCGACCCAGACCCACCCCAGCGTCCGGTGCGGCAGCGTGCCCTTGGGTGCTGCGAGTTGAACCCCGCCGAGCACGAAGGCGGCCAATGCCGCGAAGGCATGCACCTGGATTTCCGGAGCGGCGGCGAGCAGCGGAGCGAGCGACATTCGAAACACCTGTGAGGCCTGACGGGAGGATCGATGTAATGAATATTTACATCTATCTTTCCACTGTCAAGTTTATTCGCGCGATGCCCGAAAACGCATCATGGCCGGACTCTGGAGCCCGGCCACGATTGAAAACGCTCGTCTCTCCATCCCGCAAGCCGGGATCAGAACGGAATGTCGTCGTCCATGTCGTTGTTGCGGGCGCCGGCGCCGGCCGCCACGCGGCGCGGTGGTTGGCTGGACGACGGACCGCCAGAGCCGAAATCGCCGCCGGCGGAGTCGTCCGGCCCATAGCTGCCGCCGCCGCCGCCCGCACCGCTGCGGCCGTCGAGCATGGTCAGCGTCGAGTTGAATCCCTGCAGAACCACTTCGGTCGAGTATTTCTCGACGCCGGCCTGGTCGGTCCATTTGCGGGTCTGCAGCGCGCCTTCGATATAAACCTTGGCGCCCTTCTTGAGATACTGCTCGACGATCTTGCAGAGCGGCTCGGAGAAGATCACCACGCGGTGCCACTCGGTCTTTTCCTTGCGCTCGCCGGTGGCCTTGTCACGCCAGGTTTCGGAGGTCGCCACGCTCAGATTGGCGATCGGCCGCCCATCCTGGGTCCGCCGGATTTCCGGGTCCTTGCCGAGATTTCCGACCAGAATCACCTTGTTTACGCTTCCCGCCATCGCCGCTCTCCACTCCTGGAATGTACTGACCTGTCCGGATCCGCTGGCCGCCGGCTGAATTCCGGGATTGCCATCAAGACCACGCTTCGGACCATCTTGAACCCGACCCTATACGCTCGCCGCCGCCGCGCGCCTCGCGATCCCCCGGGGATCGCGAGGTTATCCACATATAGCATTCTCGTCGGCAATGTTCCAGTTTTGTTCCGTGTTTTCCTAAGTTGCAAACCACGCACCGGTATCCCGGCACGGCGGCGACGCTCCGGGGAACAAAAGTTCCATCAGGTTCCCGCCGGGTTCCCGAATTCGGTAAACAAATCATTAACTTCCCGCGCTCCACTTCGCGGCGGAGTGTTGCATTTCGGAGACGGCTTTTTTCCTGGAATCGAATATTGTCATCCTTGGAATTGAGATTGTTTGGGCGCTCGCCCCGAAAATTCAAACCGCTTCGGGACCAAAGGAAGCGGGCTAAAACTGGAGAACTGAGATGAAGAAGTTTTTGCTGGGTACGGTTGGTTTGGTTGCGCTGGGCATGGCTGCTCCCGCATCGGCCGCTGATATGGCCGCGCGCCCCTACACCAAGGCTCCCGCGATGATCGCCGCAGTCTATGACTGGAGCGGTTTCTACGTCGGCGTCAACGGCGGTTGGGGATCGAGCCGCAAGAGCTGGGACTTCGTAACCCCGGCCGGCGTGTTCGTCGCAGGCGAAGGCAGCCACGATGCAACCGGCGGCACCGTCGGCGGCCAGATCGGCTATCGCTGGCAGGCTTCGCAGTGGGTGTTCGGCTTGGAAGCTCAGGGCAACTGGGCTGACTTCCATGGCCGCAACCAAAGCCTGGCCTTCCCGGCCTTCGGCAACGACACCCGCGTCGATGCCTTCGGCCTGTTCACCGGCCAGGTCGGCTATGCCTTCAACAACGCCCTGTTCTACGTAAAGGGCGGCGCCGCGGTGACTTCGGATCGCTATCGTTCCTACCTGGTCGCCAACAACGCGATTGTCACTAACAATGTTGACGACACCCGTTGGGGTGGCGTGGTCGGCGTCGGCCTCGAATACGGCTTCGCCCCGAACTGGTCGTTCGCGATCGAATACGATCACATGTTCATGCAGGACAGGACCTACACCTTCGTCAACAACGGCAACGGCGGTGGCGGCGCAGCCGGCGTGTTGTACGGCACCGATCGCATCCGTCAGGACGTCGATCTGGTTACCGCCCGCATCAACTACCGTTGGGGTGGCCCGGTCGTCGCAAAGTACTGATCTTCCCGACCCGATCTCTATCAAGATACGAAAGGCCGGCCTTGCGCCGGCCTTTTTGTTTGCCTGGGTACTGCCAGCTGCTGCCATCGAAACCGCATTCGAAACAAACGGTTGATGAGTAGCAGTTGGGGCTGGAAATCGCCGCAGTTCTTCCTATGTTCCATGCTTCACCCCATCGGCGTATGGTCCCGGTTGATCCGGCGATGCGCGCCTGAACGCTAGCGGCGTCGTACGCGCCTTGGGAATGCCGACATGGATGAAGTGCTCAGGGCGAAGCGCCAACCGAACGCCGGCTCCGGCATGCGCGCGATTACGATTCGCGGCGCGCGCGAGCACAACCTCAAAAACGTCGACCTGGAAATTCCGCGCGACAAGCTCGTGGTGTTCACGGGGCTGTCGGGTTCCGGAAAATCCTCGCTCGCCTTCGACACCATCTATGCCGAGGGCCAGCGCCGTTACGTCGAATCGCTGTCGGCCTATGCGCGCCAGTTCCTGGAGATGATGCAGAAGCCCGACGTCGACCAGATCGACGGGCTGTCGCCGGCGATCTCGATCGAGCAGAAGACGACATCGAAAAACCCGCGCTCCACCGTCGGCACCGTCACCGAGATCTACGATTACATGCGGTTGTTGTGGGCCCGCGTCGGCGTGCCCTACTCGCCCGCCACGGGTCTTCCGATCGAAAGCCAGATCGTCTCGCAGATGGTCGACCGCGTGCTGGCGCTGCCCGAGGGCACCAGGCTCTATCTGCTGGCGCCCGTGGTGCGCGGCCGCAAGGGCGAATACCGCAAGGAGCTCGCCGAATACCTCAAGAAGGGATTCCAGCGCGTCAAGATCGACGGCGCCTTCCACGAGCTGTCGGAAGCCCCCGTGCTCGACAAGAAATTCCCGCACGACATCGACGTCGTGGTCGACCGCATCGTGGTCCGCCCCGATATCGGCCAGCGCCTCGCCGAAAGCTTCGAGACCGCGCTGAAGCTGGCCGAGGGCCTGGCGGTGATCGAATATGCCGACGCGCCGCCTGCCGCCGCCGGAGCCGAGAAAAAGTCCGACAAGAAGACCGCCAAGATCCACGACAAGACCGGCGCCGAGCGGATCCTGTTCTCGGAAAAATTCGCCTGCCCGGTGTCCGGCTTCACCATTCCGGAAATCGAGCCCCGGCTGTTCTCCTTCAACAATCCCTATGGCGCCTGCCCGGCCTGCGGCGGCCTCGGCGTCGAGCAGCATATCGACGAGGAGCTGGTCATTCCCGACAAGGAATTGACCCTGCGCAAGGGCGCGATCGCGCCATGGGCGAAATCGTCGTCGCCCTATTACATCCAGACCCTGACTGCGCTCGGCAAATTCTACAAGTTCACGCTCGACACCAAGTGGAAGGACCTGCCGAAGAAGGTGCAGCAGGCCTTGCTGCACGGCTCCGGCGACGACGAGATCAAGTTTTCCTATGAAGACGGCGTGCGCTCCTACGACACCAAGAAACCGTTCGAGGGCGTCATCACCAACCTCGACCGCCGCTACCGCGAAACCGAGAGCGAATGGGCGCGCGAAGAGCTGGGAAAATACTTTTCCGACATCCCATGCGAGGGCTGCCACGGCCACCGGCTGAAGCCGGAGGCGCTTTGCGTCAAGATCGGCGGCAAGCATATTGGCGAGATCTCGGAACTGTCGGTGCGCCGCGCCGGCGAGTGGTTCGAGACCGTGCCGAAGGCGCTCAACGCCCAGCAGAACGAGATCGCCGCGCGCGTGCTGAAGGAGATCCGCGAGCGGCTCTCCTTCCTGCTCGACGTCGGCCTGACTTACCTGACGCTGGCGCGCGCCTCCGGCACGCTGTCCGGCGGCGAGAGCCAGCGCATCCGGCTGGCGTCGCAGATCGGCTCGGGGCTGACCGGCGTGCTCTACGTGCTGGACGAGCCGTCGATCGGCCTGCACCAGCGCGACAATGCCCGGCTTCTGGAGACCCTGAAGCGGTTGCGCGACCTCGGCAACACCGTGATCGTGGTCGAGCATGACGAGGACGCCATTCGGCTGGCCGACTACGTCGTCGACGTCGGTCCCGGCGCCGGTGTCCATGGCGGCAACATCGTCGCCAAGGGCACGCCCGCGGAGGTCATGAACAACCCGAAATCGCTGACCGGAAAATATCTCACCGGCGAATTGTCGGTGGAAATTCCCGAACGCAAGCCGCCGAACCATCGCCGCACCATCAAGGTGATCAACGCCCGCGGCAACAATCTGAAAAACGTCTCGGCGGAGATTCCGCTGGGGCTGTTCACCTGCGTCACCGGCGTTTCCGGCGGCGGCAAGTCCACGCTGTTGATCGACACCCTCTACAAGGCGATCGCGCGAAAGCTCAACAACGCCAGCGAGGGCGCCGCCCCGCACGACCGCATCGAGGGCTTGGAGCATATCGACAAGATCATCGACATCGACCAGTCGCCGATCGGCCGCACCCCGCGCTCGAATCCCGCGACCTATACCGGCGCGTTCACGCCGATCCGCGAATGGTTCGCCGGCCTCCCCGAAGCCAAGGCCCGCGGCTACGAGCCCGGCCGCTTCTCCTTCAACGTCAAGGGCGGCCGCTGCGAGGCCTGCCAGGGCGACGGCGTCATCAAGATCGAGATGCACTTCCTGCCCGACGTCTACGTCACCTGCGACGTCTGCAAGGGCAAGCGCTACAACCGCGAAACCCTCGAAGTGCTGTTCAAGGGCAAGAGCATCGCCGACGTGCTCGACATGACCGTCGAGGAAGCCGCCGAGTTCTTCAAGGCCGTCCCCCGCGTCCGCGAAACATTTAAAACGCTGCACCGGGTCGGCCTCGACTACATCCATGTCGGCCAGCAGGCCACCACGCTGTCCGGCGGCGAAGCCCAGCGCGTCAAGCTGGCAAAGGAACTGTCAAAGCGCGCCACCGGCCGCACGCTCTACATCCTGGACGAGCCGACCACCGGCCTGCACTTTCACGACGTCAAGAAACTGCTGGAAGTGCTGCACGAACTGGTGTCGCAGGGCAACACGGTCGTCGTCATCGAACACAATCTCGAAGTGATCAAGACCGCGGACTGGGTCATCGACCTCGGCCCCGAAGGCGGCGACGGCGGCGGCGAAATCGTCGCCTGGGGTCCGCCGGAAGATATCGTCAAGGCGCCAAGGAGCTATACGGGGAAGTTTCTGGGACCGGTGCTGGCGAAGGCGGAAGGCGGGAAGAGGAAGCGCGGGGTCGAGGCGGCGGAGTGAGTTATTGGGCTACGTCACAATTCCGCGAATACAATCACGCGAACTGCGCAAAGCGATAAAGGGCTTTAAGCAGCTTAACCTGCGTACTGTCGACATAGACGTTTTGAAAACGGCGCTAGCGCCAATTCTCCATCACTACGTTCATCCAGCTCCTCTGATTCAGCCCGGCGAGCTCATATTTCGGACCGTTACATGGGGCGATAGACCTTCGCTCATGAAGCACCTGACCTACCCACCAGCGGATAAGGTCGGCTATGGTCGGTGCAACAGACCCGGCGATCCGCTCTTTTACGGCAGTACGAGTGGCATATCTGCAATTCAAGAGTTGGCGCCGTCAAATGGCACTCGACTAGTCCTATCCATGTGGCGCGTGACCCAACCTATTTTCGTTGCTTGTGTTGGGTATTCTGAAAGAACCTTCCGGGATTTCGGATCAAAGAGATGGTCGGATGTTTGGTGGCAGAAGGAGGACTTGCCGGAATTTGAACCAGTTGGAGCCAGAACCCCTGCGAATAATTTAGTGAACCGCTTCTTGGCCAAAGAGTTTACGAAATCGATTCCAAAGGGCGAATCTTGGAAGTACAAACTGTCTGTTTGCATCTCCGAAACCTTTCTCAAGGCGAAGCCTTTTGAGAACGCAAATGGGGAAATTCCCGGGGTCCTTCGAGCAGGAGAAAGTACCGCGGGGCTGGAGGTATCTGCGTTGGTGTATCCATCTGTCGCGGCGGCAGCAAATAATGATAACATCGCGATCAACAGCTCAACTTCTGATTCCTCGCTGTCATTCGTTTGGGCACAATTCCTGGAAATTGAACGAACAAACGAGAAAGCTGACGAGTTCAATCCGAAGGGCCTAGATTTCGCAAATTGCACAACGCCGACCGGCGAGCTTGTTTGGTTCAATCATTTTCCAAATGTTCTGGTTCCCGGCACCGATCTTCGTCTCGATCTGGACGGGGGCGCGTTGGTCCTCAAAGATTCCAAAAATATCATCGCAGGAAGATTCCCTCCGCAATAACTATCAACCTTACCGACAGCACGTAGGGCGGATACGGCTCAATGCGCTGCTCTATTGCGCCCTACTGCTATCGAGCTATTGTCACCTAAGCTACGGATCGTATTTTGACGATGGCAAACCACCTGCTCACAGGCGCCGGCTTTAGTCACAATTGGGGTGGATGGCTCGCCTCTGAGGCTTTCGCGTACCTGCTCGGTTGCAGCGCGTAGGATGGGTTGAGCCCTTCGCGAAACCCATCATCTTCGTCCTCGCTGATGGGTATCGCTTTCGAGGCTTGGCATGAATGCCCGCCTCTTTTGCTCCACCCATCCTACATGCCGCCTACGCTGCGTCCGCCGGCCTCACGCGTTTTGCAATCTCCGCGCCCTTATCCCGCACGACGACGCCGATATCATACTGACCCTGCAAATCGAGCCAGAACGGCGCGCCATTGCCAAAGTAGTGTCCAAGGCGAACAGCCGTATCGGCGGTGATCGAGCGGCGGCCGTTGAGAATGTCCGTCACGCGGCCCGAGGGCACGCCGATATCGAGTGACAGCCGGTTGGCGCTGAGCTTGCGGGCTGTCAGCTCGCGCTTCAACAAGCGCCCGGGGTGTACGACAGGAGCCATGATGATCGATCAACCTCTGTGGTGGCCCACGATTTCACTGCGGCACCCAGCGCGTAGGATGGGTGGAGCGTAGCGATACCCATCATCTTCACAAACGGTGGGTTTCGCTACGCTCTACCCACCCTACGATTCACTTCACTCCCCCACCACCGCCTCGACGAACCCCGCCGGATCCTCGCAGAACTCCCGCATGAGCTTGTAGTGGTCCGTGTCCTTCACGCTCACCGGCTCCAGCCCGTATTTTGTCAATCGCAGCAGCCGCGCGCCGGGATAGGCCATCAGGACAGGCGAATGCGTGGCCATGATGATCTGGCAGTGGCCGGAATTTTCCATCCGCCGCATCAGCTTCAAAAATTCCATCTGTCGCGAGGGCGACAGCGCGGATTCCGGCTCGTCGAAAATGTAGATGCCCTGGCGCTGGCAGCGTTCTTCGAAGAAGCGCAAAAAACCCTCGCCGTGCGAATGGGAGAGGAAATCCGGCGGCGGTCCGCTCAGCGGTTCGCGGGCCGCCTCGTCGAGATATCTGGCGACGGAAAAGAAACTCTCGGCGCGGAAGAACCAGCCGTTGGTGACCTTCGGCAGCCAACTCGCGCGCAGCGCGCTGGAAAGCCGGCCGCCCATCGCCTCGATGGCGATGGAATGATCGACCGGCATATAGCCCTTGCCGCCGCCGGCTTCGTCGTAGCCGGCGAGCACGGCGATGCCTTCCAGCAAGGTGGATTTGCCGGTGCCGTTTTCGCCCACGATGATGGTAATGGAGCGGTCGAAGTTCAGATCGAAATCATCCTGCAGGAACGGCAGGCAGAACGGATAGGCCGCACGGTCGGTAATGCGCGACGGCTCAAGCCAGATCCGCCTGAGATACGGCGCCGGCAGGTTGATCGGGCGGTTTCGTCTGGAGGCCATCTGTCCGTTCCAAGGGCGCCATCGGAACATAACCGGAACAAAGGTGCTTTGGAAGTCAGTTCCTCCCAGCTCACAACCTGCTTGAGATGGCTGCCGCCTGGAAACGCGGCGCTCCAAGTCGGAGACAATATACGGTATTTAATTACCTATAGATGCCCGGCAACCACGCCCCCGCCAGGCCCATCCAGTCAATCATGACAACCCCTCCCCGTTTTGTCGCATAGCATGCCCCTCTATAACGCCAGGTCCCGCGTCCAATGCCGAACACGACGGCACGTTACCCTGTTGCCTATTATTTTCTTCTTCGACGCCACGCTCGCGCGGGAGCGTCCCATCTGACCTCAGACTGAACCCCGAAAACCGAATCCCCGCATATCGCTGTTCGGGCTTTCCCTCGACGCTGAATCCACGTTTCGCCATCCGGTGTTCTTCTTCCACCGTGATCAGGATCGGCGGATATTCGCCAATGATGTAAGCCGCTCGATCGAGGTTCAGGGTTTTTCGCTCATCCAGAAACATCTGATACATCTTGCTGAGCGGGCGGACATGTTCGAACGTGACCCTGGTTTTCCAGCCCTTCTCGCCCGCCGCCACGATCAGCCTGGCGGCGTCGCTGGCGCGATGGTACAGGCGCCAGCTCTTGTTCGAGAAGGTGCCGCCTTCCAGGTAAAGCGAGAGTCCGCGCAGCATTTGCGTGGTCGAAAAGCTCGGCTTGATCCCCGCCTTGGCGCAATCGATCAGCGCCCTGATCAGTATGCGGGCCTTTCTCGCATCGAGCGATTTATGGTGGATCGAATATCGCGTTTGTCCCGGCAGTGGGGCCATCAAATTCATTTTGCCTCGCAAGGGCGATTCCGTCGGCCTTGATTATACAACAAATCGACCCGACGGGCAAATCACTTCTGTTTACCAGAATTCGTGTCAAGCCCTTCGGTGAAAAATATTTCTGTTTTCCAGAATTACAAATTGGGTTATACAATCGGCCATCCCGTCCCATTCAGAGGGGACGTTTCGCGAACGTCACGGACGTCGGGGGCGGGGATGCGGTGGACGCAGCGGCGCGCGAGACGGGCGGGTTTGCGGCGGATGGCGAAATCGTGTGGTTCCGACACCCCAAAGGCAGGTGTCAAGCCTGTGGTCAGTCCCGCAGGCGACGGTGGCAAAAGTGCAGGGCTCACCGAGAAGAGCACGTATAAGCCTTAAACCATCGCGCAGGGAAAGCCGGATGCCTCCGCTTCACCTGTATGCTCGTGTGCCGCCTACCTCTACCCTATTGCACACGAGACCGCGGGTGCAGCGCGCACCCGGCTTTCCCTGCGCCCTCTCTATTCTTGAGGGCAAACGGTTTGGAAAACTTCGGGCGCATGGCGCCGCGAGAACGTCAACGCATGTTCGGCTGTTTGATAACGCCCCCAGTCGTCATCGCCCGGCTCGACCGGGCGACCCAGTATTCCAGAGACGGCAACAATAGAGCCGAGAGAGCGTGGCGTACTGGATCCCCCGCCTACGCGGGGGACGACGGTTGGAGGGTGTGCACGTTTGGATTGCCGCCGTTGCGAGCGAAGCGAAACTCGCCTGCCCTACGCCAACACTTCCAGCACCAACTCCATCGTCATCAGCACCGGATTGTCGCCGCGCTTGAGCCGGCCCTCGGCGAGGCCGCCGGTGTAGTCGACGACGGCAATGTCCAGCTCGGCTTCGAGCGTGCCACCTGCCCCCGCCGCGATGACTCCCGAACGGATCGCGAGTTCGGTCGCGAATGGTTCGACGATGCGGCCGTCCGCGAAGCGCACGCCGATCGTGCTGCCGACGCCGCCGTGCAGCTTCGCGTGCGTGATACCGCGCTCATGGCAGAACGCCTCCAGCGCGCCGGCAAAATCCTGGTTCGGCCGCAGCCGCAGCGCGAAAGCGCGGCTGGTCGTCTCGGCGGCAGAGGTCGCGCACGCAACCGGCCCGAACAATTTGAAATTGGTCTCGGGATCGGGCTCGCCCAAAAATACCGCGCCGTCGATTCCGAATGCCTCCACCACAAACGGCTCGGCGACCATGGTCTCCTCGGGCAGGATATGGCCGCCGCCGGCACGGCCGTCGGCCTCCAGCCACAGTGCGTGGCAATGAAAGAACGGCGCGCCGTCGCGCTGCCCCAGGGTCATGGCGCCGCTCTGGAGCTGCGTGACACCGGCGGGCCGGAAGGTGTCGCTGTAGAATGCGGCGTTGTCGCCGGTCTTCGACAGCGCCGGCATCACATAGGCGAAGGGGCCGAGCGCCCCGCTCTGCATGTTCATTACGCCGCCGGCAAAACCCTGCGCCGCAAAGCCGCGGCGCGCGGCTTCCAGCAGCGGCAGGCCGGCTTCCAGAGTGAAGGCGAACGCGCGGCCCCGGGCCTCCACCCACTGGATACGCTCGGGCGCCGGCGGGCCGGGCTGCTTTATCAACCGCATCAGCTGCCCTGCTTCGCGTCAACACCGAGCAGGCCGCGCGCCTCGAGTTCATCGCGCACCAGCCGCTTCGGAATCTTGCCGTAGCCGGATTTCGGCAGCGCCTCCCAGAAGAAGAACCGCTTCGGCATCTTGTAGCGCGGCACTTTTGTAGCCAGGAAGGTGGCGAGTTCGAGCTCGCTCACCGCGGCCGAACCTTCGCGCGCCACGCAGACGGCGATACCGACCTCACCCCAGACCGGGTCCGGCACGCCGACGATCGCGACCTCGCCTATTCCGGGATGCGTCAGAATCTTCTCCTCCACCTCGCGCGGATAGATGTTGGAGCCGCCCGAGATGTACATGTCCGAGGCGCGGCCGGTGATGTAGACAAAACCTTCGTCATCGACATGGCCGAGATCGCCGGTGCGGAACCAGCCGTCGCGAAACGCCTTGGCGTTGGCTTCGGGATTGTCGTAGTAGCCGGCGAACACGGCGGGGCCGATCACGCAGATTTCGCCGGTCTCGAAGGCCTTGAGCTCGCGCCCGTCATCGCCCTGGATCGAGACCTGCATGCCGGTGCGTTCATAGCCGCAGGAGCCGATCCGCGCCCGCGGCCCGTCCTCGGCATCGTGCAATTCCCGCGGCAGCACCGTGATGTTGCCGGTGACCTCGCCAAGCCCGAAATACTGCACCAGCACCTTGCCGAGTTTCGTCAGTGCCGCCTTCTGGTCCTCGCGGTACATCGGCGCCCCCGCATAGATGATGTAGCGCAGCGAGGAATGGTCGAAACGATCGACCGCGGGATGCTCGACCATCATCTTCAGGATGGTCGGCACGGTAAAGATATTGGTGACGCGGTGGCTCTCGATCAAGCGGAACGCCTCGTTGATGTCGAACCGCTCCGACGGCAGCAGGATGGTCGGCACGCCGCGCGCGACCTGCACCAGCTGGTGCACGCCGGCGCCGTGCGACAGCGGCGCCACCACCAGCGATGCATCGTTCTCCGTGGTGCCCGGCATCAGGTCGGCCAGATGATTGGTCACCACAAACGCCATCTGGCCATGGGTCAGCACCGCCGCCTTGGATCGCCCGGTGGTGCCGGAAGTGAAGAAGAACCAGCAGGGATCGTCGTAGTCGACGGCGGCGTTTTCGAACCTGGCACCCGCATGCGCCGATATGACCTCGCTCACCGACTTCTCGGCGAAGGCGCCCTCGCCGATCCGCCAGGTGAATTCGAGCGCCGGGCTCGCCGCCTTGACGGCCGCCGCATGGTCGGGAAAATCGCCGTGGCAGAGAAATGCCTTCGCGCCGGAGGCGGTCGCGAGATACGCCACCTCGTCCGGCATCAGCCTGAAGTTGGTGGGAACCCAGACCGCGCCGAGCCGAAACGCCGCGAACATCGACCAGAACATCTCGTCGCAATTCTTGGAATGCACGAGGATGCGGTCGCCCTTGACGATGCCGCTTGCCGCGAGGGCTGCCGCCAGCGCCGAGACGTGGTCGTCGATCTCGCGCCAGTTCCAGGACCTGTCGCCCCAGATGAAGCCCGGGCGGTCGCCGTGGCGGCGGGCATTTTGCGTCAGCATGTAAGCGAGGTTCATGACCCGGCGGGACATGCGCAGGATGCCGCCGGTGGGTGCGGCAGCGGGTACGGGTTCGATCACGTCGACGGCTCCGGAAATTGAAAGCTTCTGCATGGCAAATCTGGCGACGATGTTTCGCCGATCCGCGATTGCAATCATAGTCCTAAACGGATGAAGATGTCGCCATGACCTTCGCTTCCATGACCTTCCATTCGCTGAAGAGCAGCATCCGCCGCCTCTACGAAGGCGCGACGCCGCGCGGGGTCCGTTTCCGCTATGCCCTGCTGGGGTTCGATATCGTCACGGTGCTGTTCATCATCGCGACCTCGTTCCTGCCCTCCAGCCAGACCATCGAGGCGCTCGACGTCCTGTTCGGCATCGGGATTCTTGCCGATTTCGCCGCGCGACTGCTGGTCAGCCGGCATCGGTTGCGCGAATTCACCCGGTTTTCGACGTGGACCGATGTGGTTGCCATCGTCTCGTTCCTCGCGCCGCTGGCGGGAGAAGCCGGCGGCTTTCTTCGCATCCTGCGAACCTTGCGGCTGCTGCGCGACTATCAGATGCTGGTGCGCCTGCGCACCGATAGCTCGTTCTTCCGGCGCAATGAAGATGTCATCTTCGCCGTCACCAACCTCGCGGTATTCATCTTCGTGATGACCGCGATCGTCTACGAGACCCAGAAATTTCGCAACGATCAGATCACGAATTATGCCGACGCGCTGTACTTCACGGTCACGGCGCTGACCACCACCGGCTTCGGCGACATCACCCTGCCCGGCACGCTCGGCCGCCTGATCTCGGTCGTCATCATGATTTTCGGCGTTACCCTGTTCTTCAATCTCGCCCGTGCGCTGCTCAACCCGAACAAGGTCCGGTTTCCCTGCCCGTCCTGCGGCCTGCAGCGCCACGACAGCGACGCCGTGCATTGCAAGGCGTGTGGCGTGGTGCTGAATATTCCCGACGAGGGCCATTCCTGAGCCGGCGTGACGGCGGCATCCTCAGCGCAAGCCTGTCCCGCCGCAGCGCTGGCATTTCACCACCTTGTCGCCCTTCTTCAGCAGGCCCTTGCCCTCGCAATTCTTGCATTTCTGCTTCTTCTTGATGTTGGGGCCCTTTTGGCTCGTCATGACGTTCTCCAGAGCGGAAGCGCTGCGGCGCCGGCAAGACGACCGCGTCCGCGCCATCAGCTTATAGGCTGATCCGGCCGGCTTGAGGACAGCCATGATGGCTCGCCGGATGCCGGTTCTGGACCACCAGCGGCCGACGGCGCGCCCTCGCGTTCAAGAACTGGCGTCCGGACGAAACCCGCCGGTCCGTTGTCAAAACCGGCGGGCCCGACCCGTGGGCGGCTATTGCCCGTGCCTGGCCAGATCCTGCTCGTTCAAATCCCAGTCCTGCCACAGCTGCAGGGCGGCGAGCAGCAACACCAGCCCGCCAAGACCGAGGTGCCAGATGCCGAGCGTGCCGGAATAGCCGAGGACATAGGGCGAGGCGATCAGCCACAACCCGGCCAGGAGTTCGACCACCTCCTCCCAACGCTGCAGCGCCACATATTCAAGCTGGGCGAGGCCGAACACCAGGATGCCGATCGCAAACGCATTCAGGATCACGAAGCCGCGCTCCGCATCACCCCCATGGTCTGGCTCGGTCGGGAACCATGGCGACAACGCGATCAGCAATCCAAGCAGCATTCCGCACCAGTCTTCCCAGGTTCGATGCGTGTCCAAAAAACGAAAAGTCGACATTGTAAACCTCCCTTCAAAAGAGGCATACGTCAGCGGCTGCCGAGCATGACACTCCGACTGTCAGGCGACCGGTCCGGCCGCATCGGGGGCGTATGTCTTCCCAAGACGTGGGGAAGGCTTTGGCGCATGCAAGACCGGATCAGGGCGTAATTGCGCTGGCAGCGGGCTGGCTACGGCGTCGCCCCGAGCTGTCGCAGGCTCGCGCGCGCCGTCGAAAGATCCGGGCGCAGTTCCAGCGCCTTCCTGAAATCGGCGATCGCGCCCGCTTTGTCGCCGAGCCGCAATTTCGCCTGCCCGCGGTTGTTCCAGGAAAACACGTCGGCCGGATCGTATTGCACCGCCTTGTCGTAATCGGCGAGGCCACCCGCGTTGTCGCCCTTGTAGAGCCGGATCATGCCGCGATTGCGCCAGCCGCGCGCGTCGGTCGGCGCCAGCCTGATCACTTCGGCATAATCGGCGGCGGCACGGTCGAGCTGTTCGGAATCGCGCCAGGCATTGCCGCGGTTGATATAGGCGAGCACACCGGGCCTGAGCCTGATCTGCACGCTGTAGTCCTCGATCGCGCGCGCCATGTCGCGCTTGCGATAATGGAGATAGCCGCGATTGCCGTAGGCGATGGCCAGTGCGGGATCGTGTTTGATGGCGGCATTGAAATCGGTCAAGGCGCGCTCCAGATCGCCTCTGCCGGCCCAGGCGTCGCCGCGATTGTTGTAGGCCAGCGCGAAGCCGGGGTCGATGCGGAGCGCCTCGTCATAGTCGGCCATGGCACGGTCGAGGTCGCGCTTGATGGCGTAGACACGGCCGCGGTTGGTATGGGCGCATGGATAGGCCGGGTTGAGCCGGATGGCCTCGTTGAGATCGGCGAGCGCGGCATCGAGGTCGCGCTTTTCGGTCAGACCATGGCCGCGGTTGCAGAACGCCGCCGCGAGCTTGCGGCCGGTCTCCGCCCTGGCGTCGATTACCGACGAGCACGCCGACACGCGTTCATCAGGCGTGGAAGTCGCGCCGATGCACGCCTGCCATGACCGGTTAGCTTGGGCACCTGCCGTTGACGGCAGTGAGAGCGTCATTGCTGCGCCCAACAGCGCAGCGGTCAGGCCGGCCGAAATACGCATATTCGCAGTCCCTCCATGCGCCACCTCGCTTGGTCGCAGGTTTGCATCGGCGGGTTCACGCCCCTAAATGAGGTAAAGGAAATCGTTGTTGGAGAATTCAGCGCATGGCGGCAGCATCCGTTCGCGACAACAAGGCGCAAAGCCGGTTCGAACTCGACGTCGAGGGCACACTGGCGTTCGCCGATTACCGCCTGACGCCGTCGGCCGTTGTCATCACCCACACCGAGACACCGCGCGCGCTGCGCGGCCGAGGCATCGCGTCCGAGCTGGTGCACGGCGCGCTGCAGCTGATCCGCGCCGACGGCTTGAAGGTGATCGCAGGCTGCAGTTTTGTGGTGGATTATTTGCGCAAGCACCCGGAATTTGCGGACCTTGCGGCGTAATCGATGGTGCCTTCCCGCAACTTGCGGCCCGTTGCTCCTGACGACGCCGTGTGGCATTCACTTTGCCTGGGCAGCAACGTTTCAGGAACAATCCAGCGATGACCGATTCACCCCCCGCGGGATTTCAGCCGTTCGGGGTGACCGACGGCTTCATCGGGCACAATGGCCCTTATTACTGGCGTCAGGACTCTGCGGGCCAGCTCGAATTCGGCTTCCAGACCGACGCGCGGCACGGCAATCCCAACGGCGTTCTGCATGGCGGCGCGGTGCTGGGCTTTCTCGATACCATCCTCGGCCATGCCGTGGTCAAGGGCGCGCAGCGGCCTTGTGCCACCATTTCCCTGGACAGCCGGTTCATTGCAACGGCGGCACCGGGAGAATGGATCGGCGGCCGCACCACGGTCAGAAAGCTTACCCGCAGCTTTGCCTTCGTCGACGCCGAGGCTTTCGCGGGCGAAAAGCTGCTGGTCGCGGCGACCGCGATTTTCCGCATCTTCGAGGGAGAGCCCCGGAAGTAACCTCCCTCGCCCGCGCGGCGACCATCCGTAACATTACGGAAGATCGCACGATTTTGCTGCAGCGCAATGAACCATTAACGGATCGGTGCCACGAACGGGCGTCGGTACCAGTCAGTGCCTCTGCTTAGATCTCCGGGAAAATCGGCCATGTTCATTGCATCACTTGTCGGCGCCATCGCGCAATACCTTCGCTATCGATCGCAACTCACCAGCATCAGCCGCCTCGATGATCACATCCTGCGCGACATCGGCCTCAACCGCAGCGAGCTGCGATCAGCGGCCTGGGATATGGCCACGCATGGTGTCGGCCACTAACCGCTGCGTTCGGTTCGCATGCAAAAAAGGCCCGCCGTTCGGCGGGCCTTTTGATGTCGTCCTGTGGTCCGCAGGTTGCCCGCCGGCCTAGTGCTTGATCTCCGGCGGCAGCTTGCCGCCATTGGCGGCAAACTTCGTCATCACCTGCTTGTGCAGCCAGATGTTCATGCTGGCGGAATCGTTGCTGTCACCGGTGTAGCCCAGCTCCTTTGCGAGCTCCTTGCGCGCGCTGAAGCTGGAATCGATATCGAGCGCCTTCATCAGATCGACGATCGAAGTCCGCCATTCCAGCTTTTCACCCTTGGCCTTTACCGCGGCGTCCAGGATCGGAGCGACGTCCACGGTGGCAGCGGGCGCAGCCGCCGTTCCGCCTGATCCGGCAGCCGTACCGCCGCCCGCAGGAGCCGCATCGGCCTTGGTGCCAAAGATTGCGCTCATGATTTTTCCGAAAATGCTCATGGTTTTCTCCTGAAAGACGTTACGGACAGCCCGTCCGAACCTTAGCGCGCCCGCCGGCGCTTGCCAATGCAGCATTCACCGAAGCGTGAGCGACGGCGCGGATGATTGGGAGTACGCTGATGGTTCAGTTCGCGACATGGCCTGCTCCGGTTTCCTGTCTTCGCGTCTGGCCCTGATCGTGATCGTTTTCGGAAGACGGCCTGAGCGCCCGCAACGGCGTGACATCCGGCCGTCACACAAGGGAGACGACGACCATGGCCACGCCATTTCAGGGCAATGCTCCCGGCAATGCCACGCCGCTGGCTGCAGAAGACAGCGCAGCCGTCCCCGTCATCCGAACCATCGGCCTGTCCGACCTGCATCGGGCACTGCGACTCGGTTGGGAAGACTTCAAGGCCGTGCCCAGCCACGCCATCATTCTCTGCGTGATCTATCCGGTGCTCGGACTGGTGCTGGCGCGCACCGTGCTCGGCTATTCCGTTCTGCCGCTGCTGTTTCCGCTGGCGGCGGGCTTTGCCCTGCTCGGCCCGTTCGCGGCCCTCGGCCTCTATGAGCTGAGCCGCCGCCGTGAGCGCGGCGAACAGGCCTCCGGATGGGATGCGGTCGAGGTGCTGCGTTCGCCATCGTTCGGCGCCATGCTCGGGCTTGGCACGCTGCTGCTCGCGCTCTTCGTGGTCTGGGTGGCGACCGCACAGGCGATCTATGTCGCGGCGTTCGGTTACGAGGCCGCGGCCGGGATTCCGGATTTCGCGCGGCGCGTGCTGACGACGTCGCAGGGATGGTGGCTGATCGTCGTCGGCTGCGGCGTCGGCTTCCTGTTCGCGGTGGTGGCGCTGTGCGTCAGCGTGGTTTCATTCCCGCTGATGCTCGAGCGTCACGCCGGTGTCGGCGACGCCATGGTCACTTCGCTGCGCGCGGTGGCGCGCAATCCGGTGCCGATGGCAGCATGGGGATTGGTCGTCGCGGTGTTGCTGGTCGCGGGATCGCTGCCGTTCTTCCTCGGCCTCGCCATCGTCATCCCGCTGCTCGGCCATGCCACCTGGCACCTTTATCGCGAGGTCGTCGTGCCCGAGCTCAATCCGCAACCGCTGCCGCCCCGCCCGCATCGCGAGCGGCGTCCGGCGGCGGATTTCCCGGCCAACCTGTTCCCGTGGAAGCGCAAGAACGACGCCTAGCGGAGCGCCATCAAGCCGTCGGCCATTGTTGACCAGCGGCTTGACATGTCGGTGCTGTCCGAAGCCTTGTTTTGGCCGAGGTTGCCGACGAAACTTCGCGACATGAGCTTTCGATATCTGCTCAGAGCCATCGCACTCGGCGCCGTCCTGCTGACGCCGATCCCGGCCGCGTTCGCGGCGAACTGCGGCACCGGCAGCTTCGAGGTGTGGCTCGACGGTTTCAAGGCCGAAGCCGCCGCCAAGGGAATTTCGCAATCCGTCATCTCATCGGGCCTGAGCGGTGTCACGCCGGACAAGAGCGTGCTCTCCCGCGATCAGTCGCAGCGCGTCTTCAGCCAGAGTTTTGAGGAATTCTCCGGCCGCATGATCCCTCCCCGGCTTACGCGCGGCGCCAACATGTTGAAGCAGCATGGTTCGTTGCTCTCGCGCATCGAAAAGGACTACGGCGTGCCGGGCGAAGTGCTGGTGGCGATATGGGGGCTGGAGACCGACTACGGGGTCAACATCGGAAAATTCCCGACGCTGCGCTCGCTGGCGACGCTGGCTCACGACTGCCGGCGCTCGGAGCTGTTCCGGGCCGAATTGATGGATGCGTTGCGCATCGTCGAACGCGGCGATCTCGCGCCATCCGAAATGCGCGGCGCCTGGGCGGGCGAACTCGGCCAGACCCAGTTCATGCCGTCATCCTGGATCAAATACGCCGTCGATTTCGACGGCAACGGCCGCCGCGACCTGCTGCGCAGCGTTCCGGATGTGCTGGCTTCGACCGCCAATTTTCTCGCCGGCCATGGATGGCAGCGCGGCAAGGGCTGGGATGCCGGCAGCGCCAATTTCGCGGTGATCCAGCAATGGAACAAGAGTGAGGTCTATTCGAAGACGATCGCCGACTTCGCGACCCAGCTTTCCCGGGCACCCTAGTTTAGTCTGCCAAGCGAAGAAATGATTTTATATTCACAGCGCCATACGAAACTGCATGCGAATCACGCATGCGTGTACCGTCCTGATCAAGCCTTATGCACCCTGTTTTCGAGGGTCAGCTTGTGTGCAAGATTGGATCGCGTGCCCCTCGATCACCTAAAGCGCAGCGGATCTTTGTGACAATTCCGTGATAAAAGCGAAGGATTCAGACATCTTTGGGCGTGACGGGCGATCCCTCCCGCGCCTCCCGAAAGGTTAATCGATTCTTGCCGATGCCATGCGTTTTCCACTTAGCTGCACCGCAACATCTGAACTTCTGCACTGCGGTATGTTCCTCTATATTCATTTCAACGATGAAGCTTCCTCCAAGAGCTGAATCGTAGATACAAGGAGACTACCCCATGTTGCTCTCGCTCATCCGCATGATCCAGGCGTTCCGGGACTATCAGCGCAATGTCAGCGAATTGTCCCAGCTCAGCGATCGCGAACTGTCCGATATCGGATTGGATCGCTCGGACATTCCGCGCGTTGCAGCCGGTACCTATAACGGCTGATTCGTTTCTCAGCTGACTGACGAACGGATAACGCCCGCCCCGCTGCGGGCGTTGTCGTGTTTGCGGTGCATTCCACTTGGCCTGAAAACGCGCTACCTCTCTCGGCCATGAACGCCAGCAAATCCCCTCCTGAAACCGTCCATATCATCGGCGCCGGCCTCGCCGGATCGGAAGCTGCCTGGCAGGTCGCCAATGCAGGCATTGCCGTGGTCCTGCATGAGATGCGCCCGGTGCGGATGACCGAGGCCCATCGCACCGATGGTCTGGCCGAACTGGTCTGCTCCAACTCCTTCCGCTCCGACGATGCCGCCAACAACGCCGTGGGGCTGCTGCATGCCGAAATGCGCCGGCTGGGCTCGCTGATCATGCGGGCCGCCGACGCCAACCAGGTGCCTGCCGGCGGCGCCCTGGCGGTGGACCGCGACGGCTTCTCCGCGGCCGTCACCAAGGCCCTCACCGACCACCCGCTGATCGAGATCGACCGCACCGAGATCGGCGGCCTGCCGCCGGCCGACTGGGGCAATGTCATCGTCGCCACCGGGCCGCTGACTTCCGCACCGCTCGCGGAAGCCATCCGGAAACTCTCGGGCGAGGATGCGCTGGCGTTCTTCGACGCCATCGCCCCGATCGTGCACCGGGATTCCATCGACATGTCAGCGGCGTGGTTTCAGTCGCGCTACGACAAGGTCGGGCCCGGCGGCACCGGCGCCGACTACATCAACTGCCCCATGAACAAGGAGCAGTACGACGCCTTCGTCGAGGCACTGATCGCCGGCGAGAAGACCGACTTCAAGGAGTGGGAAACCAACACCCCCTATTTCGACGGCTGCCTGCCGATCGAGGTGATGGCCGAGCGCGGCCGCGAGACCCTGCGCCACGGGCCGATGAAACCGGTCGGGCTCACCAATCCGCACGATCCGACCGTGAAGGCCTATGCCATCGTGCAGCTGCGCCAGGACAACAAGCTCGGCACGCTCTACAATCTGGTCGGCTTTCAGACCAAGCTGAAGCACGGCGCCCAGCAGCGCGTGTTCCGCACCATTCCCGGACTCGAGAACGCCGAATTCGCCCGGCTCGGCGGCCTGCACCGCAACACCTTCCTGAATTCGCCAAAACTGCTGGACACGCAGCTGCGGTTGCGCGCCCAGCCGCGGCTGCGCTTCGCCGGGCAAATGACCGGCTGCGAGGGCTACGTGGAATCTGCCAGCATCGGGCTGATGGCCGGGCTTTACGCCGCCGCCGATGCCCGCTCGGCATCGCTGGCGCCACCGCCTTCGACCACGGCGCTGGGGTCGCTGCTCGGCCACATCACCGGCGGCCATATCGAGACCATCGATGCCGGCCCGCGCTCGTTCCAGCCGATGAACATCAATTTCGGGCTGTTTCCGCCGCTGGCCAGCGCACCTACAAAAAAACCCGACGGCACCCGATTGCGCGGCAACGAAAAGACCGTGGCCAAGAAACAAGCCATGAGCGCGCGCGCGCTGTCGGATCTCGATCGCTGGATAGCCGATCATCTGCGCGTTCAAGCGGCGGCGTGAGCATTCCATGAGTCTCCCGAGAGAAGACGCTGCCGTGCTGTCGGCGCGATGGACCGAAGGCGTGCTGCTGAAGCGCGACGTGTTTTCGACCGTCGAACGCGGCCGCTTTCGAGGGGATGCCGGCGAAGTCGACGCCGTGCTGCGCCGCCTGGATCAGGTGCCGTGGTGGTCCTGGCTGCCGGCGCGTCACCTGTTCGGACGCGAGGCCCGCGCGCTGGCGCTGGCGCGCAACCTCGATGTCGGGCCGGAACTGTTGTGGGCCGGCAAACAGGCGCTGGTGCGCGGCTTCATCAATGGCGTGGCGCTGCAAATGGCCAAGCCGCATGGCGATGCCGCCTATTTCCGCTCCGCCAAGCAGGCGCTGCGAAAAATGCATCGCGCCGGCATCTGCCATAACGATCTCGCCAAGGAACAAAACTGGCTGCGCGGCACCGATGGCCGTGCCTATGTCACGGACTTCCAGCTCGCCGCCTGCTTCAAGTCGCGCAGCAAGCTGTTCAGGATCGCGGCCTATGAAGACCTGCGACATCTCCTCAAGCACAAGCGCAGCTACGCGCCGGAGGCGCTGACGCCGACCGAGCGCAGGATCCTCGCGCGCAAATCGGCGGTCGCCAGCCTCTGGCTGATGACCGGCAAGAAGGTCTACCGCGCCATCACCCGCGGCCTGTTCAACTTCACCGACCGCGAAGGCGGCGGCCGGCGGCTGGTCAACGACGCGCCGGTCCTGCTCGAGCAGATCCGGAAAAACCCTGATGTCCGCGACGCCGCCATCGTCGCCTTCGCCGACCGCCGCACCGGCGTCGGGCTTTATGCGTTTGTGGAAGCCGACGGTACCGCGCTCGAGGAACGACTGCGCAGCGAGCTCACAGCGGCGAAGGGTCCCAAACCGCCGGAGCATATCCAGGTGGTGCAGGCGCTGCCGCGCGATGCCGCCGGCAAGCCCCGCACCGAGATTTTGCAGCTCGTGGCGATGAACCAGCTCGATCTGATCGAACCGATGATGACCTGCGACGCCGACCGCGCCTTCCTGAAGAGCATTCTGGAGTCGCGGAAGAACTTGCGGGACCGGTTCAATTTCGAGGCGGGTGATTTGGCGCAAACGCCGCCACAATCAAAGACCGTCATCACCCGCGAAGGCGGGTGATCCAGTATTCCAGAGACGTTTGAGGTTATATCGAGAGGCTGCGGCGTACTGGATACTCCGCTTTCGCGGAGTATGACGAGCTGGGGTGACGCGACGCAGCGCGCTACCGCAGGCTGATGCTTACGAAAATTCCTTCGACCGCGACGCCCGCCACAACGTCCACAGCGTCCGCAACCGCGACGTAACGTGCGGCGTGAACGGATCGTTATCCGCCCGCGACATTCGCTGCAGGTCGCTGCGGACCAGCGCCAACGGCAGGAGTACCGGCCTTACCTCCGACGGCACACTTTCAAGCAGCGCAAACGCCGTCTTCAAATGTCCCTGTCCCTCGGCGATCAATTGATCCAGCGCCGCGCGCAGTTTCGGTGTCTCCTTGCCGGCAAACACCTCCTCCATCCCGATGCCGTGTTGCTGCAGCAGTTGCAGCGGCACGAACAATTGGCGCCGTGACGCATCCAGCGGCAGCGCGGCGATCACCTGGGCGATGCCCTGCGCGAGGCCAGCATGGCGCGCGAGGTGCTCGATCTCGGGGGATTGGCGGCCACAGATTGCGGCGCCGAGCGAAAACAGCGCGCAGGCGGTATCGTTGATGTAGCCTTCCAGCGCCGCCATGGTCGGCATCGGATCGTTGTAGAGATCGAACTGGTGCTCGTCGATCAGCCGCGACAACCGCTCGACCGGCAGACGGCAGCTGCGGATCGCCAGCATCAGTTCGGCCGCCACCGGGTTGCCCTCGACGCCGCCATGGCTGGTGCCCGCCAGCATGTCGGTCCACCATTGCAGGCGCATTTCGCCGGGCAGCGGCTGGCTTACCTGCTCGCGTACCCGCGAAATCTCGACATTGAAGGCGTAGATCGCCAGCAGCGCGCGGCGCCGCTCTGTTGGCATGAACAAGGTGGATGCGTAGCGGGCGAAATCATGGCTGCGCACGAGGTCGGCGCAGAAGGCCGCGGATTCCCGGTTGCCGTCCCCGCCGCTCATGGCACCGCGATCAGCGCCGCCGCAACGCGCCGGCGCTCGCCGATCATGATGTTGTAGGTGGTGATTGCGGGTCCGGTCTGCATCGTGTCCAGCATCACCCTCACCGCGCGCAAGGCATCGCGTAGCGCGGATGGAGCCAGCCAGACGCGGGTACCGGTACCGATGATCAGGGTATCGATCCCATTGGCCGCTTCAAACACGCGGGCCAGCGAGGCCTCGTCGATCTGCTCGGGCCGGGCGACCGGCCAGGCCCAGATCGCCTCCGGCAGGCACAGCAGCGAACCACGGTGCGACATCTCGGCAAAGGCGAAGCCGCCCTTGCCGTAGGCCTCGATCGGCGCCGATCTCGGAAGATGCGGAGCGTCCGACGCGGCCGGCATCGTCACTTCCTGGACGGTTTTTCCGGCGCGTCCCGGTTAATGCCGACGCCGAGATAGATCAGGATCGGTGCCGCGATGAAGATCGAGGTGTAGGTGCCGACCAGCACCACGCCGAAGATCATCACGGCGGTGAAGCTGTGGATGGCGTGACCGCCGAACATGAACAGCGCCAGCAAGGCCAGCGTCACCGTGACGTGGGTGATGATCGAGCGCGACAGCGTCGAGTTGATGGACTCGTTGAGCAGTTCCGGCATCGGCATCTTCTTGTAACGCCGCAGCATTTCCCGGATGCGGTCGTAGATCACGACGGTGTCGTTGAGCGAATAGCCCAAAATCGTCAGCAGCGCCGCGATACTGGTGAGATCGAAATCGACCTGGCTGATCGACATGAAACCGATGGTGAGAACGATGTCATGGACGTTGGCGATCATGGCGCCGAGCGCGAACTGCCATTCGAACCGGAACCAGAGATAGATCAGGATGGCGAAGATCGCGAGCATCAGGCCCAGCATGCCCTTGGCCAGCAGTTCGCCGGATACCCGCGGCCCCACCACTTCGACCCTGCGGTATTCGACGGCCTCGCCGAGCGCGCCGCGGATTTTTTCCACGGCCACCTGTTGGGCAGCGTCGCCGCCGGGCTGCTCGCCCACCCGGATCAGCACGTCGGCGGGCCCGCCGAACTGCTGCAGCTGAACGTCGCCGAGCCCGAGGCCCCCCAGCGTTGCCCGCATCGAGGCGATATCGGCGGTACCTGATTTGGCCTGCACTTCCAGCAGCGTGCCGCCCTTGAAGTCGATGCCGAAATTCAGCCCGTGGGTGAAGAACAGCACGATCGCGGCGATCGAGAGCAGCGCCGAAATCGGAAAGCTGATTCGGCGAAAGCGGGTGAAATCGAACTTGGTGTCGTCGGGCACGATGCGCAGCGACGGCAGCCAGCCGAAGCAGGCGACCACCGTCAGCACGGCTATCAGGACGCCGAGTCCGATGAGAACTAAATTTGTCACAGCGGATGCATTCCCTAGATCGGCACGGTCTGCGGCCGCTTCCATCTCACCCAGGCCGCGACGATCAGGGCGGTGAGCGTGAACGCGGTGAAGACCGTGGTGATGATGCCGATGCCGAGCGTCACGGCAAAGCCGCGCACCGGCCCGGTGCCGATAAAGAACAGCACGGCGGCGGCGATGAAGGTGGTGATGTTGGAATCCAGAATCGTCGACAAGGCGCGCCGGAAGCCGGCATCGATCGCGTTGATCGCACTGCGTCCGCCGCGCAATTCTTCGCGGATGCGCTCATAGATCAGCACGTTGGAGTCCACCGCGATGCCGACCGTGAGCACGATGCCGGCGATGCCGGGCAGTGTCAGCGTGGCGTTCAGCAGCGACAGGATGCCGAAGATCATGGCGACGTTGATGGCAACCGCGATGTTGGCGAACACCCCGAACAGCCGGTAGGTCAGCAGCATGAACACGATGACCAGGATCGAGCCGACATAGGCGGCAAGTTCACCCTTCTGGATCGAATCCTGGCCGAGCCCGGGTCCCACGGTTCGCTGCTCGATCACCTTCAACGGCGCCGGCAGCGCACCGGCGCGCAGGAGAATGGCGAGATCGTTGGCCGACTGCACGGTAAAGCTGCCGGAAATCTGTCCCGAACCGCCGGTGATGGGTTCGCGAATGACAGGCGCCGAGATCACCTTGTTGTCGAGCACGATCGCAAAGCGTTGCCCGACATTTTCCAGGGTCGCTTGCGCGAACTTGCGCGAGCCCGACGTGTTGAACTTGAAGCTGACGATGGGCTCGCCCGTACGCTGGTCGAAACCGGGTTGGGCGTCGATCAGGTCGCCGCCGGAAACCAGCACCTGCTTCTTGATGACCTCGGGCGGCCTGCCCGCCTCCGTGCTCGGCAGCAGCTCCGAATCCGGCGGAATACTTCCCGCCACCGCTTGATCCGGCGAAACCGTCGCATCGACCATGCGAAAATCCATCTTCGCGGTCTCGCCGAGGAGCTTGATCAGCCGCGACGGATCGCCCAGTCCCGGGACCTGGACCACAATGCGATCCTGCCCCTGGCGCTGGATCAGCGGCTCCACGGTGCCGAGTTCGTTGACGCGACGCTCGACGATCTGGATCGACTGTTCGACGGCCTTCCTGACGTGGTCGGTGATGGCCGCCGGCGGCACGTTCAGCCGGATCAGCCCGCCGCCGGCATCGCTGACTTCAAGGCTGCGCTGGCCGCTGGAGCCGAGCAAGCCGCCGAGCGGCTGCGACAGCTCGCGCAGTTTGGTGAGCGCCGTCGGCAGGTCGCTTTCCTTGGTGATGCGGACCTCGGCGTAATCCGTGCGGGCCGCGAGTCCGGTGTAGACGATCTTGTTTTCACGCAGGACACGGCGAACATCATCGCGCACCTGGTCGATCTTGTCCTTCTTGACCGCGCTGGCGTCGACCTCGAGCAGGAGGTGCGAACCGCCCTGCAGGTCGAGGCCGAGCACCAGATGACGCTGCGCCCACAGCGGCCAGGTCTTGACCTGCGCCTCGGGGAAGAAGTTCGGAACGGCGCAAAGACACACCACCAGCGCCGTAAGGATGATCGCCAGCGTCTTCCACCGCGAGAAATACAACATCGAGTTGACCCGTCAAATCAGGAGCATGCGGCGCGCAAAAAGCTAGCTCGCGGACGTCTCGTCCTTGTCCTTGGCGGTTTCAGCCTTTTCCTTCGCCGGCTCGCCCTTGGCGCGGACGCCGGAAATCATCTGCCGCATCTGCCGGACGCGGACACCGTCGGAGATTTCGAACTCGATCTGGTCGTCGTCGACCACTTTGGTCACTTTTCCGACCAGGCCGCCGGAGGTCACCACGGTGTCGCCGCGGCGGATGTTCTTCACCAGTTCGGCATGGTCCTTCACCTTCTTCTGCTGCGGCCGCAGAATCAGGAAGTACATGATCACGAAGATCAGCGCGAACGGCAGCAGCGACATCAACATGCTGTTGGTATCGCCGCCGGCCGCGGCCTGGGCAAACGCAGGAGTAATCAGCATTCGGACAATCCTCGTGAAACGGGGGTAAACCAGCGACCCATCGGCGTCGGGCCGGTTCGGTCAAATTCGCGCGGACTATAGCGGCCAGCGCCCCAATTGCAACGCTGCCAGCCCCCTCTTTTGGGCCGCTTGCAGCCTTCCGCAAGGCCCGATATGGGTGCGTCCTGAGGAACCCCAAAGATGTCGAAAAAGCCCAGCAAAACAGGGTCTCGCGCCGCCTCCAGGGCTGGCCAGCGGAAATCGGCGAAGCCCGCGACAAAACGCCCGGCCGCGCCGCCAAAGCAGGCCGCGGACGAGCGGATCGCGCGCGCGCTCGAAACCATCGTGGCGCACCTCGCGGCTGCCTCGCCGGCGCCAAATGAGGCCTCCTCATTCGGCAGCGCCGACGCCTTCGTCTGGCACCCCAATGGACGGCTGGCGCCGGTGCCGCGTGTCAGCCGGGTCGAGCTCGGTCTGCTCAAGGGGATCGAGCGGGTGCGCGATATCCTGATCGAAAACACCGAGCGTTTCGCCGACGGCCTGCCCGCCAACAACGTGCTGCTGTGGGGCGCGCGCGGCATGGGCAAATCGTCGCTGGTGAAGGCGGCGCATGCCAATATCAACCTCGAGCGCAAACCGGCACGACGCCTGAAGCTGGTCGAAATTCACCGCGAGGACATCGAGAGCCTGCCGGCGCTGATGGACCGGCTGCGCCGCTCGGATTTCCGCTTCATCGTGTTCTGTGACGACCTTTCGTTCGACGGCAACGACGCCTCCTACAAGTCGCTGAAGGCGGTGCTGGAAGGCGGCATCGAGGGCCGCCCGGACAATGTCATCCTGTACGCGACTTCCAACCGCCGCCACCTGCTGGCGCGCGAGATGATCGAGAACGAACGCTCGACCGCGATCAATCCCGGCGAAGCGGTCGAGGAGAAGGTCTCACTGTCGGACCGTTTTGGCCTTTGGCTCGGCTTTCACCGCTGCAGCCAGGATGAATACCTGGCGATGGTGAAGGGCTACTGCGCCCATTTCGGCATCAAGCTCGCGGAAGCCGAACTCGAGCACGAGGCGCTCGAGTGGTCGACCACGCGCGGCTCGCGGTCGGGCCGCGTCGCCTGGCAGTTCACGCAGGAACTGGCGGGACGGCTCGGGGTCCGGCTGAAGCCGGACTGATCCTGTCAGCCGCCGTCGGCGTGCCGTTCCGACCGCGCCAACGGAATGATCAGCAGCCCGAGCACCGCCACCGCTGCCAGCAGAGCCCAGGCTTCATTGACGCTGGTCGCAAAGGCGGCCTGCTCGATCATGGAAGCAGCAGCCGATAGATCCGTTGGAATCCGGTCGAGCCCGATCGCCTGCGCGGCCGTGATGTCACCCGCGATCAGGCGCTGGCGGATGGCTTCGACATGTCCGCTGGTGCGTCCGTAAAGCACCGTGTCGATCAGCGCGATGCCGACCGCGCCGCCCAGGTTTCGCATCATGTTGAACAGGCCGCTGGCGTCCGGCACCTGCTTGTGCGGCAACCTCTCCAGCGCCATCCTGGTCGGCGGCAGCAGGCAGAACATCGCCGCGAAGCCGCGCAGGACCTGGGGCCAGAACATCTCGTCGAAATCGGCGGTGCGGCTTTCGAACGCGCTCATGCCGAGGCCCACGGCGAACAAGCCAAATCCAAACGCCGACAGCCAGCGCGGATTGACCCGGCTCTCCAGCGCGCCGGCGATCGGCGCGGCCACCAATTGGGCGGCTCCCGTCACCAGCATGATCGAGCCGATCTGCAGGGGATCGTGCTGCCGGACATAGGCGAGAAACACCGGCATCAGATAGACCGCGCCGAACAGTCCCACGCCGAGGCAGAAGCTGAGCCCGCAGCCGACGGCAAACGACGGCACTTTCAGCGTCGTCAGTTCGACAATCGGCTGCACCGCCTTCAGCGTTCGCATGGCGAACGCCGCCGTCGCGGCCGCGCAAAGCGCGAACAGACCGAAGCAGACGGCGGAGAACCAGCCATTGTGCGGCGCCTGCTTCAAGCCGATCTCGAGGCTCGCCAGCGCCACCGCCATGAGCGCCAGCGACATTGCGTCGAAATGCTTCAGCTGGTTCAGGCGGGGCCTGCCCCGCGGCAGCAGAAAGGGTGTCGCGATCACCGCGATGACGCCTGGAACCACATTGACCAGAAACAACCATGGCCACGAATAATGATGCGTGATCCAGCCGCCGACCACCGGCCCGACCGTCGGCGCCAGCACGGCCATGATGCCGGCGATGGTGCCGGCGATCGGATGGGCCCGCGTCGGAAACAACAGAAAGATGCCCGAGAACACCGCAGGGATCAGCGTGCCTCCGGCAAAACCCTGAAGGATGCGGAAGAACACCAGCGACGTGAAATTGGTAGAGAAGGCGCAGCCGACCGACGTCACGGTGAAGATGAAGATGGCGATCACGAACAGCCAGCGCAGGGTGAGAACGCGCGTCAGCCAGCCGGTCAGCGGGATCGCCGTGATCTCGGCAATCAGATACGCCGTCTGGATCCAGCTCATGGCATCGGGCGATATCGCGAGCGCCTGCTGGATCGCCGGCAGCGAGGTCGCGACCACCTGGATGTCGAGGATCGCCATGAACATGCCGAGGCACATCAGGACGAAGCCGAACCAGGTGGCAATCCTTGCCGAAGTCGTCCGCCAGATCATGGAGCGTCGCGCAATCATTGTCTCACGCGGCGCGCCCGACGCGGTTATCGGCAGATCTGTGGACCGCAGGAAGCGAAGCGCTGAGAACTGTAAGAACGGCGGCCGGCAATGGCAGGCCTAAAGGCTAGGGAAGTAGCTGACCCGGCTGGAAATGTACACCTCTTCGCCCGCGCGGTTGGCGGGAACCGCAATGGTCGCGGTACAGACAGTCGTCATCCCCCGCGAAAGCGGGGGACCCAGTACGCCGCGGCGCCTCGGCCCAATCTCAGGTCTCTGGAAAACTGGGTCACCCGGTCACCTCGTGCGAAGACGCGCTTCGCGCTTTTGCCGGGCGATGGCAATTGCGGGTGAGGAAGCAGCCTCCGCCCGAAGCTTCTCGCCTCACGCCCCGTTGAGGAATTGAAGCGGGTCAACCGGTGAAGATCCCTTGCGGATCTCGAAGTGGAGCTGCGGCGACCCCACCTCTCCCGACTGACCCGACTTGGCAATGATCTGGCCGCGCTTGATCGTGTCGCCGCGCTTCACCATCAGTTCACTCGCATGGGCATATGCGGTGACGTAACCGTTGGAGTGCCGAACCAGAACGAGATTGCCGTAACCCTTGAGTTCATTTCCGGAATAGGCGACGACGCCATCTTCCGCCGCCTTGACGGGCGTGCCTTCCGGCACCGCCAGATTGATGCCGTCATTCGCCTTGCCGTTGGTCTTGGCGCCGTAGCTCGTGATCACCTTGCCGCGCACCGGCCAGCGGAACGTCGGCAGCGCGCCGGTTGCTTCGCTGGCTTTGACGGGCGCCTCAGCCGCGGGAGCTTCTTCGACCTTGGCGGTAGCCGAGGCAAGCCGCGCGCTTTGCGTCTGCGGGCCCAAGGCAATCGTTCGGGTAACCGGCGCAGCCAATGTACCGGGTTGAGCGGCGGCAGCGGCGACCGGCTGGGCAGCAGGTCCCGCCGCCACGGTTTTTGCGCCGGGCACGGTCAATTTCTGGCCGAGCTTGAGTCTGGACGAGGAGTCGAGACCGTTGGCCCTGGAGATTTCCGCGGCGGTCACCTTGTTGCGACGCGCGATGCTGAGCAAGGTGTCGCCGCGATTGACGACATGAACCGTCGGCGCGGCAGCCACGACGGGCTTGCTGGCAGGCGCCGCCAAGACCGGTGCTGAGCCCGGTGCAGGCGCAGCAACAGCCGCAGTCTGGCGCGGAATGATCAATTGCTGCCCGGGCGACAGCGCGCGCGGTCCCTTATAGCCATTGGCCTGCAGGATCGCGGCGGAGGAAACGTTGTAGCGGCGCGACAACGTATCGAGCGTGTCGCTGGTGCCCACGATGATCGTGGTGCCGGATTGAGCTGGCGGGCGAACGGCCGCGACCGAGCGCGGGGCAACGGTAGCCGTGGTCTCCAGCGGCTGATGCGTCGGCGGTGCATAGGAAGACAGGCCGCGCCCTCCCCCGGACACGCCGGAATGCGCGGTCGGATAAGATTGCGGCGCCGAGATCGGCGGCGGCAGCGGCTGTGACTGGTATTGCGCTTGCGGGCGGGAATATTGCGGCAGTTCGCGGCGCTCGACCGCAGGCGTCCGCACCGAGCTGGTGGTATCCGGTTGCGACGCAAAGGGGTTGGAAAGGTTGTTTTGCGACAGCCGCGTCTGCATGTCGGAACTACAGCCGGCAAACCCAAATGACATCAGCGCCAGCGCCGCGACGTGCGGAACGCGACGCGAGTAAAGCAACTCGACGACACGGGACATGGTTACTCACTCGTACGCAACAAATTACTGATTTGAGTAAACACGTCCCCAGTAAACAACCGCTTAACCCTGGGAATAAGACGTTGGCGGAACAGCCGATCCCGCCCCGCTCCCTCATGGTGAGGAGCACGCCACGGCGGCGCTTGCGCTGCCGGGCGTGCGTCTCGAACCATCTGGCACCGTGCCTGATGCCATCCTTCGAGACGCATCGCCGTCGGCGATGCTCCTCAGGATGAGGGGGAAATGAGCTACAGTTCGCGGGCGATCCCGGGCAGCGCCGGCACGAACCGCACGTCCACCAGTGCCTTGCGCTCCAGACCGGCCTCCGTCCTGGTCAGGCGGATCAGGGTCTGGGTGCCCTGGTGCGGCCCGACCGGGGCAATCAGGATGCCGCCGGGCTCCAGCCGCTGCGTTAACGCCTCGGGGACTTGCTCCATCGCCGCCGTCACGATGATGCGGTCGAAATTGCCGGCGCCATCGGGGACATCGAAGCCGTCCCCCAGCATCACCTCGACATTGTCGCATCCGAGCTTCTCCAGCCGCGCGCGGGCGCTGTCGGCGAGCGTCCGGTAGCGTTCGATCGACAGGACATGGCCGCAGAGCCGCGACAGGATGGCAGCCTGGTAACCCGAGCCGGTGCCGATCTCGAGCACGCGATGGTGCTTCTGCAGGTGCAATTGCTCGGTCATGTAGGCCACCACGAAAGGCTGGCTGATGGTCTGGCCGCAGGCGATCGGAAGCGCGCTGTCGCGCCAGGCGTCGGCGCGGTCGGCCGGCTCCACGAAGACGTCGCGCGGAATGGCCTCCATGGCGCGCAGCACCGCCTGATCGCTGATCCCGCGCCGCCGCAGGTTGAGCTGAAACATCATCTTTTCCGGCGGATTTTGAACGGCGGGCATCTCGGTCTCGCAAGGCTCTACCGAGGCACCCTAGCGCGTCTCGGCCGGACAGTTCGATGCAATATAGAAAGCAGGTTTCTCTGCCAATCCAGGTTCCCCCCGCGGAACCAGCCGTGATACCTTGGCGTTGGGTGACCATGCCATCCACCTGCCCTCACCCGCAACCGCGGGTGGCGTGGAGGATATGTTGATATTGCACCAGACAGCGTTATTTGCGATCTTTACCGTGGGACGGGCAAGGACATCATCATGACTGCGACGCGGCTGCCGCGGGGTTCAGTGTTTCTCGTCGAGGACGAGGTCATGATCAGGATGATGGTCGCCGACATGCTGGAGGAGCTGGGCTACACCGTCGCGGCTGAGGCCGGCGAGATCAACGAGGCGATGAGGCTGGCGCAGTCCGCCCATTTCGACCTCGCCATTCTCGACGTCAACGTCAACGGCAAGGTGATTTCGCCGGTTGCCGAACTGATCAAGGCGCGCAACCGCCCGTTCATCTTCGCGACCGGCTACGGCTCCTCGGGACTCCCTGAAGAATATCGCGACCGCCCGGCGCTGCAAAAGCCCTTCCAGCTCGAAACCCTGGCCAAGATGATCGACGCCGCAATGAAAAGCGCGACGGTTTAGCAGCGCTGTCGTCCCGGCGTTCCAGGCTGTGTGAAAAGTGGGTGTGTTAACATCATTTGGAGTGGATTTTCTGATTCGGGGGCCGTGATGGCGCATGTCACCGGAGCGTCGCGTTATCAAGCGACCTTGTTTCCTGAGGTTCTGGACGAGGTGGTTGGTCCA
>NZ_JAURXB010000122.1 GCF_030654605.1 Bradyrhizobium sp.
GTCCCGCAGGCACGACGGGCACGTTCCCGAACTGCGTGCGGCCGCCACCTAAGGCCTGTCCCGCGGGTACGACGGGCACGTTCCCGAACTGCGTGCGGCCGCCGCCGCAGGCCTGTCCCGCGGGTACGACGGGCACGTTCCCGAACTGCGTGCGGCCGCCACCTCAGGTCTGTCCCGCAGGTACGACGGGCACATTCCCGAATTGCGTGCGGCCGCCGCCGCCACCGCCGAGACCGGTAACGCCCCCGCCGGGCTGCGCGCCGCCGAAAAAGCTGAACGCGGCGGGACAGTGTCTCTGACGCATGGGCAGGGTATCCACGGCGTGACCAGCAGTCACGCCGTGGCCATACGGACAGCCCCGCTATTCGCCGTGGCGGTCCTGGCCGCCACGATGCTTTCCGCCGGAGTCGCCGACGCGCAAACCCGCACCTATTCCTGCGACAAGGGCAACGCCATCACACTGACGGTGATCGGACCGGACGCGATCACGGCCGGCCCGATAGAGGGCGGGACGACGCGGCTGAAAAAGAGCCCCGGCGATCCCCTGCGCTTTTCCGACGGCGATTACGCCGTGCAGATCTCGCCGGACCAGGCCCGGATCACCGTGGAAATTCCGGACTGGGGATCCGCCCAATGCCGGTTCAAGCCGCAGGAGGCCGGGCAGGGTGGCCGGCCCGGCCTCGGCAATACCGATCCGTGCGGCCCGGGTTTCCATCAGTCGCCGCAGACCGGCCGCTGTGATCGCAACGAAAATCCTCCCGCCCCGCGCCCCGTCGCCGGGCCAGCCCGGCTGCCGATGGCGGGGATGTCGCTCGGCGGCATCATGCGCGCGGCGCCGTCGATGTCGGCGCCGAAGCTGGCGAGCCTGGCCGAGAAGAGCGGCATCACGCTGCTGGAGCGCGCCGGCGCGATGGACGGTTACGACTGGTTTAAGATCGAATTCCACGGCCGCATCGGCTACCAGTGGGGCGGCATCATGTGCTCGGATCAGGCGATTTCAGGCGTTCTGCAGAAGTGCTGATAGCGCTTGCCGGCAACCCGGCCCGTAACTGTGCATGGGGTTGTTTTCGATATTTTGCCCAGGCCCGGCCAGGCATCGCCACCGGAAAGTCGGGCGCCATACCTGCCGGCCGGCCGACACCATCGAAAACACTTGCCTTTCAGTAGTTTGAGATCGAAACAGGTGCTTGTCGCCGCCGATCGCTGCCCTCGTTTGTTGGCGATTTCAACGTTAGTTTGGGCCGCATCGATTCGACGAGGTTTTACAGCATCATGACCATCCGCCTGCATCGCGGCGACCTGCCCGATTTGTCCCGCTATACCGATTCGGTGGCGATCGATACCGAGACCATGGGGCTGCATCCGCACCGCGACCGGCTCTGCGTGGTGCAGCTGTCGAACGGCGACGGCAGCGCCGACGTGGTGCAGATCCCGAAAGGTCATACCGATGCGCCGAACCTGAAGGCGCTGCTGGGCAATCCGAAAGTGACAAAGATCTTCCACTTCGCGCGGTTCGATCTCGCCGCGCTCTACAACGCCTTCGGCGTAATGCCTGAGCCGGTGTATTGCACCAAGATCGCCTCGCGGCTTTGCCGCACCTATACCGACCGCCACGGCCTGAAGGATCTGGTGCGCGAGGTGCTCAACGTCGATCTGTCGAAGCAGCAGCAGTCCAGCGACTGGGGCGCGCAGACCCTGAGCGAGGCGCAGCTCGCCTATGCCGCTTCCGACGTGCTGCATCTGCATGGCCTGCGCCAACGGCTCGACGGCATGCTCGCGCGCGAGGGCCGCCTGGAACTCGCCCAGGCCTGTTTCGACTTCCTGCCCTCGCGAGCCCGGCTCGACCTGCAGGGCTGGGACACCGAGGACATTTTCGCCCATTCCTGAGCGCCTTAAGGCGCTATGCCGCGGCTGTCCGCCCCGTTTCGGTCACACTGCTAGCGAGTGTCGGGCTGCAAATTCTGGCGATTCCGGGTAGTATGGCCGCGATCCCAGCGCTTTGGAGCAGCGGTGAATTCGGTTCAAAACCCACCCTATCAAGCCGGAATGGATGCCCGCTTTCGGATCGCGGCGCGCCACAGCCGGATGGTGCGGGTGCTCCGCGTCGCGGTGCCGGCGGCCGTGGTGCTGGCGATGACGGCCATCGTCTTCGTCTCGGTCTATAATCCGTTCCGCATGCTGCTGCCGAAGCTGCCGGTCGACATTGGAAACCTGGTGGTATCCGGCACCAAGATCACGATGGAAGCGCCGCATATGTCCGGCTACACGCCGGATCAGCGGCCCTACGAGGTCTGGGCCAAGACCGCGACCCAGGACCTGACCGATCCGGACAAGGTCGACCTCAGGACGCTGCGCGCCAAGGTATTGATGGAAGACCGCACCACCCACATCACGCTCGATGCCCGCAGCGGGCTGTTCGACTCCAAGGCGCAGCTGCTGGACCTGCGCAAGGATATTTTCCTGCAGTCCTCCTCGGGCTATGAAGCCCGGATGTCGCAGGCGCTGGTCGATATCGGCAAGAGCACGGTGACGTCGGAAGAGCATGTCGACGTCAAATTGCTCAACGGCACGCTGAGCGCCGACCGGCTGCGGATAACCGGCGGCGGCGAGGTGGTGCGGTTCGAAGGCAATGTCGTGCTGAACCTGGATAATCTGGGTGCTCCCGAGGAGCCGGCGACGCCGCCGGATTCCGCTGCGCCATCTGTCAATCAACCTGCCAGGACACGATCGGTGTCCGGCAAGTCCGCCAACCCGAAATGATCTCGATGATGATGTTTTCTCCGCGCAGCACTTCGATCGGACGGATCGCGCATTATGCCTGCACGGCCGCCTGCGCGCTGACGTTGCTCGTCGCCGGCGAAGCATCAGCGCAAAGCGCGATGTCAGGCGTCCCCAACGCCATGCAGGGTTTTTCGCAAAACCGCGACCAGCCGATCCAGATCGAGGCCGCCTCGCTGGAGATGCGCGACAAGAAGAAGGAAGCGACCTTCGCCGGCAATGTGAAGGTGATCCAGGGCGACACCACCATGACGTCGAAGAGCCTGGTGGTGTTCTACGATGGGGGATCGGCGCCCGCCGCCGCACCTGCCGCCAAGGGCGGCAATGCGAAGGCGGCCAAATCGGCGCCGATGCAGGCTGCGACGCCCGGCCCCGGCGGCAGCTCGTCGATCCGCAGGCTCGAGGCCAAGGGCAATGTGGTGGTGACCCAGAAGGATCAGGTGGTGACCGGGGAAACCGCGGTGTTCGACACCAGGGCCAACATGATCACCATGCTCGGCGGCATCGTGCTGACCCAGGGCAAGAACGTGCTGCGCGGCGACCGGCTGATGGTGGACATGGCGACCGGAGTGTCGCGCGTCGAATCCGACAGCGGCCGGGTCCAGGGCCTGTTCATATCCTCCGGCGGCGGTGGCGCTCCGGCGATCCCGGGGATGCCGGGTTCGACACCCGGACCGCCGCCCAGCCCCTCAAATAAACCAAAATAACATCAATCACTTGTACGATATGTGCCGGTGGCGAGGTTGAAGCTCGCGGGGCAAGGCTGTATCTACCGGGCGGCTGGCGGCGCGATCCGAGCCTGAGATCGAGGTTGTTTCTTTCGGGCAGGGGACATCCGTTCATTCATGTTGCCGCGGCCAATCGATCGGCCGGCGGCGGGTCGCGGGAGACCGTGAAAGGCACGAGCGAAGCGGGGGATGGTGGATTTACTCAGCATGTTCCGTCGACGGCCGGCCAAGCGCGGTCCTTCCGGATTTGCGCGCTCGCGTGAGGACATCACCGCGCTCGGCGATACCATTGGCGACATGCTGACCAGTCCGGTGCGCGATGCGCCGCCGATGGCCCGCGAAGCCATTCCAGTTGCCCATGACGTCGTGCTGCCGCGGCCGAGCGCGCCAGCTGAAAAGCCGCGTCCGCCAAAATCCAAGGAAAAGTCGAAGGTCAATGGCGCGACCGCGCCCCGGCTGACCAAGCGGGCCGGCTATCTGGCTGTGCATAGCGTGGAAAAGAGTTTTGGCACCCGACAGGTCGTGCGCGGCGTCAGTATCTATGTGCGGCGCGGCGAGGCGGTCGGTTTGCTGGGCCCGAACGGCGCCGGCAAGACCACGGTATTTTATATGATCACCGGCCTGATCAAGGCCGATCGCGGCGCCATCGAACTCGATGGCCACGACGTCACCAAGCTGCCGATGTATCAGCGCGCCCGGCTCGGAATCGGCTACCTGCCGCAGGAAGCGTCGATCTTCCGCGGCCTCACCGTGGAGCAGAATATCCGCGCGGTGCTGGAGGTCGTGGAGCCCTCGAGGAAAAAGCGCGAGGCCGAACTCAACTCGCTGCTCGAGGAGTTCAATATCACCCGATTGCGCAAAAGCCCGTCGATTGCGCTGTCCGGCGGCGAACGCCGCCGCGTCGAGATCGCACGCGCGCTGGCGACCCGGCCGAATTATATGCTGCTCGACGAACCCTTCGCCGGCATCGATCCGATCGCGGTGGGCGACATTCAGGACCTGGTCCGCCACCTCACCAATCGCGGCATCGGCGTCCTGATTACCGATCACAATGTGCGGGAAACGCTGGGGCTGACCGATCGCGCCTATATCGTCTATGCCGGCGAGATCCTGACCGAGGGCAGTCCGGAAGAGATCGTCGCCAATCCGGATGTGCGGCGGCTTTATCTGGGTGAGGAATTCAGGCTCTAGGCTTGGCTTTAAGCCTCAGCTTAACCTTAGGACCTGGATTTCGCCTCTAGTACTTTTTTCCCGTCCGTCAAGCCGTGTACATCGGCTTTGGACTAGTTTAAGCAAGAATCGGACCAACTTTCGTGGATCGGTTCTTTTTCGCATGGCGCTGTCGCAGAGATTAGAGTTCCGCCAATCCCAGTCGCTGGTGATGACGCCGCAGCTGATGCAGGCGATCAAGCTGCTGCAGCTGTCCAACCTCGACCTTTCGGCCTTCGTGGAAGAGGAACTGGAGCGCAATCCGCTGTTGGAGCGCGCCAGCGAGGGCACCGAGCCGCCGGTGGCGGGCGAACCGGCCGCCGAGCGGGGCGAATATTCGGGGCATGACGAGCAGGCCTCCGCCTACGGCGACGAGAGCGGCGGTGAAGGTTCCGACCTGGCCGGCGGGGCCGCCGGCGAGGGTTTCGAGGCGCCGCAGGAAGACTGGATGAACCGCGATCTCGGCAGCCGCTCCGAGATCGAGCAGACCCTCGATACCCCGCTCGACAACGTGTTTACCGAGGAACCGGCCGAGGCCGCCGCGCGCACTGCGCAGGACGCGGCGCCGACCGCCTATACCGAATGGGGCGGCGGCGCCTCCAACGACGACAGCTACAATCTCGAAGCCTTCGTCGCCGCCGAGGTGACGCTGGGCAGCCATCTCGCCGAACAGCTGGCGGTGGCCTTTACCGATCCGGCGCAGCGCATGGTCGGGCAATATCTGATCGATCTGGTCGACGAAGCCGGTTATCTGCCGCCGGACCTGGGGCAGGCCGCCGAACGGCTGGGGGCGTCGCAGGCGGACGTCGAGGCGGTGCTCGCGGTGCTGCAGAAATTCGATCCGCCCGGCGTCTGCGCGCGTTCCCTCAGCGAGTGCCTGGCGATCCAGCTGCGCGAACTCAACCGCTACGACCCCGCGATGCGGGCGCTGGTCGAGCATCTCGACCTGCTGGCCAAGCGCGATATCGCGTCCTTGCGAAAACTGTGCGGCGTCGATGACGAGGATATCACCGACATGATCGGTGAAATTCGCCGGCTCAACCCGAAACCCGGCCTGAAATTCGGCTCGGCCCGGACCCAGACCATGGTGCCGGATGTCTATGTGCGGCCGGGCCCCGATGGCGGCTGGCATGTCGAACTCAACAGCGACACGTTGCCGCGCGTGCTGGTCAACCAGATCTATTACACCGAGCTGTCGAAGAACATCCGCAAGGACGGCGACAAGTCGTACTTCTCCGATTGCCTGCAGAACGCCACCTGGCTGGTGCGCGCGCTCGACCAGCGCGCCCGCACCATCCTGAAGGTAGCGACCGAGATCGTGCGCCAGCAGGACGGCTTCTTCACCCACGGCGTCGCGCATTTGCGGCCGCTCAATCTGAAAGCGGTGGCGGACGCGATCCAGATGCATGAATCGACGGTGTCGCGGGTTACCGCCAACAAATACATGGCGACCAATCGCGGCAGTTTCGAATTGAAGTATTTCTTCACCGCCTCGATCGCGTCGGCCGATGGCGGCGACGCCCATTCGGCCGAGGCCGTCCGGCATCACATCAAGCAGCTGATCGACGCGGAGGACCCGGCCGTGATCCTGTCCGACGACACCATCGTGGAACGATTGCGCGTCTCCGGCATTGATATCGCCCGTCGCACGGTTGCGAAGTACCGCGAGGCGATGCGAATCCCTTCCTCGGTGCAACGCCGCCGCGACAAGCAGAGCATGCTCGGTAATGCCCTTTCGGCGCCCGCCGCATCCACCGACAGGTCCCGGGACACCGCCCCGGCCTGATTGCGTCCCCGCCAAATCGGAATAGTGTCGGTTCCGTCCAGACCAATCGAGGCATCAAATGACTCTCCGGATCTCGGGAAAAAGCATCAGCGTCGGCGACGCCCTGCGCGGGCGCGTCAGCGAGCGCACCGATGAAGTGCTGCGCAAGTACTTCGACGGCAACTATTCCGGCCACATCACGCTGAGCAAGGACGGTTTCGGTTTCCGCACCGACTGCTCGCTGCATCTGGATTCGGGAATCACGCTCGAAGCCGATTCCAATGCCGCCGACGCCTATGCCAGCGCCGACCAGGCGCTGCTGATGATCGAAAAGCGCCTGCGCCGCTACAAGAGCCGGCTCAAGGATCGCTCGGCGCGAAAGTCGCATGCCGAAGCGGTGGCGATGGCTGAGCTGACCGCGCCGACCTTCAGCGTCCCGAGCTATGTGATCGAGGCGCCGGCCGGCGACGACGAACACGACGAGACCGGCTACAGCCCGGTCATCATCGCCGAGGCGACCACGTCGCTGAAGCGGTTTTCGGTCAGCGAGGCGGTGATGGAACTGGACCTGACCGGTGCCGCCTGCCTGGTATTTCAGCATGGCTCCAGCGGGCGGGTGAACATCATTTACCGCCGGCCGGACGGCAATGTCGGCTGGATCGATCCCCCGGTGCTCCCCTCAGGGGGATAGCCGGGAAACCGGCCATAACCGGCATTGACGCCCCCGGAGAGCCTCCCTATAGGGAGCCTCCCTGTGGTCCGCCGCTCTCGAGGGGAGCAGACTTCAAGGAGACCTTGGGACAACTCCCCCGGGTGTTGGCACCGGTCCTGCGTTGGAGTAGGAGAAGGCCCGTAGAAGCCCTGATGGGCAGCCGGGTGCAGGCCTGCTACCGCGATCCAAGTTCTTGACGTCACCCCTCTGAACCCTATTTCGCAACCTGACGGCTCAATTCACCTCGGAACGTTCCATGATGATTACCGATCTGGTCGCACCCGAGGCGATCCTCCCGGCGTTGAAGGTCAACAGCAAGAAGCAGGCGCTGCAGGAACTGGCGGCGCGGGCGGCCAGCCTGACCGGGCAGAACGAACGCGCGGTGTTCGAGGTTCTGCTGCAGCGCGAGAAGCTCGGCACCACCGCCGTCGGCTATGGCGTCGCCATCCCGCACGGCAAGCTGCCCAAGCTGGAAAAGCTGTTCGGCCTGTTCGCCCGCCTCGAACGCCCGATCGACTTCGAATCGATGGACGGCCAGCCGGTCGATCTGATTTTCCTGCTGCTGGCGCCGGAAGGCGCCGGCGCCGATCACCTGAAGGCGCTGGCGCGCATCGCCCGGCTGCTGCGCGACCAGGACGTCGCCAAGAAGCTGCGCGCCTCGCGCGACGCCCAGGCGATCTATTCCGTGCTGGCGCTGCCGCCGGCCAGCGCGGCGTAGGGCGATCCGTAGGGCGCCTTTGTCGGGTTTTGCACAGACGTGCTATGCTGATCCCATGACCAAGGCTGAAACACTCAGGAAACTGCGCAATCAGGCCGACGCCATCAAGGCGCTCGGCGCGACGTCGCTCTATCTGTTCGGCTCAACTGCGCGCAACAGGGCCAGTGCCAAGAGCGACGTAGATATCTTTATCGATTATGATCCGCGCGGACGGTTCAATGCGCTGGATCTGGTGGCAGCAAAGCGATTGCTCGAGAAGAGCCTCGGTGTCGAGGTTGATCTCACTACCCGTAAAGGGCTGCATCCGCTGATACGCAAGCAGGTCGAGGCCGAGGCAACGCGGGTTTTCTAGATGGCCACGCGCTCGCCCTTGCTGCGTATCCACAATAGCGCCAACGAGCGCAGCGCAAGCCCAAAACAAAATACGCGGACATTGGCTCGATGTGATCGAGGACATGCCCGCGTATCGCAAATTCCTGATGAGCGTCAACCGTCGCAGCGAAGCCGCGCCGGTGACGGCAGCAAGCCTCCGTCAGTGAACGCTGACGGCCTGCAATTCGTTGCTCCATGCGTTGGCGATCGCCGCTTCACGGCTGTCGGTCAGCATGATCGGCGTGCCGTCGGCGGCATGCAGCGCGAACAGTTTCAGGCCCGGCGCGATTTTCGGCGCCTGCGGAAACAGTCCCGGTACGTCCTCGGAACGGATCTGCTTCACATAGGCGATATGGCCCTCGCCCAGGGTGGCCAGCGTCTCGGTGGAGACGGTTTCGGTTTCAAACACAACACCAGCATCAGTCATGGTCTCGACTCCTCTGTCAGACTAAGCGGTCGAGTCCGCTACTCGTTCCATTATTCGTGCTCATTGATAGCAATTGTCTTAACGACCTTTTCAGGTTCCGGCCTTGCGAGGTCGATCGACAACAGCCCGTTCTTCAAATCCGCGCCCAGCACCTGCATCCCCTCCGCCAGCACGAAGGTGCGCTGGAAGTGGCGCGCGGCGATGCCGCGATGGATGTATTGCCGAACCTTGTCGTCCTGCTGGCGGCCCCGGATCACGAGCTGGTTTTCCTCAATGGTTACATCGAGTTGATCACGGGTGAAGCCAGCCACTGCCAGCGTGATTCGCAGGCATTCGGGCGCACCATTGCTGCGGTCGCAGCGCTCGATGTTGTAGGGAGGATAACCGTCGGCACCCTTGACCACGCGATCGAGCGCACGCTCGATTTCGTCGAAGCCAAGCAGGAACGGACTGGATAACGAGGGAACACGAGACATAGTTTACAAAGCCCTCTCGAAGCGACTTTGGCATTTCAGGGCCCTTGCGGCGCCCCATGACACCGGGTGGCGGATCTGCCCTCCGGTCATGAGCAATATGGGCATGATTTGCGGCGCGTTCAAGCGCCTGAAGAAACGCGACAAAATGCCCGAAATGGCGGAAATCGAGGCCTACAGATCGATTCGTTTCCGCCCGTCGGCACTGAACAGATGCAGGCTCTCGCGCGGGGCGACCGCCTTGATTCGCTCGCCGATGGCGGGGGCGACTGCGCCCGGGATCCGCACGATCACCTCGCCCGGCGGCAGTTCGCCGGGGTTGGCGGCGACGCCCTGAATTTCGTGCTGGCGGGTGCCGTAAATGAAGGTCTCGGCCCCGACCCGCTCGATCGCTTCCACCGTGAGGTCGAGCGCGATGCCGCCGACAATGGTCTCGCTCGAAATGATAAAATCCTCGGGGCGGATTCCCAGGATACCGGCTTCGCTGGCGGCGCGGCTGTCGCCGGCGAATTGCGCGCTGATTTCGTCCGATCGCAACGGCATCAGATTCATCGGCGGCGCGCCGATGAAGGAAGCGACGAAGGTGGTGGCGGGCTTCTGATAGATGTCGAGCGGATTGCCGATCTGCTCGACCCGGCCGCCGTTCATGACCACGAGAATGTCGGCCAGTGTCATCGCCTCCAGCTGGTCGTGGGTGACGTAGATCGAGGTGGTCTTCAAGCGCCGCTGCAATTTTCGGATCTCGACGCGCATGGCGATGCGCAGCTTGGCGTCGAGGTTCGACAAGGGCTCGTCGAACAGGAAGACCTTCGGCTGCCGCACGATGGCGCGGCCCATCGCGACGCGCTGGCGCTGGCCGCCGGAGAGCTGCTTCGGCTTGCGATCGAGCATGGTGCCGAGTTCGAGAATGCGGGCGGCTTCCTGTACCCTGGTGTCGATCTCGGGCTCCGGCATGCGCCGGTTACGCAGGCCGTAGGCCATGTTGTTGTAGACGGTCATATGCGGATAGAGCGCGTAATTCTGGAACACCATGGCAATGTCGCGGTCGGCCGGCTCGATCTGGTTGACGATACGTCCGCCGATATCGATGTCGCCCGACGTGATGGTTTCGAGGCCGGCGACCATGCGCAGCAGCGTGGACTTGCCGCAGCCGGAGGGGCCGACCAGCACGCAGAACTGGCCGTCGCCGACTTCGAAGTCGATGCCCTTGATGGCCTCGAAGCCACCGGTGTAGGTTTTACGGACGTCGCGGAGAACTACGTTGGCCATCTCAGTCCTATTTCTCGGTCTCGACCAGGCCGCGCACGAACAGCCGCTGCATGAATATCACCACCGCCACCGGCGGCAGCATGGCGAGGACGGCGGTCGCCATCGCCAGCTGCCATTCGGCCAGTTCATCCGTCGTGACGAGCATCTTCTTGATGCCGGTGACGATGGTCTGCATCGAATCCTGGGTGGTGATCAGCAACGGCCAAAGATACTGATTCCAGCCATAGATGAACTGGATCACGAACAGGGCGGAGATCGTCGTAACCGACAGCGGCAGCAGGGTATCCCAGAAAAACCGGAACGGTCCGGCGCCGTCGATGCGCGAGGCTTCCAGCAACTCGTCCGGCACGGTCATGAAGAACTGCCGGAACAGCAGCGTGCCGGTCGCGGACGCAATCAACGGCAGGATCAGCCCGGCATAGGTGTCGAGCATGCGCAGGTCGGCGACGACCTTGTAGGTCGGATAGATGCGGACCTCGACCGGCAGCATCAGGGTAACGAAGATGATCCAGAACGCGGTCTTGCGGAACGGAAAGCGGAAATACACCACCGCATAGGCGGACAGGATCGAAATGCAGATCTTGCCTACCGCGATGCCGATCGCGGAGATGAACGAGTTGAGCAGCAGTTGGCCGACCGGCTCGGGGGCGGTGCGGGAGCCGCCGACGAAGATGGCGCGGTAGTAATTCTCGAGCGCATGGCCGCCCGGCGACAGCGGCATCCGCCCGCCGACCACGGTCGCGGCGTCATGGGTCGAGGCGATGACGGCGACATAGACCGGAAACGCCACGATGAACACGCCGAGGGTGAGGATGGCGTAGGCGATGATGTCGTTCCACGGGCGATGCTCGACCATCAGTACTGCACCTTGCGCTCGACATACTTGAACTGGACCGCGGTCAGCGCGATGACGATGACCATCAGCACCACCGATTGCGCCGCCGAGCCGCCGAGATCGCCGCCGAGCCGGCCGTCGGCATAGACCTTGTAGACCATGGTGGTGGTGGCGCCGGCAGGTCCCCCGCCGGTCACCGCGTCGATGATGCCGAAGGTGTCGAAGAAAACGTAGACGATGTTCACGACCAGCAGGAAGAAGGTGGTCGGCGAGAGCAGCGGGAATATGATGGTCCAGAACCGCCGCATCGGACCCGCGCCGTCAATCGCGCCGGCCTCGATCACGCTCTTGGGAATCGACTGCAGTCCGGCGAGAAAGAACAGGAAATTGTAGGCGATCTGCTTCCACACCGCCGACATCACCACCAGCGTCATGGCGTGGTTGCCGTTCAGGAGCGGGTTCCAGTCGAGGCCGAGGCCGCGCAGCGGCCGCGCCAGGGTGCCGAGGGACGGGTGGAAGATGAAGAACCACAGTACGCCGGCCACCGCCGGCGCCACCGCATAGGGCCAGATCATGAAGGTCTTGTAGACCGGCGCGGCCTTGAGGTTCTTGTCGGCCTGGGTTGCGAACAGAAGCGCGATCGAGAGCGACAGCGCCGCGACCAGCGTCGAGAATATCAGCGTCGTCAGCATCGCCTTGTAATATTCAGGCTGCGCAAACAGCGCCTGGTAATTTTCCAGTCCGACGAATTCGGAAACGAGGCCGAAGGCATCCTCGCGCTTGAACGATTGCAGGACCGCCTGGCTGGCCGGCCAGTAGAAAAATACGAATGTGATGATGAGCTGCGGCGCCAGCAGCGCGTAGGGAAGCAGCTTGCTCCTGTTGAAGACCGCGGACTTTTCCATGCAGACCCAAATCAGGCTCAAAAAAAGCGATTGCCGCAATGCATTCGTCATTGCGAGGAGCGTAAGCGACGAAGCAATCCATTCTCCGGCGACGCCGAACTATGGATTGCTTCGCGGAGTTTACCGCCGGGCGGCGCTTCGCGCCGACCCGATGGCTCGCAATGACGAAACTCCCAGGTTCCCTATTTCGCCGTCTTTTCGAACGTCCGCAACATGGCATTGCCGCGAGATACGGCCGCGTCGAGTGCTTCCTGCGCGGTCTTCTTGCCCGCGAGCGCCGCCTCGATTTCCTCGGCCCAGACGTCGCGCATCTGCACCATGTTGCCGAAGCGCAGGCCGCGCGAATTCTCGGTCGGCTCCTTGTTGGTCAGTTCCTTCAGCGGCGTCTCCAGGATGGGATTCTTCTGGTAGAAGCCGTCGGCCTTGGTCTTCTCGTAAGCCGCCTTGGTGATCGGCAGGTAGCCGGATTCCTGATGCAGCTTGGCCTGGCGGTTGGTGTCCGAAAGGAACGCGAAGAACTTCGCGACGCCCTTGTATTCCTCGGGCTTCTTGCCGCCCATCACCCACAGGGAAGCGCCGCCGATGATCGAGTTCTGCGGAGCTCCGGCGGCATCGGGATAATACGGCATCGGCGCCGAGGTGAAGTCGAACTTGGCGGTGCCCTTGGCGGTGCCGTAATAACCCGAGGAAGTCAGGAAGATCGCGCATTCGCCCGAGCCGAACCGGGCTTCGCCGGCGTTGGCGCGGCCGGCATAGTCGTAGGTCTTGTCCTTCTGCAGGTCGATCAGGTTCTGCAGGTGCTTGACGTGCAGCGGCGAGTTGAACTTCAGCACGGTGTCGAAGCCGTCGAGCCCGTTCGCCTTGGTGCCGATCGCCACGTTGTGCCAGGCGGAGAATTGCTCGATATGGACCCATGACGCCCAGGCGTTGGAGAAGCCGCAGGTCTCATGACCCGACGCCTTCAGTTTCTTGGCGGCAGCGAAAACTTCCGGCCATGTTTTCGGGATCTCGGCGATGCCGGCCTTCTTCAGCTCATCCTTGTTGATCCACATCACCGTCGATGACGAGTTGAAGGGAAACGACAGCATGTCGCCCTTCGAGGTCGAGTAGTAGCCCGTGATGGTCGGCAGGTAGGCCTTGGGGTCGAACGGCTCGCCGGCATCCTTCATCAGCTGATAGACTGGCTTGATGGCGCCGGTGGCGCTCATCATGGTCGCGGTGCCGACTTCGAACACCTGCATGATGTGGGGAGCGTTGCCGGCGCGGAACGCGGCGATGCCGGCGTTCATGGTGTCGGCATAGCCGCCCTTGAAGGACGGCATCACCTTGTAGTCCGACTGGCTGGCGTTGAAATCCGCCGCGAGCTTGTTGACGACGTCGTTGTTGGCGCCGGTCATGGCGTGCCACCACTGCAGCTCCGTCACGGCGTGAGCGGGCGTTGCAAGCGCCAGCGTTGTCGCCAGCGTGGTGGCAAGGCCGAAATGTCGTAGCATCATAAAACCCCTCCCGGTTGGATCGTCATCTTCGTTTCGCGCGTTAACAGCGCTGGATGACGTGCAAATGACCGTATATGCGAAAGCATGGTATGGGGGAAGCGGCGGCGAGGGGAAGCCGGAAAATAGGCGGAGACGATCTCTGATGTCGTCCCGGACAAGCGAGCGTTGCGAGCGCTGATCCGGGATCGATACGCCGCGGCCCATTGTTCGGGCACGGAGGCAGACACCTCCGGCCACAACTAACGCCCGGGATTATGGGTCCCTGCTTTCGCAGGGACGACGCTTGGAGAGTTGCGCTCGAACCTCAGCGCTTCCGCTCATTGCCGCAGACCGCGCCCCTGGCGACCAGGGCCGCGATCTCATCAGCCGAATACCCGAACTCGCCCAGCACCTCGGCGGTATGCTGGCTGAATTTCGGCGGGGTACGGCGCAGGCTAGGCTTGCTGCGCGAAAGCCGGATCGGCGAGGCGACCCCCTTGTACCAGTCCTTTTCGATGACGTCGCCGCGATGCAGGGTGTGGGCGCTGGTGAGCGCCTGGTCGATCGACTGCACCGGACCGGCCGGCAGGCCGGCGGCGAGCAGGCGGTCGCATAGCGGGCCGGCGTCGTGCTGGCTGAACACGGCGGCGAGTTCGGCGCGCAGCGCATCGCGGTTGGCGATGCGGTCCTTGTTGCGGGCAAAGCGCGGATCGGTGCCGAGTTCGGGCTTGCCGATCTCTTTTGCCAGCTTGCGAAAGGTGCCGTCATTGCCGACGCCGATGAAGATATTGTCGGTGCGCGTGGGGAAGATCGCGTAGGGCACCAGATTGGGATGCTCGTTGCCGGTGAGGCTGGGCGGCTTGCCGTGCATGAAATAATTCGCCGCATGCGGGTGCATGATGGCGAGGCCGGTTTCGTACAGCGTGGTTTCCAGAAACTGCCCGACGCCGGATTTCTGCCGCTCCGACAGTGCCATCAGGATGCCGATCGCGGCATAAAGCCCGGTGGTGATGTCGACCAGGGGAACGCCGATCCGCATCGGCCCGCTCTGCGGCGAGCCGGTCGCGGCGATCATGCCGGTCATGGCCTGGATGATGGCGTCATAGCCGGGATTGCCGCCGCGCGGGCCGTCGGCGCCGAAGCCGGAAATCCGGCAATGCACCAGCTTCGGGAATTTCGCGCGCAGCACGTCGTTGCCGATGCCCCATTTGTCGAGCGTGCCCGGCTTGAAATTCTCGATCAGGACGTCGGCGCTCTCCAGCATCTTCAGCAGCACCGCGCGGCCGCCCTCGGAAGCGAGGTCGAGCCCGATCGAGCGCTTGTTGCGGTTGATGCCGACGAAATAGGCCGCGTCTTCGCCGTGGAACGGAGGGCCCCAGTCGCGCACCTCGTCGCCGGCGGGCGGCTCGACCTTGATCACGTCGGCGCCGTGGTCGGCGAGGATCTGGGTGCAATAGGGTCCGCCGAGCACGCGCGTCAGATCGATCACGCGCAATCCGGTCATTGCAGCGGGCGAGGTTTCAGTCATCTGGGCCGTTTCTTGCGAGGTTTTGAGGGAACGTCGCGGCCATTAAGCATCCCGCGCGGGTCGGCGCAAATGCGGCTGGCCGCACTGTTCTCGCAAGGCAGAATGGCCCGCCCGTACCGGGAGCGGGCCATTGGCCGGGCCGATCAGACGACCGTCAGGCGGACATCGACATTGCCGCGGGTGGCGTTGGAGTAGGGACAGACCTGGTGTGCCTTCGCGACCAGCGCCTCGGCGTCGGCGCGTTCGAGACCCGGCAGGGAAACCGCCAGGTCGATGTCGAGGCCGAAACCGCCTTCCGAGCGCGGTCCGATTCCGACGGTGGAGGTCACGGAAGCGTCCGCGGGGACCTTCGGGCCGCCCCCGGCCGCCACGGCCTTCATCGCGCCGATGAAGCAGGCGGCATAGCCGGCCGCGAACAGCTGCTCGGGATTGTTGCCGGCGCCGCCGCCGCCACCGAGTTCCCTGGGGGTGGCAAGCTTCACGCTGAACGCGCCGTCGAGCGTGGCGGCGGTGCCGTCGCGGCCGCCGGTGGCCTTGGCGGTGGTTTTGTAGAGCACTTTTACCGACATCGGGTTTCTCCTTGCTGGGGTTCGTCATTTATATTGCGCACAATTGAATTTTGCACAATACAAAAAATCGTGAGCGCGCAATCTAATTGGCTACAATTGATCTTGGGCCGGTCCGGGCCCACATTGCAGCAGGGCATGCGGTGCCGTGACGACAAGAGGATGCAAATGGCCAGGAAACCCGCGGCGGACTTGCCGCTGCTGCTCGGCAATCAGCTCTGCTTTGCGGTCTATTCCACCGCGCACGCCTTCAACCGGGCCTACAAGCCGCTGCTCGACCGGCTTGGCCTGACCTATCCGCAATACCTGGTCATGCTGGTGCTGTGGGAGCGCGATGGCGTGGCGGTCAAGGACATCGGCGAGCGGCTGCTGCTGGATTCCGGCACGCTGACCCCGCTGCTGAAGCGGCTCGAAGCGGCGGAACTGGTCAAGCGCACCCGGAGTACCGAAGACGAACGCCAGGTGCTGATCGCACTGACGCCCCGGGGCCAGGCCCTCAAGGAAAAAGCCAGGGCGGTGCCCGAGGCGATCCTCGCCGCGTCGAACTGCTCGGTCGCCGAGCTACTGGCGATGAAGAACGAGCTGATCGGGCTGCGCGATCGGCTCAATGTTGCGTTGGGGGAGTAGGGGGCAATCCCGAAGCAGGCGCAGCCTGCGAAGGTTGGTGGAGCCAGGCGGGATCGAACCGCCGACCTCTTGCATGCCATGCAAGCGCTCTCCCAGCTGAGCTATGGCCCCGTAACTCTAGTCCTTTTGCCACGATCCACTTGAAAAACCGGATGCCGCTCTTCGCTAACGCGGCCTCTCGGTTCGGATCATGCTCCCCGCGCGCCTTGGGCGACTCGCGGGAAAAAACCCTGAACACGTTTCAGGGCCGATCTCAAGTCTCTTCGTCGCTGCCGACGTCGCCGATGATGTCGGTGACGTCCTCGTCGCCTTCTTCGTCGTCGGCGATGAAGGTGGAATCATCATCATCATCGTCTTCGATGGTCTCGTCGACCTCGATGTCGTCCTCGGATTCCGGAACGACAGCCTTGACCTTGCCGGTATTCTCCTCGGCATCGGCTTCCTCGAGCGGCACCAATTCCTCGGCCTCAGCGGGCTCCACAGCTTCTGCGGCCGAAGCGGCGGACGCGGCAGCCGCGGCGCGCGCGGCGGCATCGGCGCGGGTCCGCGGCGGCGGAATCGGCGCAATCGGCACCACCTCGCCGGTGTAGGGTGAAATCACCGGGTTCTTGTTGAGGTCGTAAAACTTCTTACCCGTCGTCGGGCAAATGCGTTTGGTTCCGAGATCGGATTTGGCCACGTGGGGAGTCCTGGGAATTTGTCGAAAAACGGTGCTTCACTTGGCTAGTTGACGCGGCCCTGTCAATAGCGCTGTGCGCGCATTTCGACAGTGGCGTGACGCGGCGCGGGTCATGTGGTACCTGCGCCGGCGCAGAGGACACAATCTTGACCCAATCTGACCCGCCCACGCCGCTCGAATCCCGCGCCAGCGGTCCCCTGACCGGAAAAGTCCGTGTTCCCGGCGACAAGTCGATTTCGCACCGGGCGTTGATCCTGGGGGCGCTGGCGGTCGGCGAAACCCGGATTTCGGGCCTGCTCGAGGGCGAGGACGTGCTCAATACCGCCAAATCGATGCAGGCGCTGGGTGCGAAGGTGGAGCGAACGGGCCCGTTTGCGTGGGGCGTGCGCGGGGTCGGCGTCGCCGGATTCGCGCAGCCGCAAGCTCCGCTCGATTTCGGCAATTCCGGTACCGGCTGCCGGCTGGTGATGGGAGCTGTGGCCGGCTGCCCGATCACCGCCGTGTTCGACGGCGACGCATCGCTGCGCTCGCGGCCGATGCGGCGCATCGTGGATCCCCTGCAATTGATGGGCGCCAGGGTCGTTGCCAGCGGCGAAGGCGGACGTCTGCCGCTGACGCTGCAGGGCGCGCGCGATCCCCTGCCGATCCTGTACCGCACGCCGGTGGCCTCTGCCCAGATCAAGTCCGCGGTGCTGCTGGCGGGGCTGGCGGCGCCGGGAATCACTACCGTGATCGAGACCGAGGCCAGCCGCGACCATACCGAACTGATGCTCAGGCATTTCGGGGCGCAGATCGTCTCCTCGCCCGAGGGCAGCCACGGCCGCAAGATCGTGCTGACCGGGCAACCCGAACTGCACGGCGCCGGTGTCGTGGTGCCGGCCGATCCGTCATCGGCAGCGTTTCCGATCGTCGCGGCCCTGATTGTCGAGGGCTCCGACCTTATCCTGTCAGATATCATGACCAATCCGCTGCGCACCGGGCTGTTCACCACGCTGCGCGAAATGGGCGCGTCGATCGAGGAAAGCCAGGTTCGCGGCGATGCCGGCGAGCCGATGGCCCAGTTCCGGGTCCGCGCCTCGAAACTGCGCGGTGTCGAGGTGCCGCCGGAGCGCGCACCCTCGATGATCGACGAATATCTGGTGCTGGCGGTGGCGGCCGCTTTCGCCGAGGGCACCACCATCATGCGCGGCCTGCAGGAATTGCGGGTCAAGGAATCCGACCGGCTGGAGGCCACCGCCGCCATGCTGCGCGTCAACGGCGTCAAGGTCGAGATCGTGGGCGACGATCTGATCGTCGAGGGCAAGGGCCATGTGCCCGGCGGCGGCCTGGTCGCCACCCACATGGATCACCGCATCGCGATGTCGGCGCTGGTGATGGGGCTCGCCTCCGACAAGCCGGTCAAGGTCGACGACACCGCCTTCATCGCCACCAGTTTCCCGGATTTCATCCCGATGATGCGCGGGCTCGGTGCGGAGTTTGTTTAGCCGGTCACGACGGATGGAAGGTCAAGACTGATGCGGCCAAATTCGCTTGCGGAAGCCGTTGCAAGAATTCAGACGGGCGCTTCCTGGGACGTGG
>NZ_JAURXB010000128.1 GCF_030654605.1 Bradyrhizobium sp.
CTTCCCGGCAAATTCTGCCGGGCGATTCACGTTTCGTTAACCACGGGGAGGCGATGCTGCCGCTTACACCGCGAGACCAAATCATGCGCATCTATGGACCGAACGGCACCACTCTCGGGAGCTCTGCCGGCAACGCCAAGCGAAGCTCGTCGACCGGTTTTTCGCTGCCGGAGGCGACCACGGCGGCCGAGACCCGCTCCGCCGCCCCGCCGAAAGCGGCCGGCAACATCGATGCGCTGCTGGCGCTGCAGGGTGTCGAGGATCCCACCGAGCGCCGCAAACGTTCGGTGCAGCGCGGTAGAGGCGCGCTCGACGTGCTGGATGACCTCAAACTCGGGCTGTTGTCGGGCAATTTCGACGCTTCCACCGTCAACCGGCTGCGCGCCGCCGCCGCCAACCTGAAATCCTCCTCCGGCGACCCCGGGCTCGACGCGGTACTGTCCGAGATTGAACTGCGGGTCGAAGTCGAACTGGCCAAAGCCGGGCAGTTCTGACCGGGCGAGCGGTTTTTCACAGGTTCCTGCGTGAAACCCTGGTGAATTCCCCAGGAAACCCTCGCGAAACCCTTGCGCCGGCAGGCTTTCCCGTTTCGAGCGATATTGTCTGTCACAACACGCCGCTATATAAGGCGCGCGCGGACGGACCATTTCCGCCCGCCTTGCACGTGAAAATGGGCTGGCCTTGGAAAAGTTGAAGAACTATCGACCGACCGAAAAAGAGCCTTTCATGAACGACCGCCAGCGCGAATATTTTCGCGGCAAGCTGCTGGCATGGAAGGACGAGATCCTGCGCGAATCCCGCATTACGTTGCAGACGCTGCAGGAAGAAAACGTCAACCACCCCGACCTCGCCGACCGGGCCTCGTCGGAAACCGACCGCGCCATTGAATTGCGCGCCCGCGACCGCCAGCGCAAGCTGATCTCCAAGATCGACGCCGCGCTGCAGCGCATCGAAGACAACACCTACGGCTATTGCGAGGAGACCGGCGAGCCGATCTCGCTGAAGCGGCTGGAAGCCCGCCCGATCGCGACGCTGTCGGTGGAAGCCCAGGAGCGTCACGAGAAACGCGAGAAAGTCTATCGCGACGAGTAGAATGTGGCCGCCGCGTGCGGTCATTTTGTTGAGTCGAACTGAAAGCCGCCGGCGATGGACAACATTCTCGCGGCCGCCCGGACCATCGCCGCCGCCCGCCGCGGCCGCACGCCGCTGAATTCGCTGGACGCGGCCGTAGCACCCAAGGACGAGGCCGACGGCTACCGGATCCAGCGCGCGGTGCACGATCTGCTGCTGCCGCAGTTCGGCGCCATGGTCGGCTACAAGATCGGCTGCACCAGCGCGGTGATGCAGCAATATCTCGGCATCCCCCATCCCTGCGGCGGCGGCGTCTTTGCAAAAGGCGTTCATGACAGCGGTGCGCAACTTGCTGCGGCCGATTTCGTCCGGGTCGGCGTCGAATGCGAGATCGCCGTCAAACTCGCGCGCGACATGCCGCCGTCGGAGGCGCCGTTCACGGCCGAGTGGGTGGCCGAGGCGATCGAGGCCTATTTTCCCGCGATCGAGATCGTCGACGACCGCTACGTCAAATGGGAGACGATGGGCGCGCCGACTTTGGTGGCGGATGATTTCTTCGCCGCCGGCTGCGTGCTCGGCGAGCCGGTGTCGCGCACCAAGGCGCCCGATCTGCGAGCCGTGACCGGCCGCGCCATCATCAACGGCGAGCTGGCGGGGCAGGGCACCGGCGCCGATGTGCTCGGCCATCCCCACAACGCGCTGGCCTGGCTCGCCAACCATCTCGCCGCCGAAGGAAAAGGTTTGCACGCCGGGCAGATCGTGTTGACCGGGAGCCTGGTCAAGACGGTGTGGCTCAACGCCGGCGACAAGGTGAAGATGGAATTGTCCGGGCTGGGGAATGTGCTGGTCTCATTCTCCTGAATTTTGGCGGGGGCACTCCTGCACCGCAGGATCATAGAAGCTCGTGATCGCGCGCAAGGGCACCACCAGCCGTTCCGGCCTGCGCCTGAACCACAAGCCGACCTCGAGTAGATCATCGGTCACCTTCAGGCCCTGGAATTCGTGCTGCAGCACGACGGTCATTTCTTCCGGATATTGCGCCTTCAGGTGGGCCGGAAGTTTCACGCCTTCGGCCCCGGTCTGAAACGTGATGTGGACCGGCCGCCGCTCGCCGGCTTGCCTGATCTCGTGCGCCATCACCTGCCGTTCCGGGACGAACCCGCAGGGCTCGGCCGCAGCCGCCGATGAAAGCAGCATCAATGCCAGCAAGGAAAGTAAACCGGATTTCATCTGATGCCCGCGGCTCGATTGGATTTCAGGTTGTCGGGTCATCGATGCGGATGGTTCATGCGTTTCGTGCGAATGACGGATTCAACACGCATTGAACGTGCGGGCGCATCGCAGATGTCCTTGGACGCCTGCGGCTTGGGGCGGTCGCGGTTATTGCCTCGACCGCCGTCGCCTGGTTACGCCGCGAGGCACCGTTCTGCCGAACGCAGCCGGTAGGGTTTGCCGCCGGGCGGGCGCGGCCCGCCATCGAGCTCGCAAAGGGCCTCCAGAATTTCATCGATGGTTACGGGCGCCTTCAGACCCGCCGGCGCGCGCAGCGCGGGGCATGAGGCGATCGCGCTGGCATCGGATGCCTAGGATGCGAGGATGGCTCGCTTCTCGGTCAGGCTCAGCGAGGGATGGGACACGACGTCCCTGGGATGATCGAACAGCGTGCCGGGGTGAAGCAGCGCGTGGATGTCGAACACATTGTCATCGAAAGCGGTCGTCGGCCGCATGGTTTCCTCCATTTCACAGACGAGGGCGGAATGCCGCGCGCTGTATTGCGCGCGGCATCGTCAAAGGATTTGTCAGGCCGCTCTGGCTTCGAGCTGCTGGACGTTGCCGGCGGAGGCACCGCTGATGGCGATACGCCGCGGCTTCATGGCTTCGGGAATCTCCCGAACCAGTTCGATTCTCAGCAGGCCATTGTCGAATGTCGCGCCCCTGACCACGACGTGGTCGGCAAGGCTGTACTGGCGCTTGAAGCTTCGGGTCGAAATACCCCGGTACAGAAACTCGCGTTCGACCTTCTCGGGCTTTTGCCCTTCGATGGTGACCACGTTCTGCTCCGCCGTGACCGAGATCTCGTCGGGCGAGAAGCCCGCAACCGCCAGCGAAATCTGGTAGCGGTCGTCGGCAAGCCGTTCGATGTTGTAGGGCGGATAATTGTCCTCGCCGGCCCGCTGGGCGGCCTCCGCGAGGTCGAACAGGCGGTCGAAGCCGATGGTCGAACGCCAGAGGGGCGAAAAGTCGTAGGTGCGCATAGCCAAATCCTCCAATGAGCAAGTTGGTTACGAGCGGCACCGGACACGTTTCCGGTGCCCGTCTCAGGCCGGGCCCGAAGGGCGCCCGGACGCCACTTCATGGTGGCGACAAAAAAATTAGCAAAGCGCGATTTGGTTTCAAGGGGATCGCGAAAATTCTTTGAAGGCGCTGCGGGGTATCATTGGTAACGGTCCCGTAGCCCGGATGAAGCCAGCGGATCGCGCGAAGGCGCGGGCCGCTGGCGCCATCCGGGAATCCGCCAGCCTGGATCAACCCGGGCTGAAAGTGTTCAGCCGGGCTGAAGGTGTTCAGCCGGGCTGAAAGCGTTGCGGCGCAAGCCGCCGCGCGGAACCAATTTCCGTCTGATCGATTGCCTGCGAGCAAGACGGAGATTGAAAACCATGAACGACCAGACCTCGCAGCCGCCCTACGTCTATGATGGCCTGGACCCCGTGCCGGAGCCCAAGTCCACCATCGCGGAAGTTTCCGACGCGGTGAAGGGCGCGGCCCACCGCGTCTCTGACGCCATCGAGTCCGGCCGCAAACCCGGAATGCCGCTCAGCATCATCGCCAACATCGCCCGCGAAGCGCCGCTCGGCTCGCTGCTGGTGGCGTTCCTGCTCGGTGTGGCCGTGGCCCGGCGGCGGTAGCACGGCAGCGTCCGCCCGCAACGGTTTCTTAACCGGAAATCCATCGCAACGGCGTCCGCCGCGCATCGTTTCGATAAATTTCAGGATTATCGGCCTTAACTGCGACGCGGCGTTTGCGCGCGTCGCGATATCGATTTTCCCGGATGATCCACGTCAAAGGACGATTCAGTTCAGGTCTGCTGCACCCGATGCAGGAATGTGTTCCGGGACCGCGCGCGCCGGGTCCAGGCCGGCTATTCCAGGCAGTGCCCCTGTTGCGAGGTGGTGTTGTTCTTCGAGGAAAACTCTCTGGACAAGAATATCACGCGCGCTTTGACCTCGGCGCGCGGCCTGCGCAAGGTATTGCGGGAGATGGAAGCCGCCGGTCCGCGCAAGGCGAAGGCTGTGCCGGCGGGCCGCAGGTCGTACTGAGGCGGACACGTGTGAGAACGCGTTGCGCTCCGACGTTCATCCAGCCCTCCAATTCACGACGAGCAGTCCCGGCACACGCTCGAATTCGCCGCCATTGGCGGTGACAAGCGTCAATCCTCTGCGCAGTGCCTGTGCGGCGATCAGCACATCGGAGTTGCCGCTCGGGATGCCAAGCGGTGTCAGATGTGCGCGGATGAACCCGGCCTCGCGCGCATCTTCCGCGTCGAACGGCAGGACGACGATCTCCGCGCTCAGA